>NZ_JAKKCS010000049.1:0-2560 GCF_021728075.1 Vibrio sp. D54 | reverse complement strand
GCCAATTTTGGATTTTCACCACGCTCGTTAACACTGAAATTGAACGCCGATACGACAATTTCGACTTTGAGCTTTTACCACTAGATCCTGCGATATAGCTGCGTTTTTCCTCTTGCAAACTAACGCCCAATTAAGGGGTGAGTAACGCAACACCGATGCTACCGCAAACCACCTTAATCACTAAAATTAACGCATAGTGAAAATGCCACGCGTTACGAATCCCTCTTGAATTGTTTGTTAGTACGCTGCACATAAAGCCTTTGGCACACACCAAGATATTGAAATATAGCACGAAATTTATGGCTTAAAACACTGAAACCAAACGGACAGCTGTCAAATTGAAAACTAGCTTCAAGACGTAAATTGGCTAAGAGAAAAACATGCCTAACTACCCTTTTTTACCGGTTTCAAATTAGCAAAGGATACGATCACGGAACTCAACCGAAGCGACAATGAAACTACATTTTTGATGCTGAAACCAACAACATCAAAGAAACCGCGCCAAAGAAATAGCCAAAAAGTTAGAAACCGTAAACGGCAAAATAACAACGAACACTCCACATATAGTGCCACCGGAGAGAACGTGAAAGGCACAGTTTTTCAGGTGTAAAGCAAAGCAGAGAAACCGATAAACTCCGAAAACTATTACCTTTGATGCTAATCCAGTACTAACGCCCTGTTAAGGTGTGAGCAACGCAATGCCGAAGCTTCCGCATACCACCTTAAACACTAAACGCAACGCATAGTGAAAATGCCACGCGTTGCGAATCACTCTTAAACAGTTTGTTAAATGTTTTCAGCAGTCGTATCGATCTTTTATATATTGGTGATAATAGCGACCAACTGACCTTGCGCTAATAAACTCTCTAAAAACACTCTCAGGAACTCTACAAAATGTATAGACAGGGTCACTATCTTCAAAGTCAATATACATTCGCATAGACTCAGCTTCATATCCAATTCGGCGAATTGCTGTTGAACTAACATTTACCCATTCTGTCATTAGAAACTCCTATTTCTTTAACCACGGTAGTATTTTCGAAGGACCATAAATGTGACCACCATCTATCCAGAACTTGCCACCATCGGTTGGACCCCAAATCCAATTATCTTCTATCCACCACTTTCCTGAATTATATGGCCCCCAAACCCATCCATCATCAATCCAAAACCTACCTGACTCAGATGGTCCCCAAATAAAACCATCATCGATCCAATATCCAGTGTACATACCGCCTCCCGACATTTAACGCCCAATTAAGTAGTGAACAACGCCACCAACTGCCTAAATTATTGCACCGTAAACACCCAAGCCAATACAAACCAATAATGCCGAGCGTTGTGAATCTGCTTAAATTGCTTGTTATGCGAATTCACCGACCAAGCCAAGTTGGGCAGATAAAGATTACCTCAGACACCAAAAACCACAAACAAACCAAACACTTTTTTTGATTCACCGAACAACCCAAGTCACTATAGATTCACCAGGTTTCCTCAAGTGACGAACAGTGAATTGAAGCGCACGATGCAGCTTTGGCTACCTGAAACTCAATGAAGCGGACGGACAGCAAAAACGACAGCCTCTAAGAACTTGCCCTCACCACACTTTGCGCACGACCAACCTACCGCTAGCCGACTCCAAATTTAAATGAGGCAACACACGAACCTTGGCATACTTTACGGTCCGAGTAATTCAAGAATTTGAGCCGACAATGCCAATTTGCCGACAACCAAAAACGAAAGGGTGGAGAGGACAAGAAAGAGAGTAAGAGAATAATTTGCCCAGTCGCATAACGCCGCATTAAGTGGTGAGCAGCGCAGACAACTGCACTTACCGCATTGTGCCGTAAACACTTAAGTCGAAGCAAACCGAAAATGCCGAGCGTTGCGAATCCGTCTTAAATGCTTTGTTATGTTCGGTGTTTTTTCACCTCTGATCTCAATAGGATAATGTGAGCAGCCGATATTACCGCGATAATCAGTGGAACAAATACCGAAAATAGTGATGTAAAAATGTATATTTGAGACATCATTAGCTTTTCACCCATACTGTCACTATGTGTCCAACCAGCCAAATGACCATCTGCAAAAAGCCCAAATGAACCATAATAATAAATTGGGTACATCAATGCTGACTCTTTCCAATAGCCTTTCTGCAAGTACTTAATTGAATTGACAGAAATCAGGTATGCTAGTAAAACGCCAAACACAATGAACATAAAGTCTGATGGATATTTGAACGCCGTCCCTAAAAACCTACCTTTTGACACTAAACCCGCGATAACCATTCCTAAAATGAACATGATCACTGCGTTGGTTAATTTTAACTCTTTCATATGCTCCTCCACTCGAACAGTATGAAAGAGTCTTAGACGGCAATTTCATGTAAAAGCCCCAAACTCGACCCATATCTACTTTTTAGTGATGAGAACATAACGCCGCGTTAAGTGGTGAGCAACTCAGACCACCGACCTGAAATATTGTGCCGTACACACTAAAGCTAAAGCAAACGAAAAATGCCACGCGTTGCGAATCCGTCTTTAACGCTTTGTTAGCTTAT
>NZ_JAKKCS010000048.1:0-2802 GCF_021728075.1 Vibrio sp. D54 | reverse complement strand
AGAACATTGAATGTGTAAGAACGAGAATTAAAAAACAGCTTTCCAGATTAAAGAATTTGCTTGGCGACCATAGCGTTTTGGACCCACCTGATTTCCATGCCGAACTCAGAAGTGAAACGAAATAGCGTCGATGGTAGTGTGGGGCTTCCCCATGTGAGAGTAGAACATCGCCAGGCTTTAAATTTAGTTTTCGCCTTTTTAAAGAGGCGAAGACAAAAGTTAAGAGAGCCCGTTTGTAAAAGCGGGCTTTTTTAGTCCTCACGGACGCAAATAATGTGCTGATATGGCTCAGTCGGTAGAGCGCATCCTTGGTAAGGATGAGGTCCCCAGTTCGATTCTGGGTATCAGCACCATTTATTGTTTGTTTTATGTTTTAAATTAAAGCCTAAAACAAAATGTAAAGAATTTTGCTTGGCGACCATAGCATTTTGGACCCACCTGATTTCCATGCCGAACTCAGAAGTGAAACGAAATAGCGCCGATGGTAGTGTGGGGGTTCCCCATGTGAGAGTAGGACATCGCCAGGCTTTAGTTTTATTTTCACTTTTTCGAAAAGTGAAGACAAAAGCGGACACTTGCTTATTAAAGCGAGTGATACCACTGCGGAGTGGTAGTTCAGTTGGTTAGAATACCGGCCTGTCACGCCGGGGGTCGCGGGTTCGAGTCCCGTCCACTCCGCCACTTATATTAAGCCCTAGTCGAAAGACTGGGGCTTTTTCGTTTGGTCGTGTTCCCTAGAAATGTATTTACACATTGAAGGCGATACAATGCGACTATCTTGACCCTTTTGGCGCATGAGTTTCTCAGGAAGATGAGCCTGCTGCCTGCACTTCCAATTACTCCGAGTTTGTATCATGTCCTCGTTGAAAGGTTGGTCATTTGAACAATGAGTATTTATAACACTCGCCCTCAACCGTAATAGAATGAATAGTCTTCCGTACTGCGTGTTTTGTTAGCGTCTCTCTTAAACAATAATTTTCTACATCTTATTTCTCAAACATTCATTGCCTCCATGTTTAGAGCGGGGCCGTCGTTGCGTGGATTACGCAATTTCCCGAAATATAGTGAGAAAGAGAGCTAAGTCTTCCGAAAATTAATGCCTTTTAGAAAACTTTGTTTTCTTTGCTGAACTTGCTAGTAGCGATTAACCTAAGAGGAGTTCTTGAGGAGTATGTTTGATGATGCAACAAATAAAAAATGAAACGCTGAAATCTGTATTTAAACAATGGTCTTCCGGTGAGGGAATTGTAGTCATCAACCCTGCAACTGAGCAAGAGTTAATTCGGTTAAAGCCTAGTACTCTTGATGAGTTAGATGATCTCATTGGTCAGTGCAAAACGGAGCAAGTCCGTTGGGCTAAATTAAGTGCCAAAGAGCGCTCTCGTCGTTTGAGGGGGTGGTATCAACTACTTCTTGATAATGCAGAAGACATAGCCACGATTATTACCTTAGAGCAGGGTAAACCTTTAGCTGAGAGCAAAGGGGAAGTGATGTATGGTGCCTCTTTTGTCGAGTGGTTCTCAGAAGAAGCAAAACGTGCTTATGGCGAAGTTATTCCTGCCCCCACGACAGATAGACGTCTATCTGCAATTCGCCAGCCTGTGGGAGTATGCGCTGCAATTACACCTTGGAACTTCCCTATTGCGATGATTACAAGAAAAGCAGCACCAGCCCTAGCGGCAGGTTGTGGCATGTTGATCAAGCCATCAGAGCTTACCCCTCTCACTGCAATTGCTGTTGTTGAATTAGCTTATCAGGCTGGTATCCCTAAAGAACTGCTTTCTGTCGTGGTGTCGGAGCAGGCTGCTGAGTTTGGTCAAGTACTAAGTACTGATCCTAGGATTCAGAAGATCTCTTTTACGGGGTCTACGCGAGTCGGGAAAATTTTGATGAAGCAAGCCAGTGATTCAGTCAAGGCGGTGTCGATGGAGTTGGGTGGTAATGCGCCTTTCATCGTGTTTGAAGATGCAGACTTAGATGCGGCTGCGGAAGGGCTTGTCGCGTCGAAGTTCCGTAATGCAGGGCAAACATGTGTTTGTACCAATCGGCTATATGTTCATAAAAATGTAAAACAAGCTTTTATTGATAAAGTATTGTCGAAGTTAAGCAAATTAAAGCTTGGCAATGGTTTAGAGAAAGGTGTCACATTAGGTCCTGTTATTACGATGGCCTCTAAGCATCGACTAGAGGCGGTGATCGATCAAGCTGTACAAGAAGGAGCCTCTATTGCTAACTCTCCACAGAGACGGCCTGGTCGCTTTATGGAGCCCGTTCTTTTGGATAGTGTGACGCAGAATATGTCGATTGTTCAGCAAGAGCTATTCGGGCCTGTGTTGCCTATTGTTACCTTTGAAAATGATGATCAAGTTCTCGAAATGGCGAACGATACAGAATATGGTTTGGCTTGCTATTTCTATACGAATAGCTTGAAGCGTATTGTGACTTTTAGTGAAGGTTTAGAGTACGGCATGGTTGGAATTAATGAAGGGATCATCTCTACTGAAGTGGCTCCATTTGGTGGAGTTAAAGAGTCGGGTGTTGGACGGGAAGGTGCTAAGCAAGGACTCGATGAATATCTGGAGACAAAGTATATTTGTCTTGGTGGTTTAAGCTGATTTCAGAGATGGCCGATTGAATTAAAAAGCTAGGTTTTTACCTGGCTTTTTTTAGTTGAATGTACCGTCCTAAATAAGGTTGACACTTTCCACCCCCAAAATTGGAGAGTGTTATGAAATCAACAACTAAAAGAACTCAGCGCGATTACTCCCTCGCTTTTAAACTCACTGTAGTTGATGAGGTTGA
>NZ_JAKKCS010000047.1:0-2987 GCF_021728075.1 Vibrio sp. D54 | reverse complement strand
GGCTAGTAAGGTGGCCATCTTTGAGAACAGTGCCCTAACAAAGCATTTAAGAGTGATTCGCAACGCTTGGCGTTTTCGCTTCGCTCAAGTAGAGCCAAGCGCTGCTCACACCTTAATGCGGCGTTAGTACGGGTTTGATATCAAAGGTCATCAGTTTTGGTGTTTATCTGTTTTGGCGCTCGTTTTTACACCTTTCAGTTAGTGCCTTTCACGTTCTTTCCGGTGGCACTATATGCGGAGTGTTCGCGTTGATTTCACCGTTTACGGTTTCTAACTCTTAGGCTATTTCTTTGGCGCTTTTTCATTTTCGTGGTGGCTTTTGAGAGAACCTTGATTATTTTTGGTGTGGCTGTTCAAGTACGAGGAAAGAATCCTTTTCTAATTTGAAGCCAGTAAAAGTAGGGCAGTTTAGTGCGTTTTTCTTCTAGCCAACTTTCGTCTCTCAATGGCGGTAAAGTTTTGTAGCTGCCCGTCTCACTTCAGTGTTCAAAGCCTTTCATATCATGCGACTTTTCAATATCTTGGAGCGCATAAATAGAAGTAGCGCATGTACTAACAAATTGCTTAAGAGTGATTCGTAACGCGTGGCATTTTTACTTTGCGGTGGCTTATGGTGATTAAGGCGCTGTGCGGTAGCTTTTGTATTGCGTTACTCACACCTTAGCAAGGCGTTATAGCTTTGGAGTAAAAATGGCATTCAACTTAACAGAAGAACAATTAGTTAATACTGAGGTGGAGCTTGGTGCAAGGCTCCCTCATGATTATCGTGAATCGATGAAGACTGACAATGGTGGTGAGGCAACGACCGAAGAAGATGACTGGGAGCTTTACCCAATCAAGGACAACTCCGATCGAAAAAGGCTAGCTCGTACTTGTAACCACATTATTGCAGAAACCAAGGCGTGTTTTGGTTTTGGCAACTTTCCTCATCATGCATTGGCTATTGCTAGTAACGGTCTTGGTGATCAAATGGTTTTCTTAAAAGAGTCAGAACAGTTCAAGCCCGAGGTTTATGTTTGGCTTCATGAAACCGGAGAGATTAAGTTGCTTGCAAGTTCATTTGCCAAGTTAGAAAAGCTATAACAAATTGTTCAAGAGTGATTCGGCACGCGTGGCATTTTTACTATGCGTTTATTTTAGTGGTTAAGGTGGTATGCGGATGCTTAGGTGTTGCGTGCCTCACACCTTAACAAGGCGTTATGTGCCAGTTCGGAAACGGAGAAATATTCGATGGAAAAGTGGTTGATGGAAGCGAGTGAAGCACTGGATGAAGCTCTGCATGCGATTGCTTCTGGATAAATTCCGAAGGAAAATATGTATCAGCTAGCATCAGTTTTTTACTCTAAAAGAAATCATATGGACAATGATGCTCTGTTTGAAATGATGAATAGCGAAATTGATGAGCAAGTTAAAACAGACTGGTCACTCGATCCTAATTCGAGAAAACAGTACAAGTTTCACTTTGTATCTTCTTATCTACTTTGCTTTGTCGTAGCAGGTAAAATTGATGAGTTCTTCTACGATCAGATCATGGAATACGTGAACGAGAAGTTGGACTTATTTGAGAGCTAGGTCACGTAAATCCGGCACATAACAAAGCGTTTAAGACGGATTCCCAACGCTCGGCATTTTCGGTTTAATTCAACTTTAGTGTTTACGGCACAATACTTTAATTGCGGTGGTATGCGTTGCTCACCACTTAACGCGGCGTGATACGAATAGAGGGAAATTATGTACAAAAATACTGATTTTAACTTGGATTCAAAAGAGTTCAGGTTTAAGAAAGACTCATATCCTTTGTCTAAGATAAATAATGTTAGGGTTAAAAAGTTAAGTTTTCTTGATAATTTAGGTCAAGTTTTATTCTGGGTGTGTGTTTTTTCAGGGGCAGTTTGGTTAGTTATTCCAAGGTTGGAAGAGGTGCCACAATGGCTACTAGTTTTAGTTCTTAGTCTGACGGTTGTAGGTTTGGTTTTTGCTCTTTTTCGTTGTTCTAAATATGCACTTCAAGTCGAGTTTCGCCACATAGATGAAACGGGCGTTCAATGGGTTAATGTCGCCAAGTCATACTCAAAGTCAGATTGTGAGTTATTTGAACAGCAAGTGTTGGCACTGAAGAAATTCGTATAACAAATTGTTCAAGAGTGATTCGGCACGCGTGGCATTTTTACTATGCGTTAGCTTTAGTGGTTAAGGTGTTATACGGAACCTTCGGTATTGCGTGCCTCACACTTTAACAAGGCGTTAGTTTGCAAGAGGAAAAACGCAGCTATATCGCAAGGTCTAGTGGTAAAAGTTCAAAGTTTAAGTTGTCGTATTGGCTCTCAATTTTAGTGTTAACTTGCGTGGTGAAAATCCAAAATTGGTATCGTTTCAACGGTTGATTTGTTCTTTGATGTGGCGAGTTTTGGGTTAACTGCGTTGAACTTTTTTGCTGAAACTCTGCTCGTTGAGTTTGTTGGTACAAAAGCCGATTTACTCGCTGAAATGGTGTTTTCTCTGGTGTGGAAAGTTCACGTGGTTTCAGTGGCTTTGTTGAAAGTCCGCACTGTGAGATTGGTTTTCCAAAAGCGTTTTTTGGTGTTGTGAGTTCGGTTTCTGCCACGTTGTTTGTTCCAAGTGGTTTCATTGAGTTGCCGCTTTGAGACTAAGCCTGACTTAAGTGCATCAAAGCACATAAAGCTTGTTGTTTTCAAAATTTAAAATAACGTAAAATCAACTCCTTGGGTTTGCAAACTAACAAACTGCTCAAGAGGGATTCGCAACGCGTGGCATTTTCACTATGCGTTGAATTTAGTGATTAAGGTGGTATGCGGCGGCTTTTGTATTGCGTTGCTCACCCCTTAGCAGGGCGTTAGGTTTCCGAGTACCCCACGTTTAGTAGACACTTTACTAAGTTAGATCTAGGGTCTAATTGAGAGGTGATTTATGGCTAAACATCGTAATCCAGCGTACACCGAAGAATTCCGTAAAGAAGCAGTTCGCTT
>NZ_JAKKCS010000046.1:0-2989 GCF_021728075.1 Vibrio sp. D54 | reverse complement strand
TTTTTTAATTCTCGTTCTTACACATTCAATGTTCTTTCATTGAGTCCATCAAAACCCCTTGGGTGTTGTATGGTTAAGCCTCACGGGCAATTAGTACAGGTTAGCTCAACGCCTCACAACGCTTACACACCCTGCCTATCAACGTCGTAGTCTACGACAACCCTTTAGGATACTTAAAGTATCAGGGAGAACTCATCTCAAGGCTCGCTTCCCGCTTAGATGCTTTCAGCGGTTATCGATCCCGAACTTAGCTACCGGGCAATGCGTCTGGCGACACAACCCGAACACCAGAGGTTCGTCCACTCCGGTCCTCTCGTACTAGGAGCAGCCCCTTTCAATTCTCCAACGCCCACGGCAGATAGGGACCGAACTGTCTCACGACGTTCTAAACCCAGCTCGCGTACCACTTTAAATGGCGAACAGCCATACCCTTGGGACCGACTTCAGCCCCAGGATGTGATGAGCCGACATCGAGGTGCCAAACACCGCCGTCGATATGAACTCTTGGGCGGTATCAGCCTGTTATCCCCGGAGTACCTTTTATCCGTTGAGCGATGGCCCTTCCATTCAGAACCACCGGATCACTATGACCTGCTTTCGCACCTGCTCGAATTGTCATTCTCGCAGTCAAGCGGGCTTATGCCATTGCACTAACCTCACGATGTCCAACCGTGATTAGCCCACCTTCGTGCTCCTCCGTTACGCTTTGGGAGGAGACCGCCCCAGTCAAACTACCCACCAGGCACTGTCCGCAACCCCGATAAGGGGTCAACGTTAGAACATCAACACTACAAGGGTGGTATTTCAAGGACGGCTCCACGCAATCTAGCGACTGCGTTTCAAAGCCTCCCACCTATCCTACACATGTAGGGTCAATGTTCAGTGCCAAGCTGTAGTAAAGGTTCACGGGGTCTTTCCGTCTAGCCGCGGGTACACTGCATCTTCACAGCGATTTCAATTTCACTGAGTCTCGGGTGGAGACAGCGTGGCCATCATTACGCCATTCGTGCAGGTCGGAACTTACCCGACAAGGAATTTCGCTACCTTAGGACCGTTATAGTTACGGCCGCCGTTTACCGGGGCTTCGATCAAGAGCTTCGACCGAAGTCTAACCCCATCAATTAACCTTCCGGCACCGGGCAGGCGTCACACCGTATACGTCATCTTGCGATTTTGCACAGTGCTGTGTTTTTAATAAACAGTTGCAGCCACCTGGTATCTGCGACTCTCAATAGCTCCATCCGCGAGGGACTTCACCGTCGAGAGCGTACCTTCTCCCGAAGTTACGGTACCATTTTGCCTAGTTCCTTCACCCGAGTTCTCTCAAGCGCCTTGGTATTCTCTACCCGACCACCTGTGTCGGTTTGGGGTACGATTCCTTACAATCTGAAGCTTAGAGGCTTTTCCTGGAAGCATGGCATCAATGACTTCACATCCGTAGATGCTCGACGTCGTGTCTCAGCCTTAAGAGAAACCGGATTTACCTAATTTCTCAGCCTACGCACTTGAACCTGGACAACCGTCGCCAGGCCCACCTAGCCTTCTCCGTCCCCCCATCGCAATTGTAAGAAGTACGGGAATATTAACCCGTTTCCCATCGACTACGCCTTTCGGCCTCGCCTTAGGGGTCGACTTACCCTGCCCCGATTAACGTTGGACAGGAACCCTTGGTCTTCCGGCGAGGAGGTTTTTCACCCCCTTTATCGTTACTCATGTCAGCATTCGCACTTCTGATACGTCCAGCATGCGTTACCACACACCTTCAACCGCTTACAGAACGCTCCCCTACCCAATGCACTAAAAGTGCATTGCCGCAGCTTCGGTTTACTACTTAGCCCCGTTACATCTTCCGCGCAGGCCGACTCGACCAGTGAGCTATTACGCTTTCTTTAAATGATGGCTGCTTCTAAGCCAACATCCTGGCTGTCTGAGCCTTCCCACATCGTTTCCCACTTAGTAGTAATTTGGGACCTTAGCTGGCGGTCTGGGTTGTTTCCCTCTCCACGACGGACGTTAGCACCCGCCGTGTGTCTCCCGGATAGTACTTACTGGTATTCGGAGTTTGCAAAGGGTTGGTAAGTCGGGATGACCCCCTAGCCTTAACAGTGCTCTACCCCCAGTAGTATTCGTCCGAGGCGCTACCTAAATAGCTTTCGGGGAGAACCAGCTATCTCCAGGTTTGATTGGCCTTTCACCCCTAGCCACAAGTCATCCGCTAATTTTTCAACATTAGTCGGTTCGGTCCTCCAGTTGATGTTACTCAACCTTCAACCTGCCCATGGCTAGATCACCTGGTTTCGGGTCTATATCCAGAGACTGAACGCCCAGTTAAGACTCGGTTTCCCTACGGCTCCCCTAGATGGTTAACCTTGCCACTGAATATAAGTCGCTGACCCATTATACAAAAGGTACGCAGTCACAGGACAAAGCCTGCTCCTACTGCTTGTACGTACACGGTTTCAGGTTCTATTTCACTCCCCTCACAGGGGTTCTTTTCGCCTTTCCCTCACGGTACTGGTTCACTATCGGTCAGTCAGTAGTATTTAGCCTTGGAGGATGGTCCCCCCATATTCAGACAGGATATCACGTGTCCCGCCCTACTCGATTTCACTGAACACACGTCGTCAACTACGGGACTATCACCCTGTATCGTCGGCCTTTCCAGGCTGTTCGTCTAACGCGTGTAAAGCTTAAGGGCTAGTCCAATTTCGCTCGCCGCTACTTTCGGAATCTCGGTTGATTTCTTTTCCTCGGGGTACTTAGATGTTTCAGTTCCCCCGGTTCGCCCTGTTGAGCTATGTATTCACTCAACAGTAATACCTTATGGTATTGGGTTTCCCCATTCGGAAATCCCAGACTCAAATGGTTTTTACTACCTAATCTGGGCTTATCGCAAGTTAATACGTCCTTCATCGCCTCTGACTGCCAAGGCATCCACCGTGTACGCTTAGTCACTTAACCATACAACCCGAAGGAGTTTCGAGTTGAT
>NZ_JAKKCS010000045.1:0-3261 GCF_021728075.1 Vibrio sp. D54 | reverse complement strand
GATGGTAGCAGAGTCCGTAGATATCTATAATCAAATGAGGCCTCATACGGCTTTACAATACAAAACGCCCGATGAAGTACATCGAGCGTTTTAGTTAAAAAGTGTCAACCCATATCAGGACGGGTCACGTTTTAAGCCGAGGGCGGATACGGATGAGCATTCTTATTTCCTAGAGTGCTGGTTGTTGAGTCCTAGTCTTACTAAGGCTTGCTGTAAAGACGTAACTGATAGAAATTTTTCATAAAAGACTACGTCATTCTGAACGGTGAGGAACGAACCAGATTCAGAATCTACTTTCCGAGTGTTATGTTACTCAAGTGGTTATGGGATTTTTTAGAATGTTGGGTTTTAGGTTTCTAGTCTCACCATGGTTTTCTTGAATCAAGTTTATAAGTATTGAAAACACAAAAGAGCAGCCCTCAGGCTGCTCTTTTGTGTTTGGAGTTCCGTTTTCAGGGCTACTCATCGGAGGCGTACCCATGTACGCCAAGCTCTTTGCCATCTAAATAGGCTTTACCATCCTTCATGATCAACCGCTCGTCTACCAGCCACTTTGCCACCATAGGGTAGATTCGGTGCTCCTGCGCCTGAACACGTGCCGCAAGTACACTAGCATCATCGTCTTCGAACACAGGAACTTTTGCTTGCAGTATGACAGGGCCACCATCAAGCTCTTCCGTTACAAAGTGCACACTAGTACCATGTTCTTTGTCGCTAGCATCAATTGCTCTCTGGTGTGTGTGTAGCCCAGGATATTTTGGTAGAAGAGAAGGGTGGATATTGATCATCTTACCCATGTAATGAGAAACAAATGCGCTGCTCAGAATGCGCATGTAACCAGCAAGAATAATCACGTCTGGTTGGTATTCATCTATTTGACTCATTAGCTCTGCATCAAAGCTTTCACGCGAGCTGAATGCTTTAGGGTCGACAAAGTGACCGTCCACATCAAACTTTTTTGCACGTTCTAAACCAAAAGCATCTGCTTTGTTAGAGAACACGGCTGCCACTCGTGCGTTTGGCATGCTGTCTTCGCAAGCTTCCAAGATAGCTTGCAGGTTACTTCCGTTACCCGAGATGAGGACCACAATGTTTTTTAGGGTATGGTTTTTCATGATGTCGAGAGCGCCTTGGTATTGTAGGTTGGAGTTATGTAGCTTCTAAACTACCTACTAATAGAATGGTTTTTAGTGTCCTAGATAGCAAAATGAGGACCTAGTCATCTAGTGTCCTCATTCTTCTTATCTTTTGAGCTCGATTTGCAAATTATTGGATTTCAACTTGCTCTTCGTTCGCGTCTGCTTGTGCGATTTGACCAATCACCCACGCGTTTTCGCCTTCTTCTTTAAGAAGAGCAACTGCTGCATCTGCCTGGTCTTTCGGTAGTGCGACGATTAGACCTACACCACAGTTGAATGTGCGGTACATTTCGTGTGTGTCGACGTTGCCTTTCTCTTGTAGCCACTTGAAGATAACTGGCCATTCCCAACTGTTACCATCGATAACTGCTTTCGTGCCTTCAGGCAGTACGCGTGGGATGTTTTCCCAGAAACCACCACCAGTGATATGAGAAATCGCATGGATGTCGTGTTTCTCAATCATCTTAAGTGCTGACTTGATGTAAATTTTTGTTGGTTCCAGTAGGTGCTCACCAATAGTGCGGCCTGCTAGCTCTTCGCTCTTATCTGCACCAGATACTTCTAGGATCTTACGGATAAGGGAGTAACCGTTTGAGTGTGGGCCGCTTGAGCCAACAGCGATAAGTGCATCACCAGCAGCGACTTTCGTGCCGTCAATCACGTCTTCTTTTTCTACTACGCCAACACAGAAACCAGCTACGTCGTAGTCTTCGCCTTCATACATGCCAGGCATCTCCGCAGTTTCGCCACCAATTAGGGCACAACCTGCTTGAACACACCCTTCAGCGATACCTGAAACAACATCCGCTGCGGTATCAACGTCTAGTTTGCCTGTTGCATAGTAATCTAGGAAAAACAGTGGCTCTGCGCCTTGCACGATAAGATCATTTACACACATTGCCACTAGGTCGATGCCGATCGTGTCGTGCTTGTTCATATCCAGTGCTAGGCGAAGTTTTGTGCCAACGCCATCAGTACCAGAAACCAGTACAGGTTGTTTGTATTTAGTTGGCAATTCGCATAGCGCGCCAAAACCACCGATACCACCCATAACTTCAGGGCGACGAGTACGTTTTACCGCACCCTTAATACGATCCACAAGCGCGTTGCCTGCATCAATATCTACACCAGCGTCTTTATAGCTAAGAGAAGAGTTGTTACCACTCACAGGGAAGTCCTCGGTATTAAGTTGGATATGAAAACGGCGCTATTCTAACAGTGCTTAAACATAGATAGCAAACGTTTGCGTCTGTTTTTTTCTTTAGTGATTTATCCTGATATCCCTGTGAAAATCATGTATAATCTGAAGGTTTGTTTAAATATTGCCAACTATAGCCGGAGATGGACATGAAAGTTGTTGAAGTAAAGCACCCTCTAGTAAAACATAAAATTGGTCTAATGAGAGAAGGTGACATCAGCACAAAACGTTTTCGTGAGTTAGCGACTGAGGTCGGTAGCCTACTTACTTACGAAGCAACGTCAGACTTTGAAACAGAAAAAGTGACCATTGATGGTTGGAACGGTCCGGTAGAAGTAGACCAGATTAAAGGTAAAAAAGTAACCGTAGTGCCAATCCTACGTGCAGGTCTAGGCATGATGGATGGAGTTCTTGAGCACATGCCAAGCGCACGTATCAGTGTTGTGGGTATTTACCGTGATGAAGAAACGCTTGAGCCAGTTCCTTACTTCAACAAGCTTGCTTCAAACATCGAGGAGCGTATTGCGCTTGTTGTTGACCCAATGCTTGCAACAGGTGGTTCTATGATTGCTACGATCGATCTCCTAAAAGAGAAAGGTTGTAACCAAATCAAAGTGCTGGTACTTGTTGCTGCACCAGAAGGTATTGAAGCGCTAGAAAAAGCACACCCAGATGTTGAGCTATACACTGCGGCAATCGATGAGAAGCTTAATGACAAAGGCTACATCGTTCCGGGTCTAGGCGATGCAGGTGATAAGATCTTCGGTACTAAGTAATTCTTTGATGTATTACTATGACTGACCCGTCCTGATATGGGTTGACACTTTTTAACTAAAACGCTCGATGTACTTCATCGGGCGTTTTGTATTTTAAAGCCGTATGAGGCCTCATTTGATTATAGATATCTACGGACTCTGCTACCAT
>NZ_JAKKCS010000044.1:0-3321 GCF_021728075.1 Vibrio sp. D54 | reverse complement strand
AATGTATAACAATCTGTTTAAGAGTGATTCGCAACGCTTGGCATTTTTACTATGCGTTGCGTTTAGTGTTTAAGGTGGTATGCGGGAGCTTCGGTATTGCGTCGCTCACACCTTAACAGGGCGTTATGTGTTCTCGAGGGTTATAAAATGTTCAAAGAATTAGTCTCTTTGGCTTCGTTCAAATTGAGACAACAAGAATATAGCGGAAAAATTAGTTGTGGTCAGGTATCAGCGGTTATTGAAACATCGTCTGGAAAATTATTTAGTGGTGTTTGTATAGACACTGCTTGTTCACTGGGCATCTGCGCCGAACGAAATGCGATTGGAACAATGGTAACCGAGGGAGAGTTTCAAATTACTAAGTTGGTTTGTATTAAAGGTGATGACATCATCTTACCTTGCGGCGCGTGCCAAGAGTTATTGTTGCAGCTGCACCCTAAGAATGCTGAAATGCAAATTCTAACTAATCATGATGGTGCGATTCTTAAATTGAACGAGCTTATGCCGCATTGGTGGGGCAACACATAACAAATTGCTCAAGAGTGATTCGGCACGCGTGGCACTTTCACTATGCGTTGGTTTTAGTGTTTAAGGCGGTATGCGGATGCTTAGTTATTGCGTGCCTCACACTTTAGCAAGGCGTTAAGCAGCAAGGAGAAATATGAAAATTTACGCAGTCTTGATTAGCTTGTTGTTTGTAGCATTAGCGGGCATGCACATATTCTGGGATGCCGTTACAATTGATGCGATTGCAATCGTATTAATTGTCTTAGCCTCTTTACCATGGGTATTTCCTTACTTAAAAACGTTAGAATTACCCGGTGGTGTTAAAATCGAACTGAAAGATGTTAAAAGTGCGGTAGAACAAGTATCGAGTGGAACAGAAACATCGTCCTCAGGTAGCGATGCGTACGAGTATTTACAAGTTGTTTCTTCTCATGATCCAAACCTAGCATTAGTTGCGATTCGAATCGAAATAGAAAAAGCAGTCCGCGCTACTCTTGGAGATTCAACTAGACCAATTCCACTATCAAGGGCAATGAGTCAACTTGTTGCTGACGGTGTAATATCAAAGCGTACTGCTAGCGGTATACAGGATTTTATAAAGTTGGGCAATCAAGCTGCTCATGGGGTAACAGTAGACAGAGATGCGGCAGATTTTGCTATTGAAAATGCAGCTAACTTATTAATACCGTTCAAAGAGCAATTGGCCAAAGCTGCTTAACAAACAATTTAAGAGTGATTCGGCACGCGTGGCATTTTTACTATGCGTTGGCTTTAGTGATTAAGGTGTTATGCAGAAGCTTCGGTATTGCGTGCCTCACACCTTAATTGGGCGTTAGGCGACGGGCAGTAAAGTTCTTTGTTCTCATCTTCTTAGTTCTCTTTGAGCATTCGTTTTTCTAAGTCGGCAACTTGGCATTGTCGGCTCAAATTCTTGAATCTCTCCTGCCGTAAAACATGCCAAAATTCGTGGGTTGCCTCATTGGTTTTTGGAGACGGTTAGTGGCGAGTTTAATTGGCTCAAAGTGTGGCAAGGGCAAGTTAATCGAGGTTTTCGTTCTCGCTTTAAGTTTGCAGCTTTGGGTTTCTCAGGTTCAAAAACTACTTAGTCGCTGCAAATTCGCATTTCGTGGTCGTTGGAATTTTGGCTGAAACATAGTGAGTTTTGTGGTTCTTGAATCACAAAAAGTCAGTGGGTGCTTGGTTGCTTATTTTGTTTCGGGTAATCTGCTTTCAGACAACCTTAAACCCCGGTGGGAAACTTCGCCTAACAAGGCGTTCAAGACGGATTCACAACGCTTGGCGATTTCAGTTCCGGTCAGGCTAAGTGTTTAAGGTACAATGGTTTAGGTTTGGTGATTGGCGTTGTTCACCACTTAACGCGGCGTTAGCCCTTTTCGAGGAAACGATATGGAAATCGTACAAGAAATAGATGTTTCAGAATTGCATCATAAGGCAATCGAAGCATTAAGAAATCAAGCTTTTCCAGATAGCCAAGTAAGTCGTTCTTACTTTAAGCAGTTGCCTCATATGCGTGCCCTTCATTTTCAAGGTGAACAGCTGGTTGGCTATCTTGGATTGGATTATCGCGTTGTTAGTGTCGGCGGGGAAATACATAAGATTCTGGGCGTAATCGACTTTTGTGTTGACGAACGTTATCGAGGGCAAGGTATTGGCTCTTTTATGTTGTCAGAATTATCAGCATTTGCTGAAACTAAAGATGTGGATTTCATAATCCTTATATCTGAGTTACATGATTTCTACTCTACAAACGGCTTTTACCAAGTTCAGTGCATGCAGTCTTGGTTAAGGCTTCATGAGCACACCAACTTTGGAGTTGCTGTAGAGCATCTTGATGAACTGTATGTGAAACCACTCAGAGATAAGCAGTGGGGTGTTGGACATTTTGATTGGCTAGGTTATATGTACTAGTCAACCACAGGGCTAACAAACTGTTCAAGAGGGATTCGCAACGCGTGGCATTTTCACTATGCGTTGGTTTTAGTGTTTAAGGCGGTATGCGGCGGCTCTTGTATTGCGTTGCTCACCCCTTAACAGGGCGTTAACTGGATTGGTGACGAGGTAAGTCCGATGAAAAGAATTGCGGTCATTGGTTCCGGCGGTTCGGGTAAATCCACATTTTCGGCACTATTAGGTACAGAGTTGAATTTGCCTGTTCATCATCTCGATCAGCTATATTGGAAACCAAATTGGGTTAAAACTCCAAAAGATGACTGGATCAAAATTCAAAAAGGTCTTTGTGAAAGCGAGTGTTGGATTATCGACGGTAATTATCAGAGCACCCTTGATATAAGATTTGGAGCTTGTGACACAGTAATATTCTTAGATGTAAACCGATATACCTGTATCTATCGAGCACTAAAGAGAACATTATTAAGTAGTAAGCGTCCAGATTTAGCTGAAGGTTGCGATGAAAGGTTTGATATCGAGTTCATCAAATTCTTATGGGACTATCCCAAAAAGTCGAAACCCCTAATAATGGACAAACTCAAGACGCTTACAAGAAATAAGCGTGTAATTATCGCAAAATCTGGAAAGCAAGCGCTCCTCCTTTGCAAATCCAGTTAACAAACTGTTCAAGAGGGATTCGCAACGCGTGGCATTTTTACTATGCGTTGGTTTTAGTGTTTAAGGCGGTATGCGGCTGCATCGGTATGGCGTTGCTCACCCCTTAACAGGGCGTTATACGATTAAGGAGAAAAATGAAGCCTGATTTACACGGAAGTAGGGTTGTATTGAGGTCAATTCAAATGGAAGATTCTGATGACTTGTTTGAAATTTATGGTGATGTTCAAA
>NZ_JAKKCS010000043.1:0-3352 GCF_021728075.1 Vibrio sp. D54 | reverse complement strand
AATGTATAACAATCTGTTTAAGAGTGATTCGCAACGCTTGGCATTTTTACTATGCGTTGCGTTTAGTGTTTAAGGTGGTATGCGGGAGCTTCGGTATTGCGTCGCTCACACCTTAACAGGGCGTTATATTAATTCGTCAAGTCACAAAATATCAACTAGGTATTGATCGTATTATTGAGCCTAATTGTTGTCCGTGCTCCATCATATGTGTAACGTTGCTCTTGTCATTACATATGGAGATTGTATGAAACAAGTATTCTTGCCTTTATTATTACTGACATCTTTTAGCTCATTTGCTCAAATTGAACACCCTATTGATGTTGAGCTAGAAGCATGTATATCCGACAACTCAAGCACCGCCGGTATAGGAAATTGCGGTAGCAAAGCTCATGAACAATGGGATGCAGAATTGAACTATTACTACAAAACGTTGATGAACGTTTTGGATAGTAATCAAAAGTCCAGTTTGCGAGAATCTCAACGCTCATGGATTAAATATCGTGATCTTGAAGTTGCCAATATCAAATCAATTTATGGTTCCAAGCGAGGGAGCATGTGGGGATTAACCGCACTTTCAGATATAACTGAAATTACAAAAGAACGAGCCTTAGCTCTAAAAAAGTACTTCGAGAATATAAATTAATATAACAAAGCATTTAAGAGTGATTCCCAACGCTTGGCATTTTTGGTGTCATCGTTGGGTTTTGTGTTTAGGGCGTTATGGCTTAGGCTTGGTGGTAGCGTGGCTCACACCTTAATGCGGCGTTAGCTGTTAGCTGGTAGGAGGTTATATGGAAATTAATACCGACTTTGAGAAGATGAACTTTTATGATGTATCTATCAAAGATGTCTCCAGAACTGACTCCAAGATTATCATCGTTCTCAGTGGTATTTTCATCAGCAAAGAGCACCCAAGTTCAAATGGAAGCGATCTAATTGTTCAAAATGGGGTGATGACTCTATATACAACGTATCCAATGAAAAAAGTCTCACCTGGTTAAATAGTGTTGCACCTGTCAGCCACGAAACGCCAGAGTGCCCAATTGATGAAATCATGAATGCGAAGTTTGATGGAAGCACATTCCATTTTGATGGCTTTAAGGAAACGATGCCTTGGCATAAGTGGTTTATTCAGGCAACAAGTTACAATTTGGTCGCCTCCGATGTTGTGGAGACAACCAGCTAACAAATTGTTCAAGAGTGATTCGGCACGCGTGGCATTTTTACTATGCGTTAATTTTAGTGGTTAAGGTGGTATGCGGGAGCTTCGGTATTGCGTGCCTCACACCTTAACAAGGCGTTAGGTTTCTATTGGTAGAATACAATACATGAAAAAAACAATTCAAAATTTCATCAACAAGTCAGTAAATGTTTCTTTATTAAGAATGTATGAGCGTGGTGAAGAAAACTGGGCAAAGCCATTTTCAAAGTTATCTAAGTATCTTTGCTGTTTTTTTTCACCGACATGGATGATTGCAAGGATTTCCAATCGCACTTTGAGTAAAGTGGAAAGAACACGGGCAATTATTGCAAGAAATTATTTTTATTTAACCTGTTCTATCCTCCTGTTGGCTTTGGTAGGCGGGATTTTACCTGCAGGTTTTCTTGGTAAGTTAGAAGTAGGCGATTTCTATGTTGCGGCTATTACTATTTTGCTTTGGTGCGTTCCATTTTCTCGTTGTAACGAAATTTTCTACGCATTTATAAGTGATGCTTTGGATAAAACGTCAGGTAAAACCAAAAATAGTGACCTGACATACAGAAAAAGAATTGAATTATCTTTCTTAAGTTACTTAGAGCTAATAGTTAATTATGCGATTTTATACTATTTGATGCCATTATCATGGTTTGGGGACGATAAGTCGGCACATTTTTCCAATGTTATTGATGCGTTATATTTTAGTGGTGTGACGATAACCACATTGGGCTATGGAGACTTTTCACCCGTTAATTCCATTCCACAATTACTCGTAGTTCAACAAGTCTTAGTTGGTTTCACTCTTATAGTTGTAAGCTTTGCAATCTATGCCGGAAAGGGTCTTTCCATAGATAACGTAAAAAGTAGTGAGTCAGAAACCTAACAAACTGTTTAAGAGTGATTCGCAACGCGTGGCATTTTTACTATGCGTTGGTTTTAGTGTTTAAGGTGGTATGCGACGGCATTGGTATTGCGTTGCTCACACCTTAACAGGGCGTTATGTTCTTGGAGGTTTATGGAAAACTTCAAAATTAGCAGAATCCACACAAAATTAGGCATTTTCCGACTATCTGGAATCCTCAACAATGAAAGTGGTATTAAAAATATCAGCTATATTTCTGCTGAATATATGGGTACTGATGGCTGGTGCGAACTTAATTTACAGTCGGAGCATACTCAAAACTTACTGAGAGACATTCAAATTGAAGTGTTGCAGCACTTAGCTTGAGCAGTCTGTTGCATCGTTCAGACCTGGTTTTGTAAATATCAGTGGTTTCAAATAGCTACGAACATAACAATCAATTTAAGAGGGATTCACAACGCTTGGCATTTTTGCTTCTACTTCAAATTTAGTGTTTATGGCACAATGCTTTAGGTTTGGGTGGAGGCGTTGTTCACCCCTTAATTGGGCGTTAGTCGCCAGAAAAAGCCAGCAGTCAAAATCATATTTCTAAGTTCAAAACTTGGCTACTGGTTTTTTGATTCATAGTTCCATCTTCGACGGTCAAAGCTCTGTTTCATCGGTTCTAAATCAATGCATTGCTATTTTCCAAGCGGTTGTTTCGTTCTTTGGTGGTGATAGAGCGGGGCAATCGAAAATCTGTTTTTGGTTGCAACTCCGCTCGGTGAGTTTGTTGGTACAAAAGCCAATTTACTCGCTGAAATGACGTTTTCTCTGGTTTTGTAAGTTCCAGGTGGTTTCAGTGACTTTGTTGAAAGTCCGCACTGTGAGTTTGGCTTTCCAAAAGCGCTTTTTGGTGTTATCAGTCCGTTTTCTGCGGCGTTGTTTGTTCCAAGTGGTTTCATTGATTAGCCGCTTTGAGACTACGCCTGACTTAAATGCATCAAAGCACATAAAGTTTGTTGTTCGCAAAGTTTAGTTCGGCTTAAAATTGTCGCTCGGTGCCTCGCGACTAACAAACTGCTCAAGAGGGATTCACAACGCGTGGCATTTTTACTATGCGTTGATTTTAGTGATTAAGGTGGTTTGCGGCGGCTTTGGTATTGCGTTGCTCACCCCTTAGCAGGGCGTTATGTGCTTTCGGAGAAAACGATGAATAAGTGTCTAATCATCATATTATCTAGTCTTTCATTTGGTGCTCTTGCTGAAGAAGAGTCCATTGACTGTAATAATGCGATGACCACAATCGAGAT
>NZ_JAKKCS010000042.1:0-4600 GCF_021728075.1 Vibrio sp. D54 | reverse complement strand
GGGCATCTTCGAATACATCGAGGTATTTTACAATCGCAGAAGAAGACACTCAGCGTTGGGGCAGGTCAGCCCAGTTGAGTACGAAAGTATGTAGTTATGTACTGTCTACTTTTTGTGGGGTACACCAGTTTTATAGGAAGATTTAAATGGAACTGAAAGAATTCATTAAGTATGCAATAGATGAAGTTGTAACTGGTGTGCATGAATCTCAGAAAAAATATATGGATGGTGATGTGATAATCTGTCCTCCAAATATTGAGATGCAATCAAATGCTGAAGGTGTAGTGGGTCTTACAAACTCAAACTTAACTAAATTTTCAGCAAACCAAACTGTATCAGCTATTCATTTTGATGTCAGTGTTACGGCAGAAGATAAAGTGACCGCCGGGGCAAAAGGTGGGCTGAAAATTTTAGATTTTGGACTTTCTTCTGATATATCAAATGCAGAAATATCTAGGGAAGTGTCTCGGTTAAAGTTTACGATACCTCTAGTATTGCCTAACCATAGAAAATAAAACTAATGAGCAATCATCAGCAAAAAACCTAACAAACTGCTCAAGAGGGATTCGCAACGCGTGGCATTTTTACTATGCGTTGATTTTAGTGATTAAGGTGGTTTGCGGCGGCTTCGGTATTGCGTTGCTCACCCCTTAGCAGGGCGTTATGTTCTCGGAGAAAGTTAAGAATGGCAGACATTAGAGTATTTATAAATCAAGGTAGATATGACCATGATTCAAAAAGACTTTTTGTTATTCGTGAAAACGCTATCAACACGGGGAGTTTAGGAATCCAAGATGCTGCAGAACAGAGAATTAAGAAGTGTTACCCTAAACTCTATCAGCGAAAAATAGGGCAGCTATTCCGACGCCAACGAGATCCTAAGTTCAAGTGCTATTGTAACAAACCTCAAACATTAGATGACGTGTGTAAAGATATCATCAAGAATACAGTGCCATATCATGCTCTTAGCTGTGATGCCTGTTGGCAAGAAGATCTCAGTACAACTTGGGGCTACTACGGTTATATAAGTAAGGTTATATCCAAAGATGTGTGGCAAAAGCTATGTGATGACAGGGCTTATGCAAAATTTGTTGAGTAACGAACATAACAAACAATTTAAGAGGGATTCCCAACGCTTGGCATTTTTGGTTCTACTTCAAATTTAGTGTTTATGGCACAAAGCGTTAGGTTGGGTGGTAGCGTTGCTCACCCCTTAATTGGGCGTTAGGCATCAAGGAGTCGTTGTGAAAGTTGGTGATATAAATATTGGTGAGTTAAAGCCAATCCCAGAACCGGAGTTATGTGACGAAAAGGAAGTTTTTGCCTTTTTTGGGTTAGCTTCGTTCAATGCACAGTGCGCTGAAAAAGCCCTCGTGAACTTCGCGATGGGTTATAAAGTCGTCGACAATTCAGCACTGAATCAAGAAGAGTGGTTAGAAATATATAATGGGTTAAATTCCCATACATTTGGTCGTCTACTAGGACAAGTTAAGAAGAAAGTTGATCTACCTTATGAGTTAGTAACACATCTTGAAGCTACTCTGAAAAAGCGTAACTGGCTAGCACACGATTTCTTTTACGATTATGCAATGCATATGTCAGATACTGATGGTCGCAAAGAAATGATCACTGAACTCCAGAACTTGATACACATTTTCCAAGTTGCTGATCACGCGGTAGAAAAACTGAGTTTGAAAGTGTGGGAAACAATGGGGATTACCGAAGATTGGCTACAAAATGAAGTTGCAACTCAACTTAAAGAGTACCGTTCGGGAAAAGATGCCTAACAAACTGTTTAAGAGTGATTCGCAACGCGTGGCATTTTTACTATGCGTTGCATTTAGTGTTTAAGGTGGTATGCGGGAGCTTCGGTATTGCGTTGCTCACACCTTAACAGGGCGTTAGCTTTACCGTGAAAATGAACGCTGATAATATGCAACTATAAATATAACAAGGTAACAATGGCTTATGAGCAATGACGATCTTTTCTCGTACATGAAGAATTGTGCGTTAGATAGGAAAAAGGCACCCATTAGGGTTGTATCAGATGATGTGTTAATTATCGGGCTAAGCCTTTTGATTAACAATAGTGAAGACATAATTAAAGTGCTCACAACATTTAAAGGCAAAGAACGCAACCCCTTGCTAGATGCGTTGTCTGATGACCTCATAATTAGCAATGTCATCGATTACTTAGAAGACTCAAAACGAGAATTCTTGGTGTTAACTGATGACTCTAAAAAACTTAAGAAATCTAACTTTTTCAGCAAGTTAAAAGGCAAGATTAAGGTTAATACTATCCCGCAAAAAATGTTGACTGACGCAGATGTACTGAAGCGTGGTGTGAATTTTGTTGTTGGTGATAATGACGCCCTTATTGTTGGTTCTTTCGACTATACCAATGAAAACCCAAGTGACTTATCTGTACCTACTTTCATCAACTACTTTGATGAGTCTTTCAATCGAAATTTATCCGAGTATTTCAATTCAATACGAGACCGTTGTTTGAATGGAGGGCTGAGCTATGTCTGAGACAGCTGTAACTCTCTATAATCTAGCCGACTTTTCCTCATTAATTGAGGTAGCTGTGGGCCTTAACTTGGTCTTCTCTTTGTGGGAAGAACTAAGGCATATGGCGGTAAGTAGGTTTAATCGTATCTCAACTTCTCTGAGTACTCAGTTAAAAGCTCAGCTTGGTGAGCGATTTGAGAATTCAAGGTGTGCTTCAGACTTTGAAGCGAAACATAAGCGATATTCAGCTAGACTGAATAGCTTTTCTACTTTCGCCAAGTGGTCTGGACTTTTTTGTACAGCATTGATGGTGCTTACTCTCGTGTTTATTGGCTTTAACCCTGAGTATCAAGTAACTTACTATCCACTTTGTTGGCTACTTTTCTTCGCAGTGGTCTTCACTCCCTTATGCTTGATCATGGGAAATTTTTACGTTTCTTACTCGGCATCTAGACTAGACGACTTTAGAAAGAGTCAAAGTTCTGCGATCGAAGATGTAAAGCAGTTATTCGAAAACGCATAGAAATAAAGCTAACAATCTGTTTAAGAGTGATTCGCAACGCTTGGCATTTTTGCTATGCGTTGCGTTTAGTGTTTAAGGTGGTATGCGGAAGCATCGGTATTGCGTTGCTCACACCTTAACAGGGCGTTAGTTCCCCAGAGGAAGCAATCAATCCGTAGGGAATTTTTGTTTCTGGTGTAGTACACGCATAACTCGGATGATATCGCCCTCAACCCAGTAAGATACAATCATCGAAATCTCAGGAATAATGAGCAATCGTCCGCGGATGCCATCTCGTTGTACACCCATTAAAGGTTGTTCAAGCAAGTTTTCTACTTTTGCTTCAATGAGGTTGTCAGTTTTTTCTGCCGCATCAGGGTTGAAGTCATAGAGAAACTCGAAGATCTTTTCACGATCATTAAGTGACTCTTCTTCCCATAAAATCATTGCTTACCTCGATTACGGATTCTGGCTTTGCGCTCTTCCATTCGAGACTTAGCCGTTTGGTGCTCAACGAAAACAGATTTTCCTGAGTCAAACTTCTCAAATGCTAGGTTTACTTGTTCAGTTAGCCATGCATCGTGAGATAATGTTTTTCTTTGTTGTTCAGCGAGTTGCTCAGTAAGTTCGCGGCAAGCATCACTTAGAGTTCGACCTTGGCTCTCAGCCATTTGTTGAGCTAAGCGTTTTGTTTCTTCATCAACACGAAATTGAATTCTAGTGTCCATGATGTATTCCTTCGTTGGTGTGTGTACAAATGTTAGCACTAGGCTTTGAGATGGGCAACTAACAAACAATTTAAGAGTGATTCGGCACGCGTGGCATTTTTACTATGCGTTGGTTTTAGTGATTAAGGTGGTATGCGGGAGCATCGTATTGCGTGCCTCACACCTTAATTGGGCGTTAGCATACTTTGATAGGAGTTCAGATGACTACGATAGTCGAACAAATTGTTAATCGTGAAATTGACTCGGTCATCGTGTACGAATCCGACCAAGTTATAGCTTTTGCAGACCATGACCCAATCAACTTTGGACATATTTTAATTTGTCCCAAGACTCAATACCGCACTTTCATCGACTTGCCCGAGTCTGTGTTTTTAGAGATCACCGACGTCGCAAGAGATTTATATAAACGTATAGAAGCTAAGTTCAATTCCGATGGTATCGGCTTTATGCAAAACAACGGAAAGGCACCTCATTTCAACGAGCTCGACCATTACCATTTGCATATTCTCCCTCGGTTCCATGACGACCAGTATGGTTGGGTTAGTAGTGAACTTGGAATTCAAACTATGGATAAACTTAGAGAATCACTTAAAGAACTATGAGCGTTGAAAAAGTATGCTAACAAATTGTTCAAGAGTGATTCGGCACGCGTGGCATTTTTACTATGCGTTGGTTTTAGTGGTTAAGGTGGTATGCGGAGGCTTTAGTATTGCGTGCCTCACACCTTAACAAGGCGTTAGGGCACAGGGCGAAAATGGATAGAATCGTAGAATTAATCAAACAAGATCCAGTTAGAGTTAAAGCCTTAGAGTACGTATCTAAATTGGGCTTGCCTCAGTGTTACATTGCAGCTGGTTTC
>NZ_JAKKCS010000041.1:0-4630 GCF_021728075.1 Vibrio sp. D54 | reverse complement strand
GTGGTGGTTGGTGTTAAAATGCATATATAACGCTATGGTTCTCTATTCACTAATTTTATGTAAGTGAAATTTATTAAATTGAACTATAGGTGACGGTTTGTATACAATCTTGTTGTTTTTATCATAATTTTGATAAGAAAACTCATCGATATCAACGTCATAGTCTATAAGCTCTTCTAAGTTATTAATAACACCCTGAATGTTGTTTTTCCAACCACTGGTAATAATTTTAATAATTTTCTCATGAGATTCGTCCGTAGGATTTATCTTTTTGTAATGCCCATCTAAACAAAGCTCGATATTGTTTAAAGCTTGAACATATGATTTGATAAACTCATTTCTGTTCGAAAAGTTAACAATTACCCTTCCAGATTCATCTGTAGTCAGAACTACATTTTCCTTAGCATTAACATCAGATATTTTCTTTCTATCTGATGCACCTAATGCGAAAGATGTAAAGTTATTTTTAATACCGTTTTTTTTATTCCAATATGCAGGTTGAAGTAATTTTTCTCCATGAAGACCTTCAACTTCACCAACAAATCCGAACGTTCGTTCACCATCTGAAATCATTATCAGTAAATCCGAGTAGCGAAACTTAGTGGCAATCTGATCGACAGGAGAAATAAAAATTAAATCATTATGTTCTTTATCTGCTTCAAACTCTACAGTTGAATTGGGGACAAACACTGTTACTTTGGGATTATCATATTCTGATATCTCCGCATAAAGAGTAGAATCATCACCAAGTTTAAACACATTTATTAATTTATATTCGAAGCCATGAATCCCAAATCTAGCCAGCAGCTCATCTATTAGTTTAGCTCTAATGCCCTTTCCATCATTAGAGCGTAAAAAATCCATCATTAGATACTCAAAAGCATGGTTTCTAACGCTCGCCTTCATACTGTTAAAAAAATTTGATGGGTATTCTAGCTCTCCTCTATATGACTGAAGCGATGAGCCTTTTAGAGCATAGGTTAGATTTTTTTGGTATAGAATCGTTTTAAGTATTGCACAATAAAACATAGCCCAATATGAAGTACTGTCATTTAAGATTTTAGGAGTTACAAGTACTGTTTTTGACATACAACAACTCTTCTTTTTGCGCATTTTGAAAAGGCTTATCTAACAAGAACAGTGTAGACAAGCTTACTTTCAATCAAGGCTAGGAAAAGGTTCTTCCGAACCATATATAAGATTAAACACATATTAACACTATGATACTGATAATCGTGGAGTTAATTATGATTAAGCTAACCAATCTTCAACAAATCACAACCCTACCAATCACCACTGCCCTGCAAGACCAAGTCAAAGCCATACTCACCGAACCATTCCACGATGAAGCAGAGACCCAACAAGCATGGGATGAGCTGCAATGTGAACTCTGGTTCCTCACATCGAAATCCGAACTCTCTACCGTCGTCGACGATATCGAAATGCTAAAACGAGTACTGAGTTACACCGAATTCGAAGACGATCTGGACTACGAAGCAGTGCTTACCCTGAGCATTGTCGAGGACTCTGGTAAGGGTATTTACCTACTGCTACCTAAGACACTCCTCACCGAATTACGCCAATACTTCTCCATCGAGAATGACTAAGGAGGCTGTGATGCAATCCCGAAAATTCAAATTCAATAAGCGCCAACTCGACTCACTACCACCGACGCCGACGACGAGCAAAAGTAAAGAAACGGAATATACAGACGAGTTATGTTCTGGGCTTAAGATGATCGTCAACCGTCAAGGGAGGAAGCGTTTCTTGTTCAGGTACACCTATTTTTCGGTCAAAAAATCCATACAACTAGGCGAGTATCCAGCATTAGATATAAACACTGCTCGTCAGATTGCCAATGACCATAAACGGGAAATTGCTCTCGGTAATGATCCCAAGGCAATTCGTGATGAGAAGCGCAACGTTCTTACGTTCCAAGAGTTCTCAGAGCTACATTATTTACCCTACGCAATGATGAACAAGCTCACCGCTAAAAGTGATGCGGGTAGTCTCAGGCTCCACTTCTATCCGAAATGGGGCAAGAAACCTCTCACTGATATCGGTCAGCAGGACATTCAGAAATTGTTGGATGGCTTACTAGAAGGTAGGAAGCCTGCAACGGTTAACCGTCTACGTTCCTTAGTCCTTCGTATGTTCCGGTTAGCAATGGAATGGGGTTACGTAGATTCTAATCCCGGTCAGTACATACGGAAGCTTAAGGAAAATAACGTAAGACAGCGGTTCCTGTCACGTTCAGAAGTTTCTGCCTTCATCAAGGCATGTAACGAAGAACCGAATCGCACCCAAGCCAATGCATTGAAATTTGCGCTACTAACAGGGATGCGAATCGGGGAAATCACCAGTTCGAAATGGGAGTGCCTTAACGTCGACGACGACGGCAACTGGAGCTTATTTCTACCACACACTAAGTCGGGGCTGTCGAGAACGGTCCTGCTCAACCATTTAGCTAAGGAAGTCATCCATGATCAACGACGATTTCAACAACCGAAGAACCCCTATATCTTTGCCGGAGATGCACCCGGTAGACCTATCGCTCATCCGAAGAAGGCATTTGCTCGAATCAAGAAAGCTGCTGGTATAACCGATAATTTTCGTATTCATGACCTCAGGCATAGCTTTGCCTCGATCCTGATCAACAGCGGTAATGCCACGCTTTATGATGTTCAGCATTTGTTAGGGCATCAGAGCCCCCAAACTTCGACTCGTTATGCACATTTGGCTAGCTCAAGGCTGCGGGCGGTAAGTGCGAATGTGGCAGAGTTGGTTGGAGAAGCCAGCCGGTAATATAAAGACAGTAAGTATTTTGCTTACTGTCTTTATTCGACTAAATATGATCTTAAAACATCTGCTGCTGACCAGATTCAAGACTATTTCTTTGTTCTGGTTTATATACTGTCAAAATAGGGTGGCCAAGCAGATTAAAATTCTTAACATTTAACGGCGGAACAACCCAAAAGCGTTCTGCATTATTAAACTTAACTTGCTCTCTCAACTCCATTAGTAGACGCCCTAGTACATTAGCACCGGTGCATAACAAGTTATCTTCTGGTATCGCCCCCCAAAAACCATCCTTAGATGACAGCTCTACTATCGGCATGTCTCCAGTAGCCAGTAATTCCCCGGAAAAATGTTCCCAGTTTTGTGCCAGCTTAACTCTTAAGCACCACTTCATTATCAAGACGCGATGTTTATGCCAATCTTCACGTGTAGCACTTTCGTGGGCCCTCGCAACCCTTTTCGCTTCCATAGGATTGCCGTTAGTTATGATAGCGTACTGGATGTCTGGGTTACTCGGAAATCGACAAGCTTGATAGAGCACTTCCGAACTTTGAATTGCAATCCCATTCACATTCAATGGGAAACCTGCAGCCATGTTCGACAAACTTCCCCATTTTTCTTTAGTTTTTCGAAAGGCCGCTACATTTCTGATATCGTACTGTCGGAGAAAATCACCTTGCATAAGTTAGTTATAAGTATCTCTTTGTAATAGTGGATACCATCTGGATAGAGGACTATAAGATGGTGCATTTGGATCTCCCCACCAAAATACCAACGGACAATTGTTTGGGCAATTCCTATAAGTGAAAACTGTCGAACCGAACCCCAACCCATCAAAAGTATCAAAGCCTAGAGGCTTAAGATAGGGAGAAGGAGCTACTGAATAGCTAATAATTTGTAACCCATATTTTAGTAAAATATTTTCATACAGCTCTCTCCTAGATGAAGAGAATGTACGGTTTGGATTATTTGATGGTTGTCTGAAACTGAACGGACGATCCTGGCTAGCTAAATAACTAACAACCTCAGGAATTTGAGTAGCACTAACCATAGGCCAGAACACTTCTGAATCATCTTTTAAAAAGAAGCGATTTTCTTTGGTAAAAGATGTGTCATACTTAACAAATTGTAATTGAATACTTTTATTAGAATTTTTAATGAGTTCATTTAGCTTCCTCTGTACATAATGTTGCCCGTAATTGAAATAACCAATAGTTGCTACTAACAGTGTACATACTTGAGGTGCTGAGTTAGCGATCCATGCTCTTAGGTCTTGGAGAATACGCCCACCAGAAAAGATAAAATCATCGAGGTATATAAATATATTGGCTTGTAAGTCGTTTATACGGGTATGTAATGAATGTTTGTAGAGCATGCTATGGGTCAACTTATTAACCATCGTTGTTTGACTATTCCCACCTTGTTGAATGCTCAAAAGAGATATATCAGACCAACTGAACTGCTTAACATTTACCAAATATGGGTAGAGAGAATCTATGAACAAGTCAAATATGGATTCACTTATATAGTTACCTCTAAGTAGTCGTTTAGTCTCTTCCAATACAAGAAATTTTTCATGAGGTTGGAATTGATTTACCCAGCGGGATACATGGTGCGTATCATAAGTTGTACTAATAGTACCTGAGCGGTATTGACCTATAATATTTGCAATATCCTGAATCAGGGATTGTTCAGTGACAGGACTAGGTTGTTGAATTGTCATTTTTTTTTGAACTGGCCTCACAAATGCTTATTTAGATTTTATGCCTTTAGTGGCACATAGCCAAGTGTTTGAGTCTATTTATAAGCACCAAACACTCATCACAACTAT
>NZ_JAKKCS010000040.1:0-5424 GCF_021728075.1 Vibrio sp. D54 | reverse complement strand
TGTTGGTTTCGATTGAAAATGGCATCGCGACCATTAGCCCAACGGCAGACTGGAACGGCTCAGAAGCGCTGACCTTTACTGCTACCGATCCAAGCGGCGAGAGTGTCAGCCAAACGGTGAACTTCACAGTTGCACCTGTGGCGGACATCGTGGCAGACAACGCGACGGTTGTGGAAGACACACCAACCATCATTAAGGTCTTAGGTAACGACACGTTCGAAGGCGACGACAAAGTGGTGTCGCTCGATACCAACAACGGTCCAGCCAACGGCACGGTCTCGGTCAACCCGGACGGCAGTGTGACCTACACGCCAAACGACAACTACCACGGTACAGACAGCTTCACCTACATCGTCACGTCAGGTGGGGTATCGGAGTCCACCACGGTGAACGTCGATGTGACGCCAGTGAACGATGCGCCAGTGGCAAAAGATGATACCGCTGTTACTGACGAAGACACGCCAGTGACGATTGATGTCCTGCCAAACGACACTGATATTGATGGCGATACGCTGTCTATCCAATCGGCGTCTGTGCCGAGTGACCAAGGGACAGTCGAGATTGTTGATGGCAAACTGGTGTTCACACCGGCTGAGAACTTCCATGGTGACGCTGAAATCACTTACACCATTACCGATGGTGCGCTGACTGACCAAGCGACGGTCAACGTCACCGTGAATGCGGTGAACGACACGCCAGAGGTTGAAAGCGGCATTGCAGACCAAGCCTTGGCGGAAGACTTTACGCCATACAGCATCAATCTAAATACCGCCTTCAGCGACGTGGATAACGTGGATGGCGAGCTGAGCTTCAGCGTTTCTGGCAACAGCAATGTGTTGGTTTCGATTGAAAATGGCATTGCGACCATTAGCCCAACCGCAGACTGGAACGGCTCAGAAGCGCTGACCTTTACTGCCACCGATCCAAGCGGCGAAAGCGTTAGCCAAACGGTGAACTTCACAGTGGCGCCTGTGGCGGACATCGTGGCAGACAAAGCGACGGTTGTGGAAGACACGCCAACCATCATCAAGGTCTTAGATAACGATACGTTCGAAGGTGACGATAAAGTGGTGTCGCTCGATACCAATAACGGCCCAGCCAACGGCACGGTCTCGGTCAACCCGGATGGTAGCGTAACCTACACACCAAACGACAACTACCACGGTACAGACAGCTTCACCTACATCGTCACGTCAGGTGGGGTATCGGAGTCCACCACGGTGAACGTCGATGTGACGCCAGTGAACGATGCGCCAGTGGCAAAAGATGATACCGCTGTTACTGACGAAGACACGCCAGTGACGATTGATGTCCTGCCAAACGACACTGATATTGATGGCGATACGCTGTCTATCCAATCGGCGTCTGTGCCGAGTGACCAAGGGACAGTCGAGATTGTTGATGGCAAACTGGTGTTCACACCGGCTGAGAACTTCCATGGTGACGCTGAAATCACTTACACCATTACCGATGGTGCGCTGACTGACCAAGCGACGGTCAACGTCACCGTGAATGCGGTGAACGACACGCCAGAGGTTGAAAGCGGCATTGCAGACCAAGCCTTGGCGGAAGACTTTACGCCATACAGCATCAATCTAAATACCGCCTTCAGCGACGTGGATAACGTGGATGGCGAGCTGAGCTTCAGCGTTTCTGGCAACAGCAATGTGTTGGTTTCGATTGAAAATGGCATTGCGACCATTAGCCCAACCGCAGACTGGAACGGCTCAGAAGCGCTGACCTTTACTGCCACCGATCCAAGCGGCGAAAGCGTTAGCCAAACGGTGAACTTCACAGTTGCGCCTGTGGCGGACATCGTGGCAGACAAAGCGACGGTTGTGGAAGACACGCCGACCATCATTAAGGTTTTAGGTAACGACACGTTCGAAGGCGACGACAAAGTGGTGTCGATCGATGCCAATAACGGTCCAGCGAACGGCACGGTCTCAGTCAACCCGGACGGCAGCGTGACCTACACGCCGAACGACAACTACCACGGTACAGACAGCTTCACGTACATCGTTACCTCCGGTGGGGTCAGTGAGTCCACCACGGTGAACGTCGATGTCACACCAGTCAATGACGCGCCAGTGGCGACCAATGACAATGCCGTTACTGACGAAGATACACCAGTGACAATTGATGTTCTGCCAAACGACACCGACATTGATGGCGATACGTTAAGCATTGATTCGGCGTCTGTGCCGAGTGACCAAGGTAAAGTCGAAATTATTGATGGAAAACTGGTCTTCACACCGGCTGAGAACTTCCATGGCGATGCTGAAATCACTTACACCGTCACCGATGGTGCGCTGACTGACCAAGCGACGGTCAACGTCACCGTGAATGCGGTGAACGACGCGCCTGTGGTTGAAAGCAGCATTGCAGACCAAGCCTTGGCGGAAGACTTTACGCCATACAGCATCGATCTAAATACCGCTTTCAGCGATGTGGATAATGTTGATGGCGAGCTGAGCTTCAGCGTCTCTGGTAATAGCAACATTCAAGTGGCGATCGTCAATGGTATTGCTACGTTCACTCCAACCGCAGACTGGAACGGCTCTGAAATCCTAACGTTTACGGCTACTGATCCAAGCGGTGAAAGCGTTAGCCAAACGGTGAACTTCACAGTTGCGCCTGTGGCGGACATCGTGGCAGATAAAGCGACGGTTGTGGAAGATACGCCAACCATCATCAAGGTCTTAGGTAACGACACGTTCGAAGGCGACGACAAAGTGGTGTCGTTGGATACCAATCACGGTCCAGCCAACGGCACGGTCTCGGTCAACCCGGATGGCAGCGTCACTTACACGCCAAACGACAACTTCCACGGCACAGACAGCTTCACCTACATCGTTACGTCCGGTGGGGTATCAGAGTCCACCACGGTGAACGTCGATGTGACGCAGGTGAACGATGCGCCAGTGGCAAACGATGACGCGGCCACAACACAAGAAGATACCGCTGTCACGATTGATGTGCTGCTAAACGACACAGATATTGATGGTGATACGCTGTCTATCCAATCAGCTTCCGTACCTGAAACACAAGGTACAGTTGAGATTGTTGACGGCAAACTGGTGTTCACACCGGCCGAGAACTTCAATGGTGATGTCGAAATCACTTATACCGTCACCGATGGTTCGCTGACTGACCAAGCCACGGTCAACGTCACCGTGAATGCGGTGAACGACACGCCTGTGGTTGAGAGCAACATTGCAGACCAAACCTTGGCGGAAGATTTCACGCCATACAGCATCGATCTAAATACCGCTTTCAGCGATGTGGATAATGTTGATGGCGAGCTGAGCTTCAGCGTTTCTGGTAATAGCAACATTCAAGTGGCGATCGTCAATGGCATTGCTACGTTCACTCCAACCGCGGACTGGAACGGCTCAGAAGCATTGACCTTTACGGCTACCGATCCAAGCGGCGAGAGCGTTAGCCAAACGGTGAACTTCACGGTAGCGCCTGTGGCGGACATCGTGGCAGACAACGCGACGGTTGTGGAAGATACGCCAACCATCATCAAGGTCTTAGGTAACGACACGTTCGAAGGCGACGACAAAGTGGTGTCGCTGGATACCAATCACGGTCCAGCCAACGGCACGGTCTCGGTCAACCCGGACGGCAGCGTCACTTACACGCCAAACGACAACTACCACGGGGCAGACAGCTTTACCTACATCGTTACGTCCGGTGGGGTATCGGAGTCCACCACGGTGAACGTCGATGTCACACCAGTGAACGATGCGCCAGTGGCAAAAGATGATACCGCTGTTACTGACGAAGATACGCCAGTGACAATTGATGTTCTGCCAAACGACACCGATATTGATGGTGATACGCTGTCTATCCAATCAGCTTCCGTACCTGAAGCACAAGGCACAGTCGAGATTGTTGACGGCAAACTGGTCTTCACACCGGCCGAGAACTTCCATGGTGACGCTGAAATTACTTACACCATCACCGATGGTGCACTGACCGACCAAGCGACGGTCAACGTCACCGTGAATGCGGTGAACGACGCGCCTGTGGTTGAAAGTAGCATCGCCGACCAAGCCTTGGCAGAAGACTTTACGCCATACAGCATCGATCTGAATACCGCCTTCAGCGATGTGGATAACGTGGATGGCGATCTGACCTTCAGCGTCTCTGGCAACAGCAACATTCAAGTGGCGATCGTCAACGGGATTGCTACGTTCACTCCAACCGCGGACTGGAACGGCTCTGAAATCCTAACGTTTACGGCTACCGATCCAAGCGGTGAAAGCGTCAGCCAAACGGTGAACTTCACAGTAGCGCCTGTGGCGGACATCGTGGCAGACAAAGCGACGGTTGTGGAAGACACGCCGACCATCATTAAGGTCTTAGGTAACGACACGTTCGAAGGCGACGACAAAGTGGTGTCGCTGGATACCAATCACGGTCCAGCCAACGGCACGGTCTCGGTCAACCCGGACGGCAGCGTCACTTACACGCCAAACGACAACTACCACGGGGCAGACAGCTTTACCTACATCGTTACGTCCGGTGGGGTATCGGAGTCCACCACAGTGAACGTCGATGTGACGCCAGTCAATGACGCGCCAGTGGCAAAAGATGATACCGCTGTTACTGACGAAGACACGCCAGTGACAATTGATGTTCTGCCAAACGACACCGACATTGATGGCGATACGTTAAGCATTGATTCGGCGTCTGTGCCGAGTGACCAAGGTAAAGTCGAAATTATTGATGGAAAACTGGTCTTCACACCGGCTGAGAACTTCCATGGCGATGCTGAAATCACTTACACCATCACCGATGGTGCGCTGACTGACCAAGCGACGGTCAATGTCACCGTGAATGCGGTGAACGACGCGCCTGTGGTTGAAAGCAACCTCGCAGACCAAACCTTGGCAGAAGACTTTACGCCATACAGCATCGATCTAAATACGGCTTTCAGCGATGTGGATAATGTTGATGGCGAGCTGAGCTTCAGCGTTTCTGGTAATAGCAACATTCAAGTGGCGATCGTCAATGGCATTGCTACGTTCACTCCAACCGCAGACTGGAACGGCTCAGAAGCATTGACCTTTACTGCTACCGATCCAAGCGGTGAAAGCGTCAGCCAAACGGTGAACTTCACAGTGGCGCCTGTGGCGGACATCGTGGCAGATAAAGCGACGGTTGTGGAAGATACGCCAACCATCATCAAGGTCTTAGGTAACGACACGTTCGAAGGCGACGACAAAGTGGTGTCGCTCGATACCAATCACGGTCCAGCCAACGGCACGGTCTCGGTCAACCCGGATGGCAGCGTGACCTACACGCCAAACGACAACTTCCACGGTACAGACAGCTTCACCTACATCGTCACGTCCGGTGGGGTATCAGAGTCCACCACGGTGAACGTCGATGTCACACCAGTCAACGATGCGC
>NZ_JAKKCS010000004.1:0-428313 GCF_021728075.1 Vibrio sp. D54 | reverse complement strand
AAGGTGGCTTGGTTGCCCCAGTTCACACCCTCAACAGGGTCAAGCTCACGTGGACGCGGGTTAAAAGGTTGTTTTAGTGCTTCCATTAGAACCACCCATTTTCGCCGTTAAGAGTTTCACGCACTGGATTGAGCACGCTGATGTTGTTGATAGCGGCAATCACGATTAACGTGATAATCAGTGCCATCAGTAGGTTTTTGTGTTGCTGTTTCATGTTGTCCCTTTCGGTTGTACACGGTTAAAAAGTGATTTCATGAAACAGGGATTTGAGAGGAAGCGAAAGCGGGCGCAACCTATAGGTTAAGTGGTTAACCTATAGGTTGAATGAGCGTTGAAATTAACGGTGAATGGTGCCCGTCAGACAGTTAAATGAGGACTTTTCCACGTTGCCGATACCATCCCGAACCAATAGATATTCGGCAATCGGCTTACCAATCGCGGCTTTGTTGTTCTTGGCTGATTTCAACCCCGCCAAGGTATCGACGCACAAGCCTTTTTTATCCGCGAGCCATCGTGCATCGGCCATTGAGTTCACCGCACCAATCCACCAAACAGGCGATTGTTCAGTCACGGTCTTGGGGACTTCTTGCCCGCGTTGGAAAATCGAATGCAGCACAAGCCCATATTGACGCCCACCGCGCCACAATTCGCCCGCCTTGCCTTTGAGTTTGCCGGACGTCTCCACGCAGCTTGCAAGCTCTTCGATGATCACATGCAGTTGTTTGGCGTCGCCATTACCCACCGCCCACACCGCCGCGCTAAAAAATTCGAGTTCCTCACTACACGCGCCATCTTTTGGGATATACGCCAGTTTGAACGACTTGCCGCGTTTACGTGCCATCACCAACGCTTTGACGAACGCCACGCGAGAACTGGTTTCAAGACATTGTTGGCCGCGGAATTTCGCCCCCGCGTAGTTGCGGTAAGGGTCAAAAAAAACCGCTTGCGCGGCTTTTGGCACCAAACCTAAGTGCTTAACGGCGGAGGTTTTACCCCCGCCCGTGCCCGCCACGTAGATGACATGTTCAGCATCGTGTGACGGATTGGAGTTGACCGGATTGGGGAATTTAAGCGGCGTCTTTTTCTTTTTGCTCACGCTGTTTTTCCTCCTCTATCGCTAACAGCTCTTTTTGGTATGCCATGGTTTTCTTGGCACTGTAGACTAGAGACAACACCGCCAAGCCGAGCACGGCTTCTTGCATGTAATCCCCAAACAGCGACGACACGCTATCACTGTGCTTTTCCAATACGGGCAACGCGGCATCAATCACCGCCGCTTTGCCTTTTTCATCAAACTCAAAATCCACACCGGAAATAATCGACGTCGCTTGTTCGGCAATGGTGAACAGCACCGACAACGCGCCCTCAAACATTTCACCCGCGGGTTGGTAGTTGTCCTCGTTGGCCGCTTCGGTTGGTAAGTCGGTTAACTCACTGACTTCGGTTTGTTCCAGTCCACTGATTACCGCGGAAAAGTCGCCCCAATCATCTAACTCTGGTTGGTTTTCCATTTCATCCTGCATTGACTGGCTCTCCTTGTTCGGTATCTGGTTCGGTTGGTTTCTTGGTTGGCATCAGTTGACGAATCGCCCAAATAAGCAAAGCGACAAAGGCTATCCCCGCTAAGACTTTTTTAACCGGAAACGGCGGCTTTTTAACGGGCGTTGGTACTGGCTCAGATTCGCTTTCAACGCTTGGCGCTTCCACTTGTTCAATTACTTCAACGCTAGGCGTATCAGTGCTTGCAACGGTTTCGGGTTCTGGCTCAACCGTTGGCGATTCAGTCTCAATTGTGACAGCGTCACCCACCTCTAGCTGTTCAACCGAGTCAACCATGTTGGTTTCCACAAAAGCGTTAATGCTCTTGCTCATTGGGCTGTTACCACAGCTCGGACACTTGTAATACAGCAGTCCTAAATTGCGTCCGTTTTTGGTTGGCTCACCCTCGGCAATGAGCTTGCCCTCACCGACGCGATGCACGGTTGAAGCCGAGCTACAAACGGGGCACGATACGTGCCCGCGAATTGGGTTTGGGTGTTTACTCATCGGCGGCCGCCTCGACTGTTTCCAATTGCTGCATGTTGCCTTTGACACAACCGCGATACTTTTCACGCACCTTGTTGTTGAGCTTGGTAAGCTGCTCAATTTGGTCGAACAGCGTCGGATTCAAACCAAACGCTTCAAGCGAAAAGTTACCCGTCATGAGCATCTTGCTTGCACGTTTGATAATCGCGTTGGTGTCCATGTTTTTGAACTGGCTCAACTCCTTTTCCACACTGGCGTTGAGTTTGTCGGCCGCATCAAGCGCGGCCATTGCTTGCTGACATTCTTTAAGAGATAGCATTTCCATTGTTTAAGCCTCGGCTAGTTCTTCATCGGTGTTCGGTTTGTTCTGAATCTGTTTATTGACTTCCTTCATCCAGACCAACATGAGACGCCAAAACACGCCGCCTTTAGCGCGCTTCACTTCGGCTTCCATTTCTTGGGTGATTTTGTCGATGTTGCTCATTGGGTTGTCCTTACCTAGTTGCTGAAATCGTTGTCGCAAGCAATATCCCAAACGGGTTAAATCAGTCGTAATGTGTTGTTTTGTAATTTGATTGAACAGTATTGGTCGATGGAAACCGTCGCCCCATTCGCCAACGGCTCTAATAGGCATTTCACTCCCTCAAAGCTCCATCCGGTGAGCTTCTTCAACTCTGTAATGAGTGGGGAGTTACAGTTATTTTCAGTGCTCCAAGACGTCGCTCCGCGACTTTTTAAAAGACGCTTTACGTCTTTCGTTTGCACGAGCGAATAGCACTCGCTAGCGGTTTCGATGACTTGACCGCACCACTCAAAACCAATGATTTTTTTGATTGGTTCGCCGTAGTCGTTTTTGTTTTCTTTGTAAGCCAACTTAGCGCCCTTGGCTAACTGACAAAACAGCGCCCATTTGGATGAGTCGGCCGCTTGTCTCAGTTCTTCTAGCTGATCATCTTTTTGGGTTTGTTCGGCTGTCGCTCGGCGTAAACTGCGCCACAAAGACACAGGCTCACCGCCAAATTGCTGAAACTGGCGAATGCGGTGTACCGACGCCCAAGCACGCACTTTAAATGCGCTTTCCTCGGCTTCGGTGTCTGGCATGTGTTTACCGTTGATGTTCTTCGAAACGTACTTGGCAATGTACGCCGTTGCGCCGCCCTTGCTTGGGTCGGCTTCTTTAACGTCGAAGCGTGGCGTGATGTCGTCGCCCAGTTCCTCACGGTCTGGCGCAATCGCCTCACCGCGTAGAATACGAATGATGTTGGCTTTGTCTTTGTGAGAGCAAAACAAGAAATAGTGCGCGTGACTGGTTGCGTCTTTGTGTGGCTCGGCCACACGAAAGCCAAAGTATTCAATCTCCAATTTGGCCAACTTAGCGCGAGCAAGTGACCATTGGCGCATTAACTCTGCGTGTCCGTCTTTGACGCTTGAGCCATCCCACTTTGGAGAATTGCGGTGATAACGGCTCGGTAGTGTCCACGTAATGAAAAGCGCGGTGTATTCCAGTTCGTCGGCCAGTTCTTCAAAGCCACGTGAGCGAACCATCATTTCAATACGACGGTTCTCAGGGTTAGCGATGGTGCGCTTTGCCACTTCCTCTAATGGAAAGTGTTCGCCTGTTTCCTCGTTGTATACGCTCATCGACTTCATGTATTTCTCGGATTCGCGTTGCTTGCGCTTCCAGTTACTAAAGGAAATCTCTGACACGTATTTGCTTTGATGGCCTTTGTCACCCACACGGCTCATGGTGATTTGGGCGTACTCGATGTAGTCACCACGCAGACGCAGCAAACGACGTTCGACCCACTTTTCCGACTGCATTTTGAGTACCGCGGCTGTTAGCATTTGCTCTAACACTTCAACGTCTTTCACTTTGAAATTCACGTAAGGCGGCTTGATGTGAATGGTCTTAAGTAGCGATTTTTGCTCAGAATAAACCGCGGCCAACGCCTCAACAAAAGAGGCGTAACCCTCGGCATTTAGACTTGATAAAATCTCGGCGCATTGGTCGGCGTACTTCTCCGCGAACTTAGTCAGTGCGTCGTCACGCATCAAGATATTGTGCGTCAATGGCTCGCTATGCGCGCCCTTGCGACTGTCGACAAACGAGTAACGATTCTCGATATGGTGTGCGCACTTCAAGCCAAATTTCACCGCATCTTTGGCGGTTTTAATCACGTTTTCACGTGTGGCGTTTTGGCGCTGTGTGCGCGCCTCCACTTTACGGCGCACATCGTTGCGAACTATCGCGGGTAAGCGTGGGAAAAATCGGCGTGAAAAGGCACTTTGATGAATGGCATCATTGGCGAACGTCTTGCCCGCCATCTTGATTTCTATGGCTTTGATGTCGAAGTCCATGCATCCCCCTGATTAAAGGGAAGAATCCGCGCCCACTTGGGGCGCTTCATCTTGCTTGCGGATTTCGTGTAGTGGTTGGCCGTTATTTTGCGCGCCAAGTGTCGCCATACGGTGAGCGGTAGTCGTAATATCGGCTAACGTGTCGTTTTGTGCTTTGATGCAAGCGACAAGTGTCATCCCTTGATAAAGCCAAAGCGAGGCTTCAACGGCTTCAAGCTCAAAACTATCGAAGTAGATATGAGTTCCGTTGTCTTGTGATGCAACAAGTTGGCGCTGATTGCGGCGCGATTTCCAGATACTAAGATTCATGCTACAACCCCCTGACGAAAACGTGTAGGAATGTACGTCTGTTTCTTTTTAGGGAATTGCTCGGCGAACTTCTCTCGTAGTTGAGCTATCTTGTTGATAGAGTTTGCCGTTTTAGCTGGGTCTGGATTGGTGCACCCTGCCATATCAGGGCAAGGTAAGTGAATTGGGTTGGTAACAGTACGTTCCATGTTGTAGCCTCCGCAAGCTATTGATTTCCTGTCTCAAAAATAACGTTAAGGAAATCTTTTTAAGCACGCAAGTGGCTTGCGGTAGTGAAAGAAGCCAGACTATCCACTAAAATTTAACAATATTGCGAAAGGATGCGGGAACATGACTAATTACACAAATGTGCTTTTAGATAGACTGAAAACCCAGTTAGAGCTTACCTCTGACTATCAGTTAGCTAAAGTTTTGGACGTTGGCACAAGTAGAATTAGTAATTACCGCAATGGTCGCAGTGTTCTTGATTGGGAAATTGCCTTTAAAATCGCCGACTTATTGGGGTTAGATGATCAAGATGTGGTATACGGTTTACTCGAAGACAAGTCTATAAACCCCCGCCTAATCAATGCCTTACAAGCAGGGGCGCCAGCCTAACCTCTCATTTACCAGCTTATACATAATACGAACTTAAAGGTTAGAAGATTAGCATTGGTGAAGTCAGTTTAGTTACACCGTATTTGGCTTTTGCTTCCTTGCAAGCTTCATCAGCTGTCTTGTATGGGCCATGAACTTCGATTTCACCACAGCGACAACTTGATAATAACCAGTCATCAACTTTAAAACCGTGTGGCTGATTAAGTTCCTTCATTGTATCTTGGGTTACGTTCAACACTGTACACGTTGGTTCTGCATCTTGCTCATTCAACATGAGTCAACATGGACACGCATTTGCTTAACCCAAACGTGTAAGTACTACATTAGTTTTATAGGAACAAGGAATCTAACAGATGTAAACTCTCTACTTTTCAATCTATACCTAGATCTTTCTTCATATGTTCACTCAACTCGTTAGTGGTTCTTACATTAATCTTATGTTTGCAATGATGGATTCTCAGCTCTTCACCAAATAATTTTACTAGTGATTTGGTATACAAAGTACTAATATTATTTATTATTCTATACAATGTATCTTTCTGATAAACAGATCTTTTCGAATTTTGTATTGCAGTCTTCATATTTTAATATCCTTACACGTTTAACTTTATAATTTAAAAAATCAATTTCAACTTTTATTATTACTTTTTCCGATATGTAATGAGTCATTATCAATGATGCACAATCAACAATTAAATAACCCGAATCCAACTTAGTAATTTCACGAGACAAATTCTTTATTTTTAAATCTTTATTTTCTATATTTAATCCGATTGAGTTAATTTCTTCAGGATATCGGTTTAACTTAATATCCAATATAGTTTTATTAAGATAGTAGTCTGCCATTATTTCATGACGGCTTTTAAATATCATTGTCCCCCTCCGATGAAGCAAGTTATACTTTCCCACCAGTTAAAAAACAACGTGACTCAGAGTTGCAAAAAGGTAACAATCATGGAATTGATGAACAATGAGCTGATTTGCTTTGCAGCCATTTGTAAACACCTCTCTCTTACAGAGGCATCAAAAGAACTTGGAAAGTCTAAAGCTCAAGTCAGCAGGCAGCTAGCAGCATTAGAAAAACAACTTGGCGTGACACTCGTCCACAGAACAACAAGGAAACTCGTTTTAACTGATCATGGCGAAAGCATTAGAGAGCTTGCTATCAAGACGTTAGAGAGTTTGCACGAGTTAAATTACAGAGCTAGCTCGTTGAGTGAATGCATTGATGGAAAGTTTAAAATCACAATGCCCAACTCTATAGCCTCTTCTATTTTTGGTTCTGTTCTTAAAGACTTAAAAGAACGATATCCAAAAGTTGATTTTGAAATATCGTCAAGTAACAATGTAGAAAATTTATTAGAAAGCAACGTAGATTTAGCGATTAGGCTTAATAATGTTATTGATGACACTCTTATTGCACATAAAATTGGTGATTATAGTGATGTTTTGATATCTAGGGTAAGTAATGCCAACAACAAAACACTATTAATCTACAAACATCATTCGAATAAGGAATCAATTAAAAATCAATATACTGATGTTATCGAAGTTGATAACACTTCTATTTTAATAAACTTTGTTTCTGAGGGAGTTGGGGTTGGTGTCATTCCAAACTATCTTATTAAAAGTAACTTTATAGACAAAAACATCCGAATATCGCAAACTTTTGATATAGAACGTTCCATGTATATTTCCTACCCTTATCAAAACCCTTTGCCAAGAAAGCTAGCTGAGATATCTACTTTTATTAGGTCTGAGTTATCACAAGTATTGAAGAGTGAGTCATTTTAGGGCGGTTGTTCAGATTTAGAATTTTGCGTTGTCTACTCAACTAGGCCTAACGCTAATCTTTGTAACATATTGTTTCGGCGGTATTTATTAACACCCCCATCTTTATGCTTGCTATCACAATGTGAGATGCTCTGCCGTCTTGTTATCAAGGTTTTGCGTGGAATAAATCACGTGGGGTAAACGATAGATTGACTTACATTAAAATTTTCATCAAAAGCAACTTTATATAAAATTGATTTCATACCAATCTATGTGTATCTTCTACCCATATCCCCACAATAACCAAGGAGAATGCCATGGATAAGCTACTCGCGTCTGCATTAGAAATTAAGCAGCGAACTATGGTGACTGGCTTTTTTGCTAGAAATGGATTCAAAATCGCTATGACCGATTTTGATGATGTCACTTTTGAGCGAGAAGGCGTGCAAGTTAACGTACATTTTGATCTGCAGTCAAACGCGGAGTCTGCATCTGTTTTATCTCATGAGGCATCAATCATTCCTGGCTAAAAACTTTTATTATCACCGATACACCAAGCCGAACATAAACGTTCGGCTTTTTAGTGACAAAAAATGATGAGTGCGAACAAGAGTTGTCGATCACTCGTCTAAATAGACGATTAATAAATCAGCTTCAACCTCGTTCACAACCTTTGGTATCGATGAAAAAAAGCGACTCAATAAGTTGTGATGATGACCACAGACAACTAAATCTATCCCCTCTTTTTTGACGATTCCCGATAGTTTTATATGAAGATCGCCGATTACTACCATGGTCTAGTTTACTGGGTATAAGCATTTATCAGCGAGCTCTTGCAGCCTTCTTTCCAATTCTTGCTCTTCCTTCGCTTCCATGACTATGCGATCAACATCTACGTAAACAAATGAGAGTTTGCTGCTTGAGTTATCTGCTTGCATTATTGCTTTTTAGATAACGGCTTGGCTAGATTTAGATAAGTCGACAGCAACCAAAACTTGCTTGTAACCCATCATTCCTCCCTTGGTTAGTTTTTGTTCTCATATTAAGTCTAGTCCACATAGAGCGAACACAACATCAAAACTACTGCTACATGATAGTTAAAGGAGTTTAGTGTAAAACAGGCAAATAGTTTTCATTGCAACCTTGTTGCTTCCTCTCATCCAAAGATCAACGATGTTTTTCCAATTTCTTCTCTAATTATCGGACTATTTAACAGGAAGTATGCTAAGAAACATTACGTTGTAACGCGAGTCACTGCTCTTTATTTCTACTACTCTTGAGGTTTCATATTACCCACTTCAACGTCGCCTAGTTTAGTAAAACTACTTTAGGTCAAGCGTTTTCAATATGTAACGCTCCGCTCAAATCCAGGAGACGTATTTCGGCTAAAAAAGCAGCTAAATAAGATGAACTTCCGATTCATCTATTACATATGTCTGCGAGTGCTTACTGTTCTTATATCGCTTATTTAATAACTCTAGTTTAATTACCGCTATAAGTTACGGTGTATCTTTTTTATTTTTTCAGCATAATCCTCTGCCTGAGAACGAAGTCCTTTCGCGCTTTGTAATTAAATTACAAGATCAATCAAGACCAATATAGTTGACAGATTAAAAGTCCGAGGTAAATAATTGATAATATGGAGTTTAATTTATGAGTTCATTAAGAAATGCCTAATTGCCTGTGCTGCGCAAACTAAGGTTAACACAATTGGGTAAAATTTTACTAACTCGCTATTTAGTCTTAAAGGCAATTGAACAAGATTAAAATCATATAGGTATAGTAAATTTGAGTTACAGCGTAACCAGGGTGGTGTTTGGGAATGTAAAGGAATAGAAAATAGAAAGGCAAAAAAAAACAGGGCGTATGCCCTGTCCATGAATTGATTAGTTTTGTTGCTGTTGTTTTTCTGCGTACTCAGATCGAATCCGTTCGGCAACAATTTTGATAGCTTCTGCAGTACTTGTGCCCTTCGCCATCAATTCTTGAATTCTCTCTACAGCTTGTTGTTGCTCTTGGTGAGATAGAGGGGGTAAATCGTCAAACATAAAAAGCTCCTCATTTTGAGGAGCTGACTATAACGATTCAATCAATAGGTAGCAAGGAAATTAATGGATGCACCCATAGCGTTCTCGTTTGTGTACTGAGCTGCGATATCCAATTCGAACAACTTAAGTGGAGACAACCCGATACCAGCAGTAATGGTTCCTTCGTCATTACTTCGAGCTAAGTTCTTCATATACCCTGCTCGTAATGCCATTTGACGCAAAATATCAAATTCAATACCAGCTCGAATCATTTGCGTATTATCATCAAAGGATGAAAAACGTTTTTCTTCGTTAAGATCGTAGTCAACACTCATCGTAAAGTAATCGGCAACAATCCCTGCCCCAACGGTGTATACAGGACGCATGCTATATTCGTATGATTTTATCGTATCGCTGCCATATTGGAATGACTTTGTTTTAACGTCTCTTCCGATCAAATTTTTCGCTGAAATACCGAGACGATATGGGCCAAAGAACCAAAGTGCGCCGGCGTCTAAGTTAAACATCGTTTCCGCGGTCTCATTTTCACGTAAGTCTTTAGTATCAAAATTCTGAAAACTCGTGGCGTATGAGTATGTGTATATACGCTGAAGTTTAGGAGTAACACCAAAAGAAAGGTGTTGGTTCATGAAATTAGTGTATTTAGCAAGTGAAATACCTGCTTCAGCCACGCCAATAGAAACACCTTGTACATAGCTATCATCTAATGGATTAGTACCTGAGGTATCAACATTTGGTTGTACGAATGATTCAGTGTATAGCTTACCGTATGCAGTTGCAGATAAGAATTTGTTGGGAATACCAATGGCAACGACACCACCAAGATCAAAGTCTGTCTTTTTCCCATCGATAGCATCCATCGATTTTTTGATTTCATCGACGTCTGTCAATTTGCTGATGCGTTCGATCTCATCAACTAGATCATATTGATCATCGTAGCTGCCACCAAAACTTGGCACGATCATGCCTGCATCGTCATTTCGGCGATAAATCGCAGTAAGAGCGGGGTTGAAAAAAGGCGCAGTTAGATAAGTTGCTGATACGGTACCAACGCCACCCATTGCATCACTACGAGCCTCTATCGCATAAGTAGCAGCAGAGGCAGCATTAGCGAAAAGAATAGTAGCAACAGAAGTGGCAAGAATTTTATATTTGTTTTTCATACTACACTTGTGATTTTAGTTCGTCCTGAACCTTTATCGGCACAAGTAGTATTTCTTTAACTATTCTTCCTGGGAAAGATCATAGGTTCGGCTAATAGTTTGAGCCTGCTCAACAATTATATCGCCCTGCCAACGGCGACTATTGATACTTACCGCCAATACGTATCTATCGTTTGGGACACCCGCTAGCTCCAATGAATTTGGATAGTTAGACTCATAAGTCTTTTTCCACATTTGCTCGTACTGGCCATCAATGTAGTCATACAAACCAACTTCAAGTTGCGGTAATGGACAATGGGGATTACGAAGTGCGCTCTTTTCTACTTTCCAATTCTCTTTAGATGTCCAACGAACATATTGAGAAGAGTTTGAATCTCCAAGTATTACCCAAGTTCGATACTCTTGTTTATCAGTAGAAACAACGGTTAAGTGATATAAACCAGCTTCAAGCTTGCCTGTTAAGTTATAGCGTTTCGAGTAACTACGCTCGTTGGCAAGTTCTGTCCCGTTCGGCTGTTGTTCATAGCTGAATGAACTGTCCGCGGATATAGAATCATCCACCCATCGATTAAATGAAATATTTTCGATGTCAGTTGTAGCTCTTAGCTTGATCACCAATCTAAATGTATCTCGCCCAGGGCTTTGAATAGTCTGACGAATAACGTTCACACCACTTATCCAATCAGGCAGCGTTACACCAGTGAGAGCCTTGCCACAGTTTTTAGATAGTGACTGACCAAGAAGATCATTAAGGTGAGGAGTCAAATCTTTACTTGGTTCCGTTTGCCAGAGTTCAACAAGAGAGTTGAACATACCCGCAAGATCATCTTCAAGTAAGTGTTGATGTGCCTGTGTTAAAGGCGTGTTAGTTTGAAACCAGTCCATCGCATGGACTGGTTTCACTAACGCTAATGAGACAACTACAGGGAGTAGTATTTTCATTACGACTTATGCTTTCATCTTGTAGCCAACACCACGAAGTGTTTCAATTTCCAGTCCTGGCAGTTTTTGACGAAGCTGTAGTACATGTGTATCAACCGTACGTGTTGTCGGGAAATGATTGTAACCCCAAACGTGGTCAAGTAGCTCATCACGAGTAAACACGCGACCTAAGTTTGACGCCAAAAATAGCAGCAAATCAAACTCTGTTCGAGTAAGCGTAATTAGCTCGTCTTTATAAGTCACTTCACGAGTCGAGCGGTCAATCTCTAAGTCTTTTGTAATCACTTTATCAGCGTTGCTTTGTTCTGCTGAATCCGGTGCTCGTAGCTGTGCACGGATTCTCGCAAAAAGCTCCGCCTCAGCAAAAGGCTTTGTTAAGTAGTCGTTCGCGCCGGAATCAAGGCCTGCAACTTTATCTTTTACGGTAACAAGTGCCGTTAACAAGATAACTGGTACGTCTTTAATCTGTTTCCATTCTGGGAGACATTGTACAGAGTCACCATCTGGGAGTTGGCGATCGAGAATTACCAAGTCAGCTTTTTTCCATTGTGGCTCTACGTCTGCAATACGCTCCACATGTAAACACTCATATCCTGCTTGTTCCAGGCTTACTAACAGGCCGTCAGCCAAGTTTTTATCGTCCTCAACGAGAAGCAGTGTCTGTTTCACAAGGTATCTCCAATATAAAAGTTGTAGGTGGTCCCATTAAGGACATTTTTCCGCCCATGCGGCCTACCATAGATTCAACGATTGTTAATCCAAGTCCTAACCCGCTCTTACTTACGAACGGTTTCTTCAAATTTGCCCAATCTTTAGCCGTTAGGCCTCCTGCATCTCGGACTTGGAATACTATTTTTTCTTCACTAGTTGAGACATCCAATTCAACCGGTGCGACACCGTACTTAAGCGCATTACGAAGCAAGTTATCGATACAAGTTCCTAACCAGTACACATTAACTTTAGCAGCCACATCTTCATTGATGTTAAAAAGCACGGCACTATCAAATTCTTCTTCGATCTTAAATTCTAACCAATCTGCAACGGATGGTACCCAGTCTGTTGCAAGCATTTGGTTATCAGATTGCAAATAATCTTTACTCGCTTCTGCCAATTGACGCAGGCGGCGCGTATCTTCACACAATCTGCGGAATTCGTCATACACACTTTCAGGCAAATGCTCGAACTCTCGACGAAAGCCCTCAACCGTTAGTGACAGAGATGCAATCGGTGTTCTGAGCTCATGCGTTAAAATTTGCAACACGAGCATTCTACTACGTAGTTCTTCTCGCTTGCTATTCCAACGGTACACCGCCCAACCAATCACCAAAAGAATATTGGCGATTACCAGTATGATCATACTGATCCGCAAAACTTGCGAGTGATCTTCTACATCCCAACAAATATTGCCTCGTTTAACAAAGCAACTTTTGCTTTGAGAGGCTAGAGCGTATGACAGACCCGCATTCGCTACGTTCTCTTGCCAGATATCTTTCTCGAAAACAAAGTAACGGTCACCACGTCTTAGCCAAAGTTCGTTACCTTCAATAAACATGCTCGCGCCTGCAATCAAAGCATTAATGGCGTCGTCATCCATGTTTTTCAAGCTTTCTAGCAACTCATCCCCTTCCTCGTTATCACGCTCTTTTATATGCATGTACTGAGATAGTTTGGGTTTGAGTTCTGGATACTTATCCACATAACGTGCCGCGTACGTCCCACCACCAGGGTGAATGAGACCACTACGCGAGAACCAACGAGGTGTCAGCTGCGTCCCTTTACAAATAGCTCTTGTAAATACTAAAGGCTCAGTAATTAAAGGACTTAATGGTAATTTGCCACGACAAGTATTCGCCAAGCTGTAAAGCTGTTGGATATCTTTTAACGGATAGTCAGACGTTTGCGGCAGAAGCGAATCTGGCGCAAGTAACTTGGTAGGATAATTTGATTGCAGAATACGAATATCGTACGACTTAAGAGCTACTTCATAGTTAAATAGCTCTGTAAACGTATCTATTCTTTCTGGTAGTGAATCGGAAAATGCAGGTGCCGAAAAAAGCGGCAATACAGTTGCAAAACCGAGCAAAAACTTTTTAATCAAACTGTTACCGTCACTTGTTACATTAGCCAAAACTATACATCAATCTACAAGCAATTGACATCTGCTAACAGAAGGATTTGCATTACTATAACATTGAAACGGAACAAAAAAGGGCCAGCGATTGCTGACCCTGTATAGTTTTAAATCAAGAATGGTTAAAGTGCTTTAAAAATAGACTCAACACTTTCTTTCGCATCACCAAATAGCATTGATGTATTCTCTTTGAAGAACAGTGGGTTCTGTACTCCTGCGTAACCAGTATTCATTGAGCGCTTGAATACCACTACGTTTTTCGCGTTCCATACCTCCAATACGGGCATACCAGCGATTGGGCTGTTCGGATCTTCCAGTGCGGCTGGGTTGACCGTATCGTTAGCACCGATAACCAATACGGTATCGGTTTCTGCAAAGTCATCATTGATTTCATCCATTTCAAGAACGATATCATACGGTACTTTTGCTTCAGCGAGTAACACATTCATATGCCCCGGTAGACGACCCGCTACTGGGTGAATCCCAAAGCGAACTTCAATACCTTGTGAACGAAGTACATCAGTAATTTCATGAACAGGGTATTGTGCCTGAGCTACTGCCATGCCATATCCTGGAGTGATGATTACTGATTTTGAGTTCTTCAACATCTCTGCAACTTCTTCAGCCGTTGTTTCACGATATTCGCCCTGCTCTTCGTCACCTGAAATCACTATCTCTTGACCAAAACCACCGGCAATAACACTGATAAACGAACGGTTCATTGCTTTACACATGATGTAAGAAAGAATCGCACCTGATGAACCTACCAAAGCACCTGTTACAATCAATAGATCATTTGCTAGCATGAAACCTGCTGCCGCTGCTGCCCAACCTGAATATGAGTTCAACATAGAGACAACAACTGGCATATCTGCACCACCGATTGAAGCGACTAAATGGTAGCCGAATGCGAACGCGATCAAAGTCATCACAATAAGAGCGAACATGCTGCCATCTGCTTTTACGAAGTAGATCATAAGAAGCGTAGAAATAACAACCGCTGTGAGGTTCATTTTGTGCTTATGAGGCAGGTTAAGTGGCGACGAAGAAATCACACCACGCAGCTTACCAAATGCGACAATTGAACCGGTGAAAGTTACGGCACCGATGAACACACCCAAGAATACTTCTACAAGGTGGATAACATGCTCAGCATGTGTTGCTGCTTCTGGCGCATCTAGGTAGCTGTTGTAGCCAACTAAAACCGCAGCTAAACCTACAAAGCTGTGTAGAATCGCAACCAGTTCTGGCATCTCGGTCATTTCTACTTTCTTCGCATAGAAAATACCGATCGCACCACCTATCGCCATCGCGATAATGATCCAACCAAAACCTTGCGCATCTGGGCTAAAGATCGTCGCTATCAGCGCGATCGTCATACCAGCGATACCGTAGTAGTTACCATTACGAGCAGACTCTTGCTTTGAAAGCCCCGCCAAACTCATGATGAAAAATAATGCAGCAACAATGTAAGCTGCTTGTACTAATCCTGCAGACATTGTGACTCCTATTTATCTTTGCGGAACATTTCAAGCATACGCTTGGTGACGGTGAAACCACCGAAGATATTGATACTCGCGATCAATACGGCAATAAAAGATAGGAATGAAACGACGCCATTACCTTGTCCAATTTGCAGTAATGCACCAACGACAATAATGCCAGAGATAGCATTCGTTACTGACATTAGTGGAGTATGAAGTGCATGGGTAACATTCCATACTACGTAGTATCCGACAACACACGCTAGAACAAATACAGTAAAGTGAGAAAGAAACGCTGCCGGAGCAACCGATGCAACCCATGCAAAGGCTCCAACAGCCGCTGCCACACCAATAATTTTCTTCGTTGGAGACGTAGGTTCTTCTACTTTAGGCTCTGGCTTCACAGGCTGTTCTTGTTTCACTTGCGGCTGAGCTGAAACCTGAATTGGTGGCGCTGGCCAAGTAACTTCACCTTCTTTCACCACGGTAACGCCACGGATAACAACATCTTCAAAATCAATATTGATGTTGCCATCTTTCTCTTTACACAGCAGTTTTAGAAGATTGACAAGGTTTGTCGCGTAAAGCTGAGAAGATTGTGTTGGCAAACGACCAACCATGTCAGTGTAACCAACAATTTTTACGCCGTTATCCGTCATGATAACTTGGTCTTTCACTGTATATTCACAGTTACCACCATTAGCAGCTGCCAAGTCGACAATTACACTGCCCGCTTTCATGCTGTCGACCATTTCTTTGGTGATCAACTTCGGCGCAGGTTTACCAGGGATGAGCGCGGTCGTAATAATGATATCAACATCTTTAGCTTGCTCTGCGTATAACTCTGCCGCTTTTTTGTTGAAGTCATCAGACATTTCTTTTGCGTAGCCATCCCCAGAGCCTGACTCTTCTTGAAAGTCAACGGTCAGGAACTCAGCGCCCATCGATTCAACTTGCTCTTTTACTTCTGGGCGGACGTCAAACGCACGGACAATGGCACCTAAGCTACCTGCAGCACCGATAGCCGCCAAGCCAGCGACGCCAGCACCCGCAACCAATACTTTCGCTGGAGGTACTTTACCGGCAGCCGTAATTTGACCTGTAAAGAAACGACCAAACTCATGAGCTGCCTCAACCACTGCACGATAACCAGCGATATTAGCCATCGAAGATAGCGCGTCTAAGGCTTGTGCACGTGAGATACGAGGAACGGAATCCATGGCAAGAACATTAATGTTCTTACTGGAAAGTTGTTCCATCAACTCAGCATTTTGAGCCGGCCAAATAAAGCTAACCAGTGTTGCTCCATCTTGCAGTAACGCAATTTCGTCAATGCCTTGCTCATCATCCACAATTGGCGCATTAACTTTTAAAATAAGGCCAGATGCCCAAACTTCTTCACTAGAAACGATTTTCGCACCAGCTGCTTCATAAGCGGCATCATCGAAACTCGCTAGCACCCCCGCTTGGGATTCAATCGCGACATCGAATCCCAATTTTATTAACTGCTCAACCGACTTCGGCGATGCAGCCACTCGCGATTCACCCGCGAGTATCTCTTTAGGTACACCGATTTGCAAAACGCATACTCCTTGTATACATATCAATAAATTAGTCCCAAAACAGAGCGTCGCTCTACTCTAATTCTTTTTTATTTCTATCTGTTTACCACGCAAGACAATTGCAAACGAAAGATGATGTTTGGGGACACCCATTTGCACAATAACACCTTGACTAACAGCCCTGTTATTATTCTGTTTGTATCGAACGCGTCTCATTACTTCAAGTGTTTTGTAATTTAAATACTAAATTTCATTACATATAACGCTAAGTAATGAATGATTGTCGCTCTGTGCTCGAAAAATAACAACGCAACACCGTACTAGACTGAGGTCTAACCAGGTAACGATTAAATACTGACTTAACAGAGATTTAAGCGTTAAAAAGAAAGAGCCACTAGCATATACACTAATGGCTCTTTTTAAGATGACTGGAATCAAATTGCAGTAAATTGCTAGTCGAAGATTTTATCGCCCATTTGATCAATAAACATTTGAGATTTCTTCAACATAAGGTCATTGGCATCTTGCTCTGAGCCAAGTAAATCGGAGCGAATAAACCGATGTGTTTTCACTTCATCATTGTCATGCTTTTCTATTCGACCAGCGATGCGATATTGTCCGCCCTCTGAAAGGCTCTCTGGGTAAATAAAGAAACCTTTATACTCAACTGGTTCGATAGTTTTAGCTTCAACCGTTTTCTCACTACCACCAAACAAACGCGAAAAAAATCCCACGATTCCTCCTTGGGTCAACTCACTAGTCAACTGAGCGACTCTTACTTGATATTAACGTTAAGGATCGGTTTTTCATACCAATCCAACTCTTTGTCATCATCATAACTAGTATGGGAAAAAATTACAGGCACATCATACTCTCGGTTCTTACGCCTGTCTTCTTTCACCATTTCTGCGGCGTTTTTCACCGCTATATCCGCGCTTTGCTTAAACTGGCTTAATTTTTGTTCAGGAAGTGAAGACAAAAAATCAATATCATGACGGATATAGACAGGCTTGAGCTGGATAAGCGCAAGGCAAGCAATATCGGCTAACTGTTCGTTGTCATACTGTTCTAAAAATTCGGGCAAACTGAGAACCTGGCCTACTAATGTTTCCATGTAGTTGTGCACATCTGAGCTTATCTGCATCTGTAAATCTCCTTTTTCCTATGAAATGAGTATAGCAACGACTTGTTTATAACAACTTATTGATTGCTCTTAATTTAATCAATCTCTCTCTTTTTGCCGTAATGTCTTCCAAAATACTTGGGAAAAGGAACAAATAGACGTATTCTTGCTAGTTCTCAAAGTTCGAAATTCAATAACGGATAAATATCCATATTGATAAAACGATTTACCTAACCAATTATATAGTCAACTATTTTCAGGCAGTTTGTAATAGATGTCCTCATCGTCAATGACTTCATCAGGCTTCAGATTCTCATTCCCTTTTTTGCTACTGGGCATAGTGAGTTCGGGCATGGACAGCATTATTCAGATGACTCAGGCAAACTGGGGCATTGCCGCAAACTTGCCGTACATACTATTAGGTTGTGCGCTACTCCTTTGTTATTCATTTAAGCAAGGCAGAGAGTCCATGGTGTGCTTGGCAATGTTGCTAGCCTATTTCGTGATACAGCACCGCCTACAAGTCCCGCTTCAAAGTGGTACCGCTTTACTTGAGCTAACCATTTTAGCCACGTTACTTCCTGTCTCGTTTCTTACGGTATTTTTGTTTAGTAAAGAAGGTTTTGACTCCAGAGCCATGTTGACTTATATCTTGATGTTAGCAATGTTCGTTCTTTGGTCTTATCTAACGCTAGCATATTACGTTGAAGGAGGGTTTGAACAATGGACAAGCGGTATTTTATTTATTGTACCGACCGTCTCTAAACTGCCTTTCATTCTTGTTTTATATTGCGTGGGTATTGTCTGTTTTCTTGGAATCCTTGTTTTAAAGAAGAATGAAATTATCCATGCGATGACCTACTCTGCCATGGTATTGGCGTCTGCGACGTTCATTTTCTTTGATGTGCAGTACATATCAAGCACCATGTTTACGCTAACAGGGCTGCTTATCATTATTTATGCCGCTTCCGCTAGCCATCAACTGGCTTTCACCGATAGCCTAACGCTGATTCCGAGCAGACGTGCACTTGATCTCGATCTAAAACACATGGGTAAGAAGTTCACGATCGCAATGCTTGATGTTGACCATTTTAAAAAGTTTAACGACACCTACGGTCACGATACTGGTGATGACGTTCTAAAAATGGTCGCTTCGCGCCTCACTAAAACCCCAGGCGGCGCAAAAGTTTATCGATTTGGCGGAGAAGAATTTACCATCGTTTTTAAAAGCAAATACGCTGACGAATGTAAGAACTTTTTGGAAGAAGCTCGCAAATCGATTGCAGAATACGAGATGATATTACGCGATGAAGAATCTCGCCCTGAGAACCATAAACAAGGACAAAAACGTCGTGGTAGCAACAGCTCGAAAAGAAAGTCGGTTTTTGTTACCGCAAGTTTCGGAGTTGCTGATAGCCGGAGTGGGCAAGCTCCTCTGGACGTCATTAAATTAGCGGACGAAGCACTTTACAAAGCGAAAAAGGCCGGACGTAACTGCATAAAGCTTCGTTAGACCCTCACCAATCGTGAAAGTTAACAAGCTTGTCCGGGTTTAAAACAAAACCGAACTTCCCCATCAGCATAATAACAGCACTCATCGTTGCCACTATCCCGATGTTATCTATCTAATCAAAGGTATAAGGTATACGCCCGATTGCGACATTCCGTTCGCACTGTTTTGCCTATCTTACTTTGAGTTAGCTCTAAAATAACCACCAAAAAGTGACAACGCAACAAAGAGAGTAGCATTCATAAGATTTTGTTTTTAAAAAGAATTAACTACAGTATGTGTGTTTCTTCCCAAAGACTTCGAGGTATATAGCGCTTTATCAACGGTTGCATACAAGTCTGATTGCACTTCTTTCCCTGTCGGTTGAAAAACAAAAACACCCTGTGACACTGTCACTCTATTTGACACACTAGAATACTCATGTGGGTAATCGAGAAAATACATAGCCTCTTGTATACGCTCGGCTTCTCTTTCTGCTGTTTGAGTGTCGGTACACCCTAGCAACACGACAAACTCTTCTCCACCATATCGACCTACATATTCCCCAGAGCGACAAAAAGTAGCCTTGAGTTGATTCGCAATCGCTTGCAAGCAACGATCGCCTTCAATATGACCGTAATTATCATTAAACGGTTTAAAAAAATCGACGTCCAATAGAATCAAAGCCATTGGCATGTTGTGACGGCCATGCCATGCAACCATCGATTCCAACTTATGGTCGATATAACGGCGGTTATAGAGTTTGGTTAGGCCATCTTCATTCGCTTGCTGAGTCAAAAGTTGATTAACCTGCTCCAATTGAGCTGTCGCTTGCTTAAGCTCTCGTCTCATATGAGCAATACGCTGCATTGCGATAAGTTTAGAGTTCAGTACCAGTTTATCTACCGGCTTAATTAAATAGTCATCACCGCCCGCGTCTATGGCTTTAGCAATCATTTCTGGCTCTTCGTGACTACTCAAGAAAATAATTGGGATCCAATCCGGAAACGTTTCTCTTATATGAAGAGAGACTTCAAAACCGTTCATATCTGGCATTGATATATCGAGTAACACCAGTTCCGGATCAAAACTCTCGTAGGTATTTAACGCCTCTAGTCCACTACCTACGGCTTTTACAATATGTCCAAGTTGCTTTAGACGAATAGCCAACTGCATCCTGTCTAGCTGAACATCGTCAACCAGAAGGATTCGCATCGATGTCCCTGTCGGTTGCATAACGCGTTCCATTTTTAATTATGTCTTTATTAAACATATACCATACTCATAGAGTTGTTGCATTCGACTCATAATTAAGTGCTATATTTTTGTTTGAATATCACGGAATCCATTGCATAAAGCAGTTAGACTGGACGTTACCCTATCTAATCATGGCCTGTGAGCAGAAGTTCAACAAACTCATTCACTTTGGTCATCTTGCGGATTAATGGGTATAGCTATTTGATGCATTTGGTATTAATATTCCCGCCTTTTTGTAATGAGAGACACACCATGTCAGAAGCAACTAACAGCGAAAGCAAAAAAATCGATCTAGCCAGCATTTCTCCAGAGCTACGTAAAGTTATCGAATTTGACGAAGTTCCAGAGCAAATGTTCGAAATGGTTACCTCTATCCATGAAGTGTCTGAAGAAGCGGTACGTGAATCATGGGACGAAATGCCAGCAAGTGCACAGAACATTCTAGACAACTTTGAACAGTTTCATGCTCTAGTTTCTGTAGGCCAAGCATTCGCTGGTATTAATGTGATGGAAGAGTTTCCGACTCTTAATCTGCCAGAAAACATGACAGATGAAGATAAAGAAGAATACCGTGCTCAACTACTTGATAATGTGCTTCACAACTGTGTGAAAGACATGGTTAAGCAACTTAAGAAAGCACGTCGTGACCCACTTCTTAAGCGTGAATTCAAAGAAGTATTCGCGAAGTAATTCCGACATTCTTCTAGTAACAAAGGCCGCACTTTGCGGCCTTTTTTGATCATGAAGCGTAAATCAGTCTAAACGGTTAATGAGGCGCTAGTGCCATATCTTTTTGTGTCACACTGACACCTTTAATTTGTGCAAAAACACGGCTACCAACTTTTAGGTTGAGATCGTCAAGGGCCCACGGTGTGATCGTTGCCCACAAATAACATTTCTCGTCTAGCTTGAGTGATACATTAATACTCTGCTTGTCATCGGCTGCGTTAAACACTTCGATGGAATCGACAATAGCAGGCAAAATATTTCGAATCGACGTCGCCTTGGGTTGCTCGAGCGTGATAGAAACGTCGTTGGCACGCACTTGCAAGCGTATTGGAGTGTCTGGTGTTCCGTCAATCTTTTGCACCCACAGGAATACATTAGGTGCAAGGCTGATACAAGTCAGTGCATAACGTTCATGATGTTCAGCAATCCGGCCTTCAAATAAGCTGCTTTGATCTGAGAAAGATTGCCATGGACGCATAGCATGAGAAGCCCACACTTCCTCAAGCTTACCTGAACTAGAAATTTTACCTTGGTCAATAATTGCAAGGTGCTGAGCAAGCCTTAAAATTTCCTGGAGACTGTGTGTGACATAGATAATAGGAATATTTACCTTCTCCGACAACTCCTCAAGAAAAGGCATTACCTCACGCTTTCTTGGCATATCGAGTGAGGCAAGTGGCTCATCCATCAAAAGCAAATTGGGCTTAGATAGCAATGCGCGCGCAATCGCAACACGTTGCTTTTCACCACCAGAAAGTGATACCGGAAAGCGCTTTAGTAACGGTTTGATAGACAAGAGTTCGGTGACTGCATCAAAATACTCGTCATCTTTTTCTTTAACGCCATATAACAAATTGCCTTGAACCGAATAGTGAGGAAACAAACGTGAATCCTGAAACACATAACCAATACCACGCTTGTGCGTTGGTAGGTTGATTCCCTGTTCACTGTCAAACAAAACATGCTCACCAACCGCAACATACCCTTGCCTTGGAGTGACCAATCCGCTGATGATGTTAATCAACGTCGTTTTACCTGCACCAGATCGTCCAAACAAGGCACTAATTCCATTACAGGGTAACTTGAGTTTAATGTCGAAGTCAGTTTCACCAAGCATTTGTTTAAATTGGACTTTAATCGTCATTGCTTCGCACCCAATCTACTTGCCGCTTTACGATTTAGCCATTCAGAGATCATTAATGTAGACAAGGCTAACGCGATAGAAATGATACACAGACGAGCCGCCTGCATTTCTGCACCTGGCGTTTCAATAAAGTTGTACATTGCCAGCGGAATCGTTTGGGTCTCACCCGGAATGTTAGAGACGAAACTGATCGTCGCCCCGAATTCGCCAAGACTACGAGCAAATGACAGCATCGTGCCCGTAATAATTCCGGGAATGGTCAGTGGTAACGTGATGGTGAGAAACACTTTTAAAGGAGAAGCGCCTAACGTAGAGGCTGCGTGCTCCAATTTAGGGTCGACGCTATCTAAGCTTAAGCGTACTGAACGAACCATCAAAGGCAAAGCCACGACAATACAAGCGACTACTGCCCCTTTCCAATTAAAGCTAAAGACTACCCCTAAGTTTTCATAGAGCCACTTTCCAAGGAACCCTTGTCGTCCTAAAGAAATCAACAACAAATAGCCGATTACCACTGGCGGCAATACCAGTGGTAAATGAATTAAGCTATCGAGAATCGATTTACCAAAGAACGTTTTTCGAGAAAGTAGCCAAGCAAGAAAAACGCCGAGAGGAATCAGCCAAAGTACTGCGTACGCGCCTACTTTGAGGCTTAACATTAAGGCTTGGTATTCCAGTTCTGTCACGCTTAGTTCCTATAATTGAGGGCCGGTCTATTGCTGAAAGCCATATTGAGCAAAAACGCGTGCGGCTTCGTTCGATTTTAGGTATTGGAAGAACTGCTGCGACTCAGTAGAATCATTCACAATTGCAGCCGGGTAAACAATAGCCGCATGCGTATCACTCGCAAATTCGCCGACAATTTTGACTTTATCAGTTAACTGAGCATCGGTTTTGTAGACCACACCTAAAGGCGCTTCTCCACGTTCAACCAACGCCAAAGCTAAGCGCACGTTCTTTGCTGGTGCGACGTGAGTTTGAACCGCTTTCCATACACCCAGTGTAGTCAATGACTCTTTCGCGTACATACCAGCAGGTACTGATGTCGGATTGCCTAACGCAAGACGATTTCCATGCAATGCCTTCTCCCATGCCTTTGCATCAGAAAAGTTAAATGAGGTTAATTCTGAAGACTGAGGAGCAATCAACACTAAGCTATTGCGCACTAGATTTGTGACATTGTCACGATAAATGACGTCTTTATCGACCAAATAATCCATCCATTTCGTGTTCGCAGAAATGAATACATCCGCTGGTGCGCCATTGATAATTTGTCGAGCGATAGAAGAAGAACCACCATAAACGGGAGTGATAGAAACGTCATACTTTTCTTCAAAGTTTTGCGCGATCTCATTAATCGCATTCGTCATAGAAGAGGCTGCATACACTTTTAGGTTCGTTGCTGCGTTTGCTGAAAATGAAATGCTTAATACTACCGTAAGGCAAGCATACTGTTTCCATGCTTTCATAGAGATACTCCAATACAAGGCAAGCGAAAGAACAGGTTATTTGAATATAAAGTTCAATCAGTTAATGGGCTATTTAAACAAAAAATCAAGGCGCATATGTTGTTCTATCGCATCTGCGATGCGATTAATGCCTTGATCCTTTAACTCTTCAAAGTCTTGTTGTTTGATTTGGGTGCCGCTTACCCATTCTGATACCAGGCTTAAGACATCTGCCTCGTCAAAGAACCCGTGAAGGTAGGTTCCCATGATTTGGCCACACTCGCTGATCGCCCCCTCCGCTTCACCGGAACTGAATGTAAGAGGTTGCAGGCCCCGTACTTCACTTCGCCCTACGTGGATTTCATAACCCTTTACATTGGCTGTTTTGCCGTTAAGAGAAAGCTGTGCTTGTGTGTTTGTAAGCTGTTTGCTGTTAGTTAGCGTCGTAGTGATATCAAGCAAGCCAAGTCCTTCGCTTTGACCTGGTTGGCCTTCGACGCCGTTTGGATCATCAATCAAGTTTCCAAGCATCTGGTAGCCGCCACAGATACCAATCACTTTTCCACCAAGACGAATATGACGCAAGATATCTTTATCCCACCCCTGGCTTCTTAAATAATCCAGATCGTCTCTGACCGATTTGGTCCCAGGCAAAATAACCAGGTCGGCTTTATCTATTTTTTCGCCTTTACCTACATAACGTAGATTGATGTCTGGATTCAATCGCAGCACATCAAAATCAGTATGATTACTAATCCGGGTTAAAACAGGCACAACAACATTCAGTTTTACCTCAGAGTGCAACTCTTGCTGTGCAGTGATCGCGTCTTCTGCTTCTAAATTCAAACCATGAAGAAAAGGAAGTACACCAAGTACAGGTTTACCTGTTTTTTCTTCTAGCCAATCGAGGCCCGATTGCAATAAACGAATATCACCTCGAAAACGGTTGATAACAAATCCTTTTACTCGCGCTTGTTCAGATTCAGAAAGTAACGCAAGTGTTCCGTACAAATGTGCAAACACTCCACCACGATCAATATCAGCGACAATGATCACTGGTACATCAGCGGCCTCAGCAAAACCCATGTTTGCAATATCGCCTTCTCGTAAATTGATTTCAGCAGGACTCCCCGCGCCCTCGATAATGATCGAATCAGATTCTTGAGTCAGACGAGAGAAGGAATCTAACACCGTGTCCATCGCCACTTTCTTGTAATCATGAAAGCCAGCCGCATCCATATTGGAAATCGCCTTACCCTGCAAAATGATTTGAGCACCTGTATCACTGTTAGGTTTAATTAAAACCGGATTCATATGTACAGTTGGCTCAATGTTACACGCCTGTGCCTGAACGGCCTGTGCTCGACCTATTTCACCGCCATCTTTGGTTACCGCACTATTTAGTGCCATGTTTTGTGGCTTAAATGGGGCAACATTTATCCCTTTTCGTGCTAATACACGGCATAAACCTGCCACAAGGACACTTTTTCCGGCATCCGAAGTGGTGCCTTGAACCATTAAAGATGGGATCGCTGATTTCATGAACATTTGTAAGGAATAGAGGAAGATGAACAATCATAACGTCATCGTCCCCACTTACTCAAGCAAATGAATAGAATATGAATGTTGAAATCATCATTGGTTCAAACAAGCCCTGCTTTAATGACCCCATCAAAACAAACCGATGAGGATGTAACATGAAAAAGAATACAATTATCGCAACAATCGCCGCCTTAGCTATTGCTCCTTCTATCGCGTTCGCGAAAGATAACGCTCAAAACCAATCAAACTTGCAGTTTAACGGTCCTGTCACTGTGGAAAAATTGGATGCCTTGCTAAACGACTCCAATATGTTTACTGAAAAAGATGTGGTCGTTGAAGGTAACTTATTGCGTCAAGTTCGCGCGGATAAGTTTGTCTTTAGCGATGGTTCCGGTGAAGTGATGGTCGAACTCGATGACGATATTCAGCTAAATACTCCGATTGATCACACGACTAAAGTCCGTCTGTTTGGCGAATTTGAAGGCGGGAACAAACCAGAGATTGAAGTCGAACAACTCGTGGTCATGTAAAACAAACCCCGATTGATGTGCATATCAACATGATGTAGTGACGATTACAGCTAAATAGTGACGGCAAGCACTTAAAATGATAGCTTTATCAATCTTGGTCTGCTTTTTGCAGACCATTTTTTTGTTCATTTTAATCATCTTGCCCGGAGACACCATGCTAGGTAAAGCTCTAAAGGTTGCAGCCTTTGGTTTGTGTGCTATTTTGCCACTTTCCGCACATGCAAATAATTTCAACTACAACACGATGGAATTTCGCATGGGCACTAGCCCTGGTACATTTGGTGGCGAGTTCAATACCTACTTTACAGAGAATACCCATTTCATTGCTCGCGCAGACAGTGAATTCAGCGGAGACTGGGACATTGCTGGTGGTATAGGCTTTAATGGGCCAGCAGGCCAATTTGCAGATATTTATGGCCAAATGTTGGTACACAACATTAAAGAGAACGGCAGTGATAAAGTGGGCGACGAGTGGCGCACGGAAGTGAATATTGGTACTCGTATTTGGTTTATGCAAAATGTTGAGCTACATGGCCGTATCGGCCAAATCATAGATAATGACGATTCGAATACCATTTACAATCTAGGCGCACGATTCCACTCAACTCAGCAACTATCGCTTGGTGCAGATTTTAAAAATAATGGTGTCTATGGCCAGCAAATTGTAATGTCTGCTCGTTTTGCATTTTAGTGGACATGACTATGACTACCAGGGCATCACAAGCAAGCATATGATTCAATAAAAATGGCCTCCAATTTTGGAGGCCATTTTTTGTTAATCACGAATTATTAGCTTGTAGCAGAAACTAGCTGTAATACATCAGTTTTTAGCGGTTTTTTTAGGTTTATCTTGCACATATTTTTTCGATACATCTACAACGGCGATATCTCTAAAAAAGCTTCGACCAAGCAAAATTGGAAACGTCATATGTCCGCGATCGGCTAACGTAAACTCTGTCTTTTCTTTGTGATCCCCAACGGTAATGTAGGCTTTTACCACCGCTCGTTTATCCACCTCTTCTGACGAAGACTGCTTAACTTTAGCCCAGCGCTCAACGGGTACTTTAAATTCTTTGGTGTCTTTGTCACCTAAATCTATCTTAAATTTAACCCAGTCTTTACCATCACGCTCAAACGGAACAATGTCAGTCGCACTAATTGATGATGTTGTCGCACCTGTATCGACTCTAGCCTTGAAAGTCTGGTCAATTTCAGGAACATAAACCCATTCTTCAGAACCAAGAATTAACATGCCATCGGGTGTTTTTGTGACCTTGACTGGCTTCTTAGGCTTTGGTTCCGGCTTTTTCTCAGGTTTCGCTTCTGGTTTGGGCTCCACCTCTGGCTTTGGATCTACATCAGGTTTCACTTCTGGCTCGACTTTAACGGGCTCTTCGACCTTTGGCGACTCTGGCTCAACAGGTTCCTGCGTCGTTTGAGTTGACGTACAAGCAATTAAACTGCCGCTCATCATAAGCGGCAGAATCAGTTTCCAGTTTTTCATCCACACTCCAATTAAGCTTGAGATACTTTCTTAATTGCGTCCGCTACGTATGGAATATGAGTTTCGGTAAGTCCGGCAATGTTAATTCGACCATCGCCAACACCATAAATGCCATAATCTTCACGCAGTTGCGCCATTTGGTTTCCACTAAAGCCTAGCACAGTAAACATGCCTTTGTGACCCTCAATGAAATCAAATTGATCTGTATTATGGTTGTTTCTCAACTCGTTACACAAACTTTGACGAAGGCTAACCAAACGATGTTGCATTTCACTCAATTCTTGCTTCCAAACGGAAGTGAGCTTGTCATCTTGCAGAATGGTCTTGACTAAAGCTGCACCATGGTCGGGTGGCATCGTGTAAGTCGAGCGAGCTAGAGTGAGGAGTTTACCTTTTGCATTGGTTACATCATGCATGTTCTTACCAACCACAATCGCTGCACCAGTTCGTTCACGGTACAAACCAAAGTTCTTCGAACATGAAGTAGTAATCAACATCTCTTCAACGTTATCTGCCATAAAACGAAGACCTTTTGCGTCTTCTTCTAGGCCATCACCGAAGCCTTGGTAGGCAATGTCCACAAATGGGATGAAACCGTTCTTCTGCGACAATTCTGTAATGGCTTGCCAAGCAGAGAAGTCAATATCTGCACCAGTTGGGTTGTGGCAACAACCATGAAGAAGTACCACATCTGAAGGCCCAGCTTTCGCAAGATCATCCATCATTTTTGCGGTGTCTACTTGTTTCGTTTCCGAAGAGAAATAGTGGTAGAACTTAACTTTAAGGCCTGCTGCTTCCATCACGGGCTTGTGGTTTACGTAGCTTGGGTTGGAAATCCAAACCGTCGTATCTGGCTGTGCGATCTTCATTAGATCACCGAGCATACGCAGCGCACCACTTGCACCTGGCGTTTGAATAGCTGCAACACGATCCATTGCAGACGTTCCCGTCAGCAGCAAATCGATCATGCTTTTATTAAATTCTTCGCAACCCGCAAGACCAACATAAGACTTGGTTTTTTGAGTTTCAACAACGACATCCTGCGCCATTTGAATGGCTTTCATAATCGGCGTTTCGCCTGCGCTGTTTTTGTATACGCCAATGCCAAGGTCAACCTTGTTTGGACGTTCATCGTTACGGTATGCAACGGATAGAGATAAAATAGGATCTAATACGGGAGTTGGGAGATTAGAAAACATGAAAGTCATAACCCTTTGAAATTCAAGTACCGAACCTCACGTTAACACCATCGCAAAAAATGACGAAATGATTTTTCACTTATTTCATCAATTAGAGAACAAAATTCTGGATTGCGGTGAGTTTTGTGCGCTCTATCGTTCAGAAAAAGAACGATTCACTCCTCGTCGTACCAATCCACTCTACCGTTTTTTCTAAACTCTCTTGGTGTCATGGTCGACCACGCTTTAAAACGTGTACTAAAGTTAGCGCTGGTCGGATATCCGACTATTTCTCCAATATGCTGAATTGGCCATTCTGTTGAACGAAGTAACCTAGCAGCATATTCCATGCGCATACGCGTTAAATGTGCCATTGGGCTTCGACCAAACTGCTTTTGAGTCAGTCGATGCAAATGAGGCTCCGAACATGGATATAGAGCCGCCACCTGCTCAACGCTCCAATCCTTATGGAGCTGACGTTGGACAAGGTCAAATACACGCCGAAGCCTCAATTGGCTGCGTGATATCGACTCTGAGGGCGGCATGTTTAACATCAGCTCTAACTGAGCCACACTATGCTCACCTACCGCACCACCATAATCGATTGGAAGGTGAATGCTGCGTAGTAGTGTTTGGATACATGCATACATCACTTCAGGTGTAGATGAAAGCTGATAGCGAACATCACATTCTAATATCGGCCACTCTCTATCAGGAGCAAGAAAAAGCCACGCGATCTGCCAAGGTTCTTCTTCTATACCAAAACCGTTTTCAACACCTGCGGGTACTGTAATCAACGAGCCCGGTTCCAAATCGTATCGATAAGTCCCACTCTCTAGCCACCCTTTACCACGCACCGTATAGAGCAGCATGTGTTTCTTTTGGTTTTTACGATAAACAGAGAAGAAGTCACGACAAGTGGCAATGCCGCACTGCACAATGCCTCTCTCCTCAAGTGCTAATACTCGACTGTGATCAATAAACTCTTGATAAGTTTTTTCTGAAATCGCGTAGCGTTCTTGTTTATCTTCCATGATTTATTGGCTCACATGTGCGTTAGTAGAGAGTTTTACAAAGGTTTTGGATTCCTTTGAAAAATACACCGCCAAATCATGAGGATAAACTACTCGCATTAATCTTTAAGGAGAAATGCGATGCTCTTAACACGCGAATACATCGATAAAGCATTTTGGCAAAAGCTGATTACGATTGGCCTACCTGTTTCACTTCAGTCCATGCTTTTTGCTTTGCTCGGCGTCGTGGATATTTTCATGGTAAGCCTACTCGGAGAATCTGCAACGGCAGCAGTTGGAGTTGGAAATCGTATCTTTTTCTTCAACCTAGCGGTTGTCTTTGGCCTGTGCGGTGCAGTTACCGTACTTGCTTCTCAATACTACGGCTCAGGAAACCTAGCCGGAATTCGCAGAACGTTGGCGCAATCTTGGTTTATTTCCATTTTGGTGACGCTGCCGTTTATCGTTCTTTATGCGATTTTTGATGAAGAGATCGTCTCTTTTATGTCAGACGATCCTGAATACGTCACTTATGCACGTGATTATCTTGTGGTTACGGGCTTTAGCCTCATTGCTACGGCGATAGTAGTACCGATTGAAGCGGTATTGCGCTCCGTGGGCCAAACCAAACTGGCAACCAACGTTAGTATCTCCGCCATTGTCGTTAACGTCGCGCTTAATTATGTTTTGATTTTTGGTTTATTTGGTTTCCCTCAATGGGGCGTATTTGGTGCAGCCGTAGGTAGTTTTGTTTCTCGATTTTTCCAAACCGCCGTCTTGATTTATTTTTTCTACAAACGATATGCTTACCTAATTCCGACTAAGTTCGATTGGGTACAAGGCCGCTTAAAACAGTATCGAAAAAAGTACTTTAAGGTTTCTTTACCCATGTTGGTCCACGATGCGCTTTGGACTGGTGGATTGATCGTTTACAGCATCATCTATGGTCAATTGGGCGTTTCAGAACTGGCGATCATCTCATTCTTATCACCGATTGAAGGGGTACTGATTTCAACCTTTATGGGATTTGCGGTCGCTGCATCCGTTCTTCTTGGGAATGATATTGGTGCAAAACATTATGACCGAGTCGAGAAAACGGCGTGGTGGTATGTGTTAACCAGCGCAATCTTAGCCACCTTGCTGTTTTTCCTAGTGTGGTTGAGCTCGCCCATGATTCATCACCTATTGGTACTGAGCCCGTTAACCGATGCAGACATGGCACTTAACGTATGTTTAGTCATGGCGCTAGGTATGATTTTGAGGGTGTTTAACATGGTTGGGATTGGCGGCGTACTAAAGAGTGGCGCTGATATTCGCTATAGCATTTTCATCGACACGTTCGGTCAGTGGGCTATTGGCATCCCCCTTACTTATTACACAGGCATGGTGTTAGGGCTGCCTTTGCATTTTGTCTTGATGTCTCTGCTCGCGGAAGAGTTAGTGAAAGACGTACTGACGACTTACCGTATTCAATCTAAACGTTGGATAAATAATATGGTTGAAGATGACCAATCGGTGACAGCGTAACCAAAAAGACATTAACGAACTCACACCAAAAGGGCTCACCCGTTATGCACGCGTGAGCCCTTTTTATGTGCGGAGAATGCTTGATTAGATGTCCGTAAAGCGATGAATGATTTGGTTTGAACTGCCACGCCATTCGAGATTGAGGTCTTTCTTGTCTTGTTCAAACTTACCATCAATCAAAACATCGATGTATTGCACCACTTCCCTTTGCGCGTCATTCAGTTCCGTCAGCGTGTAGCCAGTCCAAACCCAAATGTCTTTACCTGGGCACTCCTCTCTCACCCTTTTCACTATCTTCAAAATATGAGGCACATTAGCAGGGTGAAGCGGATCTCCACCCGACAACGACAAGCCACGGCGTTTGATACGCGTGTCGTTTAAGTCAGCGATGATTTTGTCTTCCGCTTCTTGCGTGAAAAGTACACCAGAATCCAAACGTTGCGTCGACTGGTTATAACAGCCACGGCACTGATGCACACAACCCGACACAAACAGCGTGCAGCGCGTACCTGGTCCGTTAACAACGTCAATTGGATAGTATTGGTGGTAATTCATAATCGTGCCTTGTTTTGCTGGCTAGAAAAGAAAATCAACCCACGACAGGTTGATTTTCATTATTGGGTTTGAGCTTAAGTAAACCTTACAGGTGCTTAACTCGACGCTTCACTTCTTCTTGCTTACCGAAGTTAAACGGACGTGCATCTGGGCTGCCTAGGTAGCCACAAACACGACGTGTCACTGATACTTTAGTTGAGTCATGGTTACCACAACTTGGGCAAGTGAAGCCTTTACTTGTACAGTCAAACTCGCCGTTGTAGCCACACTCGTAACACTCATCAATTGGCGTGTTTGTACCGTAGTAAGGCACTCGGGTGTAACTGTAATCCCATACGTTTTCTAGTGCTTCAACGTTGCGTTGCATGTTCGGGAACTCGCCGTAGCAGATAAAGCCGCCACTTGAGATTTCTGGGTAAGGCATCTCAAAGTCGATCTTGTCGTACGGGTTCACCTTCTTCTCAACATCTAGGTGGAAGCTGTTGGTGTAGTAACCTTTGTCTGTTACGCCTTCAATTACGCCGAACTCTTTCGCATCGATGCGGCAGAAACGGCTACATAGGTTTTCACTTGGCGTTGCATATAAGCTGAAGCCATAACCTGTTTCATCAGCCCATTGATTCACAGCATCTTTTAGATGCTTGATGATCGCGACCGCTTTTTCACGCAAAACAGCGTCATCATAAACGTGCGCTTCTGTACCGAATAGCGCGTTAATTGTCTCGTGTACACCGATGTAACCAAGAGAAATAGACGCACGACCGTTCTTGAAGATATCTGCGATTGAGTCGTCTGCTTTCAAGCGAACACCACATGCGCCTTCCATGTATAGGATTGGGGCCACACGTGCTTTCACGTTTTCAAGGCGAGAGATACGTGTCTCTAGTGCTTTACGAGCAAGACGTAGGCGGTCATTTAGAAGCTCGTAGAATTTCTCTTCGCTTCCGTTTGCACGGATAGCGATACGAGGAAGATTCAAGCTCACGACGCCAAGGTTGTTACGACCTTCGTGAATCAGCTCACCGCTTTCTTCGTAAGTACCAAGGAAGCTACGGCAACCCATTGGCGTTTTGAATGAACCGGTTACTTCCACTACTTTGTCGTAGTTAAGAATGTCTGGGTACATACGCTTAGACGCACACTCAAGCGCAAGTTGCTTGATGTCGTAGTTTGGATCTTCTGATTTGTGGTTCAAACCATCTTTGATGCCGAATACAAGTTTAGGGAATACCGCTGTTTTACGGTTCTTGCCTAGACCTGCAATACGATTCTTCAGAATCGATTTCTGGATAAGGCGGGATGCCCAGCTTGTACCAAGACCAAAACCGAACGTAACGAATGGGGTTTGACCGTTCGCTGTATGCAGCGTGTTTACTTCGTATTCTAGAGATTGAAATGCGTCGTAACACTCTTTCTCAGTGCGCGCTTTTGCGAACTCTTCTGGCTCAGCAATGTTCCACTCTTTTGCAATCTCTAGGTGTTTCTCATAGCTTGTGATTACGTACGGTTCTAGAACCTCATCAATACGGTTGATGGTTGTACCGCCGTAAATGTGGCTCGCGACTTGAGCAATGATTTGCGCTGTTACCGCTGTTGCAGTCGAAATTGATTTTGGCGTATCAATCTCAGCGTTACCCATTTTAAAACCATGCGTCAGCATGCCTTTAAGATCGATAAGCATACAGTTAAACATTGGGAAGAACGGTGCGTAGTCTAAATCGTGGTAGTGAATGTCACCCACTTCGTGCGCTTGAACCACATCGCGAGGAAGAATGTGCGTCTTCGCGTAGTGTTTCGCTACGATACCAGCCAACAAGTCACGTTGAGTCGGAATTACTTTGCCGTCTTTGTTCGCGTTCTCGTTGATTAGATCCAGATTACTTTCTTCAATCAAACCTTCGATTTCGCGAGTTAGTGCACTTTGCTTCTCACGAGCGATGTCGCGATCGTGGCGATATTCAATGTAAGAACGCGCTAGGGCTTTGTAAGGACCTTGCATGAGTTCATTTTCGACTAAGTCTTGAATCTCATGGATGTGAACTTCATCGTGTTCTCTTAACTGTAACTCGACAGCAAGAGCCACATTAAGAGCATAAATAGCGACATCTTTATCTTTGTTTTCCGCTGCTGCTTCAACTGCTGCTTGGATACGATCCCTGTTGAACGGAGCTCTTGATCCGTCGCGTTTGATTACGATTGGTTTCACCTTGTTCTCCTTACCCGAGCATACTCACAGAGTTATCCACAAACACACTATATGGGGTTATTTTTTATTCTAGCAACACAATATATTGTGGCGTATTTAACGAGAAGCACCACTCGAAAACATTGATTTTGATCAATAAAGATTGGCTAGCGAACAAGAAGAAATCGATCTTATTGGCGTTGATCTCAGTTGCGAAGAAAACCATGAAAATTGCAAAATTGGTACTAAATCTACTTGCTATTTTTGGAGGTCTTGTAGGATAAAGGATGGAAAGGAATACGCTAAAAGATAGGAGTGCAACAGGCCAAAATGCGATCACTTTTTGTTACGTTAATATTACTTTTTAGTTCTCTTTCATTTGCTCAAAACTCCATCAATCTAACCAGTTGGAACATAGAATGGTTATCTATAGATGGTGGAAAAGTGTCGAGAACACCACAAGATTTTGAAAAACTGACCCACTATGTGGATAAAACACAAGCCGACATTCTTGCTTTTCAAGAAGTCGAAAGCGTCGCTGCAATGCAAAAAGCTGTTGGCAATGACTTCACTATCTATCTTTCCGATCGTTCAAACGCCTCCAACCGACACTTTCAGTTTAACGACACCAACCAATACACAGGCTTTGCCGTGCGCAATGGCGTAAGCGTATTAGACAAGCCAGACTTCTCTATCACACGAGGCAACAGCAAGCTTCGCTTCGCGAGCTACCTTGTTTTAAATCCAAACCAAGAAAACGAGACTCACCTACTCTCTGTACATCTGAAAGCGGGTTGCAGTGGCGCGTATCGTAATAACCGCGATTGTAAGATAGTGAAACAACAAGGACAGGCACTAGCTAAGTGGATAAAGGCGCGCGAGGACAACAAACAACATTATGTCGTGCTTGGCGACTTTAACCACAACTTGGGTTATCAAGGAGATTGGTTGTGGGACGTGATATCGGACAATACTAGTGCAAAGCTAGTGACTAAAGACACTAAAGCGGAATGTAAAGTGCGCTCTAATCGTAATCCGAATAAAACCCACCAATTCCGCTCGGTGATAGACCACATCATTGCGAGTGGTGATTTAAAGGCGTCGTCTGGTGTTCAAACCGTTTTCAAAACACAAGATGTACTCGACTATAAACTGAGTGACCATTGCCCGGTTTCTACGACACTCACTTTTTAGCGTTTAAGTACTCTTTTTAACGTTGAAGTACTTTCTTTATTGACGAACCACTCTTTTAGCGGTGAATGAACCAACCAACATTGCCGCTATAAAGAGCAGAACTTGTGTGTTGCCAGTAAAAAGGCTGGCAACCGCAGGACCAGGACACACACCCAGTAAGCCCCAACCAATACCAAACAGTGCTGCACCACCGACTAACTTTTTGTCTATCGTTTTAGAAGTCGGACAGACAACCTCATCACCAAACACAGATTCGCTTCTTGGCTTTATTAATAAAAGATAAGCAGGAACGAACACAACAAGTGCTCCGCCCATAACGAAGGCTAAGCTTGGGTCCCATGAACCGGTAATATCAAGAAAGCCGATCACTTTTGCCGGATCTGCCATACCAGAGACCACCATACCAATACCAAAGAGCACACCAGAAAATGCAACAACGGACATTTGCTTAATACTTTTCATTACGTGAGTTTTCATAACGACACTATTCCTCACGATACTAGCAAGACGGTTAACATGGCTGTGGCCATAAAAGTACACGTCGCGACCACAGAACGGATTGAGAAACGCCCTATCCCACAAATACCATGGCCACTAGTACAACCATTGCCGATACGCGTACCAACACCGACTAACAAGCCAGCAACGATAACTAAAATAAGAGAACCGCTGTACTGATCTGGTACATGCCCGCCAAGAACATAAACAGCAAACAAGCCACCTAATACCATCGCAATTAAAAAAACAATTCGCCAAACGCGGTCTGCGCTCTCAACGGCACCGTTTAAGATCCCACTGATCCCAGCAGTCTTGCCAGTAAATAGCATCAGTGTTATCGCTGATACGCCAACTATTATGCCGCCCAAAAGCGACATCCAAGGAACTTCAAACATAGCATCCGCCAAACTAATTACTTACAGAAAACTTGCTTAAACGCTTCAACCAGCGGACCAACTCTTTCATCAGAAATTGAATAAAATACCTGCTGAGAAACCTTCCTAGCTTTAATGATGTCGTGCTTTCTCAATACGGTGAGATGTTGTGAAAAAGCAGATTGGCTTAATGATGAACCTTCAAACAGTTCACCGACCCCTTTCTCGCCTTCAATCAGCTTACACATCACGATTAGGCGCTCTGGATGAGCCATAATTTTAAGCAGCTCACTCGCTTCGGTCGCACTTTGTAGCATACTGTCGCCCATTCTTATGCCTCTTCATTACTACATTTCATTAGATATTACTAATTAATATTATTAAGTCAATGCTAATGTAGATTAAATAACATTAGACTAAGCTAATTTATTTAAGTAAGGTGTAGGCGTTTTCGATCATTCAGCAGGAGAAATCCATGAGCAAAATCGTGATTATTGGTGGGGTTGCTGGAGGTGCATCTGCAGCAGCTCGCGCTCGTCGTTTAAGTGAAGATGCAGAAATCATTATGTTTGAACGCGGTCCATTTGTGTCATTTGCAAACTGTGGCTTACCCTATCACATTGGTGGTGATATCCAAGAGCGCAGCAAACTGCTTCTTCAAACGCCTGAGAGCTTTTTAGCGCGTTTCAATGTTGATGTCCGTGTGATGAACGAAGTGGTTTCAATTAACCGCCAAGATAAAACGGTTACGGTTAAGAATTTGCTTGATGGCTCGGAATACCAAGAGAGCTACGACTTTCTTCTACTCAGCCCTGGCGCAGGTCCAGTTGTGCCGCCTATTCCGGGTATTGATAACCCGTTAACGCACTCGCTGCGCAATATTCCAGATATGGATCGCATCATTAAAACGATCGAAACCAACAAAGTTGAACACGCTACGGTCGTTGGTGGTGGTTTTATCGGTTTGGAAATGATGGAAGCCTTCCACCAGCTAGGCATAAAAACCACATTAGTTGAAATGGCGGATCAAGTGATGACGCCCGTTGACCGTGAAATGGCTGGCCTCGCACATGCTGAAATTCGTGAGAAAGGCATCGACCTTAAACTTGGCGTCGCACTTGAGTCGGTGAAATTCGTACCTAACGAGCACGTGGCAAGTTTCGACTCTGGTGAGAGCGAAAAACACCAACATCTAGAAGGTGAATTGGAATTAACACTAAACAACGGTGAAAGACTCACCACCGATATTTTGATTATGGCAATTGGTGTTCGCCCCGAGACCAAATTAGCGAAAGAAGCTGGCTTAGAAATCGGCGCTCTTGGTGGTATTTATACCAATGAATACATGCAAACCAGCGATCCTTCGATCTACGCTGTCGGCGACGCGGTAGAAGAGAAAGACTTTGTGACTGGCGAGCAAACTCTAGTGCCACTTGCGGGCCCGGCAAACCGTCAAGGCCGAATGGCAGCAGACAACATGCTTGGCCGCCAAGAAACTTACCAAGGTACGCAAGGCACGGCGATCTGTAAGATTTTTGATTTAGCCGTCGCTTCTACTGGTAAAAACGAGAAACAGCTGAAACGTGAAAACATCGCTTATGAAAAAGTGTATGTGCATACAGCAAGTCACGCGAGTTACTACCCAGGTGCAGAAACCGTGTCATTCAAAATGCTGTTTGATCCAGTAACAGGTAAAATATTAGGTGCGCAAGCAGTAGGTAAAGACGGTGTTGATAAACGTATCGACGTAATGGCAGTTGCTCAGCGTGCTGGTATGACGGTAGAACAACTGCAACACCTTGAGCTAACTTACGCGCCACCTTATGGCTCTGCTAAAGATGTAATTAACCAAGCGGCGTTTGTGGCAAATAACATCATCAAAGGCGATGCGACCGCGATTCATTATGATGAAATGGATTCACTGACAGAAGACCAACTGTTACTTGATGTTCGTAATCCTGGTGAATTGGAGTCCGTTGGTTATCTTGAAGGTGCAATTAATATTCCTGTCGATCAACTACGTCGTCGCATGCACGAACTTCCTAAAGACAAAGAGATCGTGATTTACTGTCAAGTAGGGTTACGCGGTAACGTAGCATACCGTCAGCTGGTCAACAATGGTTACAAAGCTCGCAACTTGATTGGTGGATACAGAACTCTCAAATTTGCTCGCTTATAACTTGATAATAAAAAAGAGAAAACCACGTGCTTGGTTTTCTCTTTTTTTGCAGGAAAGAAAGCGTAGATCATTCACCGTCAATTGCCAAACGGACTGCTGCTTGAGCATGGATAGAAGTGGTATCAAGTAGTGTAACCTCGGTGTGACTTTGGTTTACAAGTAAGGCAATTTCAGTGCACCCGAGAATCACAGCTTCAGCTCCGTGCTCTTTTAGTTTTTCAATAATTTGCAAGTATATCGTCCTTGACTCCTCTTTGATTTCACCTTGGCATAACTCTTTATAAATAATGTTATGTACTTTAGAGCGGTCGTCTTGATCGGGAATGACGACATCAAGCCCATAACGGTCGGAAAGCCTTCCTTTATAAAAGTCTTGCTCCATTGTGAATTGAGTACCAAGGAGTCCGACCTTTTGAACCCCTTTCTCACGAAGTAACTCAGCAGTCGCGTCTGCGATATGTAGTATGGGGATATTAATACTGGCTTCAATTTGAGGCGCAACTTTGTGCATTGTGTTAGTACAAATAAGAATGAAGTCAGCGCCCCCTTTTTCTATTAAAGATGCAGCATCAGATAGAATGCTTGCCGTTTCTTCCCATTTACCTTGATGTTGAAGTTTCTCTATCTCCGAAAAATTCACGCTATACATACAAATTTTTGCGGAATTTAGGCCGCCTAACGCCTCTTTGACTCCTTCGTTGATCAATTTGTAATAACTAAGCGTCGACTCCCAGCTCATACCACCTAGAAGACCGATAGTTTTCATATAACTCTCCAATCGTTATACACCACCGTGCCAGGGGTGTTTTTACAAAAAAAAAATCAGCCACTTAAATAAGCAGCATTCAAGCGTCTTCACTATTGAGCATTGGGTAACACGAAAATAAAATCATTCCCACAAGGACCGCTACGCGATTCTCATATATCCTCGCAATATCGTTACTGCATTTCCAGAAAGCTTAACGTGCTCAGTGCTTGACAACTCTGTATGGACGACCCCACTTCTCTTGGAGGCTTGGAAGCCTTTCAGTTGCTTTTTGTTGAGCTCTTTAGCCCAGTAAACACATAAAGCGCAATGTGCAGAGCCTGTAACTGGGTCCTCATTAACACCTACCCAAGGCGCGAAGTATCGAGAGACAAAATCGGCGTCAGTGCTTGATTGAGCAGTGATGACGACGCCACGGCCTTTTTGTTTAAGCAGCGCACCAAAATCAGGGTCGAGCTGTTCAAGCACAAATTCATCATTAATGACGACCAACTGCTTATTATCAAACTGACCGTAGGCGACTACATTGGCGGCATCTAGCCCCAAACCATGAAGTAAGTCTTTGTTAATACTAGCTCGCATATCTAAAGTTGGAGCAGGAAACACCAAATGAATTTCTTTATGATCGAGTTGTGCAGTTAAAACCCCAGATAGCGTAACGAACTCAATCGTATCTCCAGTATTATATAACCCCTGCTCTTTCAGAACGTGCGCCGTTGCAAGTGTGCCGTGTCCACACAAAGCAACTTCCGTCCTCGGTGTAAACCAACGAAGTTGCATTGTACTGAGTGACAGAAATGCCGTTTCAGATAACGACATCTCGGCCGCGATGGCCAACATCGTTTCCTCATCAAGGCTTGACTCTGTGATACAAACACCCGCGGGATTACCTTTGAAAACCTCTGATGTAAACGAGTCAACCTGAAAAATTTTAACTTCCACGAAATATCCTTAAGTTCTATCAAACACGTAATTCTGTATCACGTGATTTTTAATATCTGTTGTTTGAGCGAAAAAAACCTATGAAATTTTCTACCAACCTTATAGGTCTTGTTGGAAGCGCTAACAAACAGGAGAATGTAGTTAATTATGCAAAACGTAAAAAGCCATCATCAATGTGACTCAATTGGATATCTTATCGGAGTTTTCGGCGTTTCTTTAGTTCTAATATGGATTGGTATTTATAAATTCACACCTACAGAGGCCAAGCTTATACAACCGCTCGTTGAAAATCATTTTCTGATGAGTTGGTTGTATGATGTGATGTCAGTTCAAGCCGTATCAAACATCATTGGCGCAACAGAAATCATTGTCGCTATTGGATTAATCGTTGGCCTTAAAAACACACGAGTCGCTTATTTTTCTGGCATAGCCGCCGCAATTATTTTTCTTGCGACACTCAGCTTTCTAATTACGACACCGAATACATGGAAAGTGTCTGATGGGGTTTTGGTGACAAACTTCTTTTTAGTAAAAGATATTCTATTTTTAGCCATTGCGATTAGCGTCATCGAACGAAACAAGCCAAACAGAGAATAACTCTAAATAGTTCGAAATCTTGTTTTTCCAGAACGTAGCCTGAAAGGTGCAAACGACTTACAGGTCGAATGGTTCTGTCAATAACTCTAAACAAAGGCTCTTAAATTTAGAGTGTTTAAGAGTCTTTGCCTCTTAATTATGCGAAACAACATCCTAGCGTAAAGTGAAAAGAAAAGCCTTTCACTCTACTGCTAAGGTTTATTGATACTTTGCCGAAGTAATGAACTCACCGAATGTCTCGCACCATACAACAACCGTATTGTATTCAGAAATTGAAGTGCTTTGAGGAACCTCAACAACGAAGTTATCGAACGTTTTGACATCACCAATTAAGCTCATCTCAGATTTAAGGTCATTAAACTCTTGTTCCGTTTCGACAAACTTAGGAGATAGATAGAGTTTATAGTCTGGTCCGGGAGCGAGTTTTCCTACCAACGTAATGACTTCAGAACTCAAATGAATTTCTCCCTCTCCCCAATGAAAAGCGTCGCTACCTTTGAGTTCCCTCTTAAACACTGCGCTGTATTCTGCGCCTTGCTTGCTCTTAGCAACTTGCTCATCGGTCGGCGCAGGTGGTGCAATAAGGATCGGTAAAGTATAGATACCTATCGCAATGCCAATAGAAACTGCCACTAAGTGACTGATTGTTAATTTAATTATATTTTTCAAGGTCATAAGCATCTTCTTATTAGTTTTACTACTTGAAATTAGATTCAAATCGGCCTTATCTGTCTATTATCGAGCAGCATAATGTCATTAACATTATACACAAGCTATGCGCACTAAATGCAGACTGAGCGCAATTAAAAACGGCTGATAATTAATATCAGCCGTTTGCTTATCGGAAATGTCGTTGTGCCGGTTTGGTCACTATTCCGCTTCCACCAAAGCGATCTTATCGGATGTCGATTTTTCCAATTTTATCGCAATAAACTTAGAGGTTGGCGTAAACGTTCTATCCCCATAACTGTCCAAAGGAACTAATGGGTTTGTTTCTGGATAGTAAGCCGCCGCCTGACCTGCTGGTACATCGTAGGCAACAAGCGTAAATCCGCTCACACGGCGCTCAACGCCATCTTCCCACAATGACACCATGTCCACTTTGTCGCCCGGTTCAAAACCGAGTTTACGAATATCCGCTTCATTGATAAACAGCACTTCGCGCATACCAAATACTCCACGATAACGGTCATTCAAGCCGTAAAGTGTCGTATTGTATTGGTCGTGTGAGCGCATGGTTTGCAAGATCAAATCTGGCTTTTGGCCTTTTTCGAGTATCGCTTCGCTGATCAACTGCTTCGGCAACTCGCTAGAGCTGAACTGTGCTTTGCCGCTTGGTGTATTCCATCGACGCTCGGCAGCTGGGTTTACCAAGTGGAATCCACCCGGTTGTTTAAGCTTATGGTTAAAGTCGGTAAAGCCCGAAATCGTGTCGGCAATCAAATCGCGAATACGGTCGTAATCTTCAATCGCCCACAACCAATCAATTGGTTTTGCCCCGAGTGTAGCATTGGCAATACCGGCAATAATCGCTGGTTCTGAACGCAAATGCTCCGAACGCGGTTTTAGCTGACCAAATGAGATATGTACCATGCTGAAGGTATCTTCAACCGTCACGCCTTGTGGGCCAGTCGCTTGCTGATCAATCTCAGTACGGCCTAAGCATGGAAGAATAAGCGCATCTTTACCTGTGACAAGGTGAGAACGATTTAACTTCGTCGAAATGTGTACGGTTAAATTACAGTTTCGCATCGCGTTGTGCGTACGTTCTGTGTCTGGCGTTGCTTGTGCAAAGTTACCGCCCAAACCGATAAATACTTTCGCTTGCCCTTCTTCCATCGCTTTAATGGCTTGCACAGTGTTGTGGCCTTCACCACGCGGGACGTCAAAGTTAAATCGACTTTCAATGCGATCCAACAACAGATCTGAAGGTTTTTCATCAATGCCCATCGTACGGTCGCCCTGAACGTTACTGTGACCTCGCACTGGTGAAAGACCCGCGCCCGGCTTACCAATGTTACCCCGTAATATTTGCACGTTTGCGACTTCTTTAATGGTTGGCACAGAGTGACGATGCTGAGTCAACCCCATCGCCCAACACATGATCACACGTTCTGCACGTCGATACATGCTCGCCACCATCTCGATTTCACTTAAATCAAGACCCGATTGTTCCGCGATGTGTTCCCAAGAGGTTGCGTCCACTTCAGCCAAATACTTATCAATACCTGTTGTGTGTTGCTTGATGAATTCACGATCAAATACCGCTTTTCCACCGTTTTGCAATGCCTCGCGTTCCCATTGCAACAAGAATTTCGCGATGCCACGAAATACTGCCATGTCTCCGCCCAAAGCAGGACGCAGGTACGCCGTGTTTGTAGGCTCTGAGCCGTTACTCAACATCTCAATCGGCATTTGTGGGTTTTGGAAACGCTCTAACCCACGCTCTTTCAGCGGGTTTAGACAGATAACCTGTGCACCACGTTTTACCGCTTCGCGCAGAGGTTCCAGCATTCGTGGGTGGTTCGTGCCCGGATTTTGACCAATCACGAAAATCGCATCAGCTTCTTCAAAATCATCAAAGATCACTGTGCCTTTACCAACACCAATGGTGTCTTTCATCCCTATTGCACTGGCTTCGTGACACATGTTGGAACAATCTGGAAAGTTATTGGTACCGAATGCGCGGACAAATAGCTGATACAAAAACGCCGCTTCGTTGCTTGCACGACCAGAGGTATAAAACTCCGCTTGGTGCGGTGAATCCAATTGATTGAGATGCTTCGCGACAAGTGCAAAAGCCTCATCCCAAGAGACTGGCACATAGTGATCGGATTCTGCATCGTATCGCATTGGGTGCGTGATACGGCCTTGGTATTCCAACCAGTAATCGGTTTGAGTTGAGAGAGAAGAAACGCTGTGATTGGCAAAAAACTCAGGATCAACCAGACGATTGGTCGCCTCCCAGTTTACCGCTTTCGCGCCATTCTCACAGAAACTGACTTTACCGCTATCTGGCGACTCACCCCATGCACATCCCGGGCAGTCGAAACCGCCATTTTGGTTGGTTTTGAGCATAGTGCGAATGTTTTTAACTGCATTTTCACTGCCCCACCAACTTCTGGTTACGGCTTTCAGTGCACCCCAACCACCAGCTGGACCTTTGTATGTTTTTATTTGTTCTTTTTGGCTCACGACTTTACTCCTCGCAGATATACCAGCAAGCAGGGTGCCCGTGAAAACAAGCGCGTTATTTATTGAGATAATGCGGAAGTATTGAAGGGCTTAGTTTCTAATCCATGTATTTTTTAATCCAAATAAGTAACCACTCAACATGCTCTCGCTTGTCCGAGTGTTTACTTATCTAGATTCTTGATATCGGATACCCGCCTACTGTTTCTAAGACTGGTAGATTCAATTCGCATTGTTGCGTCTTGATCTAAATCAAAGATTAAGTCGTTATTCAATATGCGTCCAATTGATAATCCTGACCGAGTGATAAACAAAATCTATGACGAATTTTTCCACTGACGGTCTTCACATTTTTAATCAATACAATTTATGAGGTTAATCGTTTTCCCATCCGATTCCACCTAGTTCGCTTAACAAACTCAATAAAATCGGCACTCTTGATAATAGATAATATCTATCACACTATAGATACTTTAAATTTGACCCTAATTAATATCAGGAATAGCCTTGATTCAGATCAATTTTGAGTGTGGTTTTATTCTTGACTTGGTTTTGGTTTTCCATTCCCCAGTTAAAACGCTCCAGCGCTTAAAAAGTACGGTAGTGCTGTGCCCTTTTTAGGGAGTTCCCCCCCGTACATGTGACTCACAACGCAAGGTTAACAAGCCATTATGGATATCAAACAACTTAAATATCTCATCGCACTTGAACAGACCAAACACTTTGGTCAAGCCGCCGCATTGTGCCACATTACGCAGCCTACCTTGTCCATGAGAATCCGGAGCTTAGAGGAAGAACTCGATCTCGAATTAATCCAAAGAAGTCAACGATTTGAAGGGTTTACTGAAGCAGGAGAACGCATTTTAGCTTGGGCGAAAACCGTCTTAGCCGCTCATGATGGATTGCAAGCCGAGGCTGCTAACTGCCGTGGTCAGTGGGTCGGTTCACTTCGGCTTGGAATGGTGCCACTCGCCAGCCAAAACCCGATGCAATTGCTCAAACCATTAGCTCACCAGTTCCCTGAGTTACGCTTTCAAATACTCTCCATGACGACCGAACAGATCATAGACCAACTCAATCGCAATCAGCTTGATTTGGGGATGTGTTATGTCGATCAAGTTAACACCGCTTACTTCGATGTTATCGAGCTCGACTCGACCAAACTTGGCGTTTTATTCGATGAGCGTCATTTTGATTTTGGCGAATCTGAAGTGTTGTGGGAGTCACTCAATAACATTCCGCTAGGGCTGCTTTCGAAGGGTATGCACTATCGCCACTCAATTGATCTTAGCTTTGTGAGTAAAGGGCTGGTTCCGCAAACCGTCATTGAAAGTAACTCCACCTTTCACTTGATCCAAGCAGTAACCAGTGGCCTTTGTTGCGCCATTATGCCGCTGAACTGTGGATTGGAAGAGTTGAACGATACGCTTCGCATTATCCCTATCGAAGAAGCCGCCGTTCACGCCCCGCTAGGTTTGTTAAAGCGAAAACAAGAACCCTTCTCCGCGCTAACCGATCAGTGCTTCGCAGAAGCAAAAAACATATTCAATCGATAACAACAACCCACATGTCAATTTTGGCATACATAACAGCTTATGAGGTGATTTCATGAGATGTACTACTCAATCTTATTTTGAACTGTCCGATTTCAATCAAGCACCACCTCAACCAAGTGCGTTCAATTACCGAGAATTGATTGATGGCCGCCCAGTGCAACAAATGTCGCTGGCGAGTGAATCCGCCTTAGCTATCAGCTACAACGGCATTAGCCAAGCGGTCATGATGGTGACGCCAGGCCATCTGGAAGACTTCGTGAAAGGATTTAGCCTAAGCACAGGCATCGTCCACGACTTCAAAGAGATCAAAGACATTGAAATTGGTGGCGATCACGAATCTCATTATGCGGAAGTAGAAATCAGCAACCGCGCTTTCTGGGCGCTAAAAACACAACGTCGGAATCTTGCCGGCACAACCGGATGCGGCATTTGTGGCGTCGAGGCTCTGGAACAAGCTTTGCCTGATTTAGCAACGCTAACACCGTCTCTTCCTCCGCGCTCCGATGTATTCGAAGGGCTGCGAGACAAAGTCGCACTGCATCAAGAAGCCGCACGTGAATCTGGCGCGTTACACGCCGCCTTATTTGCAGATTTACAAGGCAACATCAAGTTGTGCCGAGAGGACATCGGCCGTCACAACGCGCTAGATAAGTTGATTGGCGCATTGGCCAACAATCACATCGAACCTCAAAGTGGCTTCGCAATCATGACAAGCCGTTGCAGCTTAGAGTTGATCCACAAAGCCGTTCGCGCGCGTATCCCCACTCTGGTTTGCTTATCTGCACCTACAGCGTTAACTGTCGAATGGGCAAGAAGAAACCATTTGAACCTAATTCACTTACCAAAACACGGCTCGCCGCGTCTATACAGCCCTGCCCCTTAACACGTCAACCTAGCCGAATTCCTAATATTTCTAACAGAGACCTCTGGGTCTCTGTTGTTTGCTTCTCGTTCCCAGTTGATACTTAGCGACAAGCCACTATTCTCTCCAACCAAACGTGCTCACCCCTTGTCAGCACTAAGCTTGCGTATATTAACCTGCTTGCATTTGAACGCTTTCCAATCCGATAAGAACCCTGTCAAAAACCCATAAATTAGTAAGGATTTTGTGTGACTCTTTTCACGCTTTTCCGCCTTCCTAGGCATTTCTAGGAATTTTTCCTAGCCGATCTAGGCAACCATCTCATGTGCCTCACAAAACCACTCTCTAGAATTCCGCTCAGTCAAAGGTAACAAGAGCGCATAACGGTCGCCGTTGTGTTTCTAAAACAATTACAAGAGAGTTCATCATGTTAAAATTCCTCGAACAGGTGCGGAAGCCGACCCTCGATCTTCCTGTCGAAGTTAGAAGAAAGATGTGGTTTAAACCGTTCATCCAATCTTACTTGGTCGTATTCATCGGCTACCTAACCATGTACTTGATTCGTAAGAACTTCAATGTCGCGCAAAACGACATGATCTCAACTTACGGTTTGAGCATGACAGACCTAGGTCTTATTGGCCTTGGCTTCTCCATCACATACGGCATCGGTAAAACCGTTGTCTCTTACTACGCTGACGGTAAGAACACCAAGCAATTCCTCCCTTTTATGCTGATCCTTTCTGGTCTTGCAATGCTTGGTTTCAGCTTCAGCATGGGCGGCGGTAGCGCAAGCCTGTTCTTGATGGTGGCTTTCTACGCTCTGAGTGGTTTCTTCCAAAGTACTGGTGGCCCTTCTAGTTACTCAACCATTACAAAATGGACACCTCGTAACAAACGCGGCTCTTACCTAGGCTTGTGGAACATGTCACACAACGTTGGTGGTGCGGGCGCAGCGGGTGTTGCTCTTTTCGGTGCCAACTACCTATTCGACGGACACGTAATCGGCATGTTCGTGTTCCCTTCTATCATCGCGATCATCGTTGGTTTTATCGGTATGCGCTTTGGTAGCGACTCTCCAGAAGCTTACGGTCTAGGTAAAGTAGAAGAACTTTTCGATGAAGCAGTGAGTGAAGAAGACACCGCCGCTGAAGAAAACCAGATGACCAAAAAAGAAATCTTTGTTGAATACGTTCTTAAAAACAAAGTTATCTGGCTACTTTGCTTTGCCAACATCTTCCTTTACATCGTTCGTATCGGTATCGACCAATGGTCAACGGTATACGCGTACCAAGAACTTGGTCTGTCAAAAGAAACGGCAATCTCTGGCTTTACTCTATTCGAAGTCGGTGCGCTTGTGGGTACTTTGATGTGGGGTTACTTATCTGACTTAGCAAACGGTCGCCGCGCATTGGTTGCTTGTGTGTCTCTTGGTTTGATCATCGTATCGCTTGAGTTCTACCAACACGCCACTAGCGAGTTCATGTACTTAGCCTCTCTATTTGTATTGGGCTTCTTGGTGTTTGGTCCGCAACTTCTTATCGGTGTTGCCGCGGTTGGTTTTGTCCCTAAAAAAGCAATCAGTGTGGCTGACGGCGTAAAAGGTACATTCGCTTACCTAATCGGTGACAGCTTCGCGAAACTTGGTCTCGGTATGATTGCAGACGGTACACCTATCTTCGGCTTAACAGGTTGGAAAGGTACCTTCGCAGCCCTAGATACCTCCGCCATGATTTGTATTGTTTTGCTTGCTTTCGTCGCTATCGCGGAAGAGAAGAAGATTCGACACGCGAAGAAGCTTCAACTTGCACAAAACCAAGCCTAGCTTCTCTGCGCGCTTTACTTCGGTAAAGCGCGCAAGATCATTAAAAAGCATGGCTCAATTCAGTATCATTAAAGATTTTTCTATTGGCTCCTGTTGGAGCTTATTGTTGTTAGTCGTCTGCTCTATTTGGTTGTAATAATGATTCATGTTGCTCTAGTTGATGATCACGTCATCGTGCGTTCAGGTTTCGCACAATTATTAAATTTAGAAAGTGATATTACCGTTGTTGGTGAATTCGGCTCTGTCGCCGAAGCGCGAAAAGGCTTGCCTGCGGTACACCCTCATGTCGTCATCCTAGATATCTCCATGCCAGATGAAAGCGGCTTAAACTTTCTTAGCGAAATACCAACTGGCATTGCCTGCGTGATGCTTAGCGTGCATGACTCCCCTGCGATGGTGGAAAAATCACTAAAGCTAGGTGCAAAAGGCTATCTTAGTAAACGCTGTAGCCCAGACGAACTTATTCAAGCCGTGAGAACCAGTGCTTCTGGTGGCTGTTACCTCACATCAGATATTGCACTTAAACTTGCAACGCCTAGCGACAACACCACCTCTCTATGCCAACTGACAAAACGTGAAAACGAGGTCTGTCAGCTACTTGCGACCGGGTTGGATGTAAAGTCAGTCGCGGCAGAGCTTGGCTTGAGCCACAAGACCGTGCATGTTCATCGTGCAAATGCCATCGACAAACTCGGCGTTAAAAACAACGTTGAGCTCGCCAAACTATTTTCTCAAGAGTCCTTTTAATGCGAGCTTATGCTATTACCACCATTTGCGGACTTTTTGTTATGGCTTGCGCCTGGTTTTGCTTGTGGGTGATTGCCTATTACTTTGTCAATGATCCCGAGCTGGCGATCTTATTGTTTCCTTTCGCTTTACGATTAGGTGTCGCCCTGCACACTCGCACCGCTTATTGGCCGACGATTTACCTTTCGGAGTGGGGGCTTTCCATCGCACTTGCGATGTTACTGGGTCAACCGCAGTGGCTTACCGTGCTGATTGCGAGCATTGCCAGTATCCCGGTCACTCTGATTGCGAAAAAATACTACTACGGAGACCAAAACCGCCATTTAGCCGTGATGAGCGTTGTCATTATCATTAGCGCGTTTATTAATGTGATGGCCGTTGGTTTTCACGTTCCTTCTGTTTACATGGTGTGGCTGGCTAGCATTTCTGGAGGCTTGCTCGTGGTGCCTATGTGCTACTTGTTATGGAGTTATTTGTTCCAAAGTCGTTGGTCTCCGCTTAGCTCTCTCCTACTTAGTAATGCCGTTGTATTTCAGGTGCGTCATATCGTGCTTTATGCGCTGCTTTTGATCGGCAGTATTTTGGTGCAAACCAGTTTGCCTGAAGAGCTAAAACGATTTGCGCCATTTTGTATGGCGATTCCAATCATCGTGCTTGCTCTGCGTTACGGCTGGCAAGGTGCCCTACTCGCCACCATGCTCAACAGCATTGCGCTGATTGCGGCTCGCAGCGGCGTATCAAATCTAGAAATCACCGATTTGTTATTATCTCTCTCGGCACAAACCATCACCGGCATTATGCTCGGCTTAGGAGTTCAGAAACAAAAAGACCTCAATCACAAACTGCGCGGCGAACTTGCACGCAATCAGAATTTGTCTCGCCAGCTTATCAAAGCGGAAGAATCCGTAAGACGCGATATTGCGCGCGAGCTACATGACGAAATCGGCCAGAACATCACGGCGATCCGCACACAAGCCAACATCATTAAGCGGGTAAATAACGCCGAAACAAGCGTGGGTTGCGCCGACATGATCGAAGGGCTTTCCCTCAACGTGTACGACACCACTAAGCGACTGTTAAGCAAACTAAGACCAAAAATGCTGGATGATTTGGACTTGAAAGAATCCGTCGAGCAACTGACGCGAGAGATGGAATTTGCCAATCACGGAACGACTGTTCAACTGAACTGGCAAGGCGATTACACCAGCCTGAGTGACACACTCAAAGTAACCCTATTCCGTTTATGCCAAGAGTCATTAAATAACGCTGCCAAGTACGCAGAAGCGCAGTTGATCAATATTGAACTGACAATTGGAGAAACGGCGGTGTCACTGATGATTCACGATGATGGTGTCGGCTTCAAAGTTCAGGACAGCATGAAAGGCATGGGCGTTCGCGGCATGCAAGAGCGTGTGCACGCGTTAGGTGGAAAAATGGTTATCTACTCCACCAGCGATCAAGTGATCGGCACACAAATCAGCATTACTTTACCTAAGGTGTAACTCAAGATGTTTGGATTTTTACGTTCACCTAAATTTACTCAACCGAGTCTAAGCAACGAGCAAATCGACCAGCGTTACCGCCATTGGCGTTTGCACATTATGTTGGGGATGTACATCGGCTACGCAGGTTTCTACTTTACCCGTAAGACCTTTAACTACGCCGCACCAGCGATGATTACCGATCTTGGCTTAGATAAAGGCGATTTGGGTCTTATCGGTACGCTTTTCTACATTACTTACGGCTGCTCGAAGTTTATTTCCGGTACGATTTCAGATCGCTCTAACCCTCGTTATTTCATGGGATTAGGATTGATTGCGACAGGTCTGGTCAACATCGCGTTCGGCTTTTCTAGCTCACTCGCGGCTTTCATTACTCTGTGGATCTTAAACGCGTGGTTTCAAGGCTGGGGCTGGCCTTCATGCTCCAAGCTGTTAACCACTTGGTATTCACGTTCCGAGCGTGGCTTCTTATGGGCGATTTGGAACACCGCACACAACGTTGGTGGCGCGCTGATCCCTATTTTGGTGGGCTATTTAACGTTGCACTACAGCTGGCGTGAAGGTTTTATTCTACCCGGCATCATCGGGGTATTGCTCGGTCTATTCGTTTGTTGGCGATTGCGCGACAAACCCACAACAATGGGTTTACCAAGTGTCGGCCAATGGCGCAACGACGCACTAGAACTTGCGCAAGAAAATTACGGACGTGGCCTCACCTACCGCGAAATTCTGAAATCGTACGTATTTAACAACAAATACATCTGGCTGCTCGCGTTCAGTTATGTGTTGGTTTACATCGTCCGAACCGCAATCAATGACTGGGGAAACCTTTACTTAACAGAGCAGCATCACTACAGCCTGATTAACGCCAACGCTGCCCTTTCTATGTTTGAAATCGGCGGTTTTGTTGGTTCATTGGTTGCGGGTTGGGGCTCAGACAAACTCTTTGGCGGTAACCGTGGGCCAATGAACTTGCTGTTCGCTATTGGGATTTTCTTATCTGTCTCTGCGCTTTGGCTAATGCCTCTGACCAACTTTGCTTTCCAAGCCGCGGGATTGTTCTCCATCGGCTTCTTTGTCTTTGGGCCACAAATGCTGATCGGTATGGCGGCGGCGGAGTGCTCTCACAAAGATTCTGCCGGCGCGGCAACAGGATTCGTGGGCTTGTTCGCCTACATGGGCGCAGCATTGTCTGGCTATCCGCTGGCGTTAATTCTTGAAGAGTATCATTGGACGGGTTTCTTCATCACCATTTCAGTTTGTGCAGCCGTCATTGGCCTTTTGTTGCTGCCATTTTTGCAAGCGCAGCCATCACGAAAACCTCTCGAACCAAAGCCTCGGTTGTAAATCGACTTATCGCCCTTCGGGCCAATTGGCGAGTGACCTAACCGCGCTCGCCCTCCTTATTTAACGTATCTCTGCTCAATTTTTCTTCCGATTCAGTTCGGAGGGTTAACTATGGGAAAAATTCATGAATTTGAACACTATTTCATCGCATAGCTTCTTTCAAATGAACAACAAAATCCAAAACTACGCTTGGGGAAGCACCTCTTCTATTCACGATTTGTTTGGCTTTTCTAACGAAACGAATGAGCCTCAAGCAGAAGTATGGATGGGTACTCACCCAAACGGCTGCTCTGAAGTTCAGGTTGAGCAAAACACGCTGCCTTTGTCTGAACTGATCAAACAAAACCAACCCGCTTACTTATCAGCAGAAACCGCAGCGAAATTTGGCGACCTGCCCTTTCTGTTTAAGATCTTAGCGGCCGAACACGCACTGTCGATTCAAGTTCACCCAAGCAAACAAGATGCCGAAATAGGTTTCGAAAAAGAGCAAAGTGCTGGGATCCCACTAAACGCAAGCCATCGTAACTACAAGGATCCAAACCACAAACCTGAGTTGGTGTACGCGCTGACAAGTTACCAAACCATGAACGGTTTTCGCTCGTATGCCGAGATTATTGAGGCATTTGGCCTTTGCGATATCGATGAGCTACGCGCGCCATTAGATGCATTCAAACGCGAAATCAACTCACAAGGTTTACGCGATTTCTTTGTGCACATTCTTACCATGGAAGGAGAAACAAAAGAGCGAGCACTGAAACAGCTTCTTGCCCACGCTTCACGTCAATCGGAGCAAGGCACTGACAGCGACGTTTTCCAGCTCATCTTGGATCTATCCACTCAATACCCTGGCGATGTCGGCTTGTTTGCGCCATTACTGTTGAATGTCATCACGCTGCAACCTGGCGAAGCGATGTTCCTGAGCGCAAGAACGCCACACGCTTACATTAAAGGTACGGGATTAGAGATCATGGCGAACTCAGATAACGTTTTGCGTGCAGGACTCACGCCGAAACACATGGATGTTGAAGAACTGGTTAAATGCACAGACTTTGTGCCTAAGCCGTTTAACAGCCTTGTTCTAGAACCCAATGCCGATGGTTGCCAAAGCCTTTATCCGGTCCCAGTGGCAGACTTTAGCTTCTGCATTCTAAACCAACCGAACAATGAAGTGGTTGAGGCAAACAGCGCAGAGATTTTGATGGCGATTGATGCCGACCTGACACTCATCAGTGATAACGGTGAGACGTTAACCGCCGCGAAAGGACAATCTGTATTTGTTCCTGCTTACGTTGGCCATTACCGTATTCAAAGTGCGGGACGTGTGGCTCGCGCCTTCAACTAGTTTTTGAATAACTGATTCAAACTAACGTCTGACCCAAGGGACTGGGTTAGACAATTTATTCCTTTCATAGATTGAACCATTCCGCTCTTAAGGCACTCATGCTTACACCTTGTCGAATCAAAACACCTACAGGCCAGTTTCTCTAAAAGCCATAACCTCCCGGATCTACCATTTACTCAACATTCATTGTCAAAACCCATTTATGTCCGATAAATTCGTCGCTCCAATATCAAATCACTTGGATAATAAAGGCGCTTGCACAGTGGTATTTGTTGCAAAACGTATAATCAACGTTGTAATCAAAGCCTCAATCACTACAATCTCTGGTTCGATTTTTCAGTTAACGTTTGTATGCCGAAGTTAAACCAAGATAACCCTGTTCAAAGCTCCGCCCTTTCCGATATCGAAACCAGCAGTAAGATTCAATCGGCATTAGAACCGAAGTTTCACAAGCCAGAGAAACGTCTCTGCTTAAGCCCTGGCCTATCGGATAAGCATTTGGCGCGCCGTTGGCAAGTATTGGAACACGTGACCAATAAAGATCATCTCCTTGATCCTTTCACGCAGTCACACCGCGATGCTTACTCCAACAACATCGAGCACTTCATTGGTACTGTTAATGTGCCGGTCGGCATTGCAGGCCCTTTGCGCGTCAACGGCTTGTATGCGAACGATGACTTTTTGGTTCCGCTCGCAACGACAGAAGCCGCGTTAGTCGCTTCCTACAACCGTGGCGCAAATCTTATCACCGCCGCTGGTGGCGCGAGCGCATTGTTACTAAGTGAAGGGGTGAGCCGAACACCAGTATTCGCCTTTAATCACCTTGCTGACGCCGGCCAGTTCGTCAGTTGGGTTGTGACCCAGTTTGACGTATTTCGTCAAATTGCGGAATCCACCACCTCACATGGCAAACTCAAAGACATCAATGTAAATATCGAAGGAAACCATGTTTATTTGGTCTTTGAATACGTGACCGGTGACGCTTCCGGACAAAACATGGTGACCATCGCAACAAACGAAGTGTTCCATCATATTTTGGCGACCAGCCCAATCAAACCAACTCAAGCATTCTTGGATGGCAACTTATCAGGTGACAAAAAACCAAACGCGCACACACTGCGCTCGGTACGCGGTAAGAAAGTATCCGCCGAAGTGACCATTCCTGCTGAGTTGGTGGAAAAATATCTGCATACGACGCCGGAGTCTATGATTCAATTTGGCAAAATGACCACAGTGGGCGGTTTACTCAGCGGGACAATTGGCGTCAACGCGCATTACGCAAACGCCCTTGCCGCGCTGTACATTGCTTGTGGTCAAGATGCCGCTTGCGTTGCAGAGTCTGCCATTGGAATCACTCGTATGGATGTGGACGCTCAAGGCAACTTGTACGCGTGCGTGACCTTGCCAAACATCATGGTGGGAACGGTTGGCGGTGGTACTGGCCTTCCAACGCAAAAAGCATGTTTGGATATTTTGGGTTTGCACGGCAACGGCAATGCGAAAGCGTTAGCCGAAGTCGCAGCTTCGCTTTGTCTGGCTGGCGAACTCTCGATTGTGGGCGCATTTTGTGCCGATCACTTTTCTCGTGCTCACCATAAGCTTGCCCGAAAATAACCTTTGTTGCTTTGTACAAGAGAACATCCGTGTGGTTTTCTCTTGTGCAAACCAATGGACTTTATTTATTGGCTCAATAATTTCTTGAAACTAAATTAAGCCTTAACAAACATACCAATCTCTTGTTAACAGTACTTTAGCTGTCCCCCTTCTATATCCATTGCGATATCTCTGCTTGTTACTCTTCATTGGCCATATTTAATATCAGTATCTTAGAAAAAATAGCATCAAAAAATTCTAGCACTATAGTACCAAATTCATCGTTTGAGTTTTTTGTTCACCACTTATTGCTACTATACTCGCCTATGCAGCTGCTTGATTTTCATAAATTTACTAAACAGCTCAAAAGAGCTTAATAACTCCCGTTAAATGGACTTAAATCGTTACTTCGGGTAAGCGAGTTAACTATGAGACGTCAGAAGCTAAATAAAATCTCTGCTTGGGTACTAGGATTGGCTATCTTATTGCTGAGCCATGTGCCTAATGTATCAGCACAAATACAGCAATCCCCATCCGATCAAACCGTTGCGCGTTTTCTCTATCAAACCTCTTTTGGACCAACTCCTGCGTTAATTAATGAGGTTAGGGAAAACGGGTTAGAGGACTGGATACAGAAACAAATCAACCTGCCAGCAACCTACCATCAACCACTTTATCAAACGCCTTTTTCTAAAGGCCTACAGTCAAACCGAGAAAATGCTTGGTATCAGATTGTTGTTACTGCTGAAGATCAGCTCAGACAGCGAACGGCTTATGCATTGAGTCAGATCGTAGTCGTTTCTCGTTATGGCGGCGTTCTTTCCAGCAAACCTACAGGGTTAGTGAATTACTACGATCTGTTGGTTGAGCATGCGTTTGGCAACTACCGAGACCTGTTGTATGACGTTTCCATCCACCCAGTCATGGGGAGCTATTTGTCTATGCTCGGTAGTGCAAAAGAAAATAGTGCGACAGGAACGCTTCCCGATGAGAACTTTGCTCGAGAGTTAATGCAGTTATTCACTATCGGTTTGTATGAACTCAATTTAGATGGCAGTAAAAAGCTAAACCACGCAACAGGCAAACCTATCCCCACGTACAATCAAACTGATATTCAAGAGCTCGCGCGAGCATTAACTGGATGGAAAAATTCCGACATCGCATTCGTGAAACCGATGCGAGTTATCAGTCAAAGACACGACACCGGCGAGAAGCGATTTCTAGGGAACGTGATCCCATCGGGTCTAACCGCACAAGAAGAGCTTTCAAAAGTGATTGATATGTTGATGTCTCACCCAAATGTTGCTCCATTTGTTTCAAAGTTACTTATCCAACGTTTGGTCAGTTCAAATCCAAGCCCAGAGTACGTCGCGCGTGTTGCTACGATATTTAACAACAATGGGGAAGGAGAAAAAGGCGATCTAACCGCCGTTGTTCGAGCCATATTGCTCGACCCTGAAGCATTAGGGATGACGGATACCCCGCCTATAAAAGTGAAAGAACCGATACTGGTCCTGACTAATTTTCATCGAGCATCAGGTTTTACGGTTAAAGGATCACGTTACGAAGACGCAACAACGATGATGAACATCGCTAATCAAGGGCCGCTTCGTTCTCCTTCCGTTTTTAATTTTTACTCTCCAGACTATCAGCCGTCTAACGAGTTTACGGAGTCTGGTATTAACTCTCCAGAGTATGAACTTCTCAATTGGTCTGTTTATACCGATTTGGTCAACTATATGTTAACCAGCACTCGTAGAGGAGGTGGTGATTCCTACCACTTCGATCTTAACGAGTTTTATCTTCTTCTGGACGATCACCGTGCCTTAGTCGAATTGGTTAACGAGCGTTTCTTTGCTGGAACGGCTTCTGCTGAATTGAAAGAGCTCATGCTCACCGCCCTGAATGATTATCGTGGGGACTATGTGCCAACAACAAAACTCGCTCTAGTGATATTTACCGCCATTTCTGGCGACGAATTCTATATTCAGGATTAGGAGTGAATTATGGATATTTCACGACGACATTTTATACAAAGCACGCTATCGATGGGCGCACTGGCCTCTCTTAGTCTGCCAGGTTACTCTCTCGCAGCGCCATCCAATGACTTTCGAGCATTAATATGTGTGTATTTAGCAGGCGGAAACGATGCATTCAACACCATACTGCCATTATCGGAGGCGCACTATCATCAATATTCCAAAGTCAGAGGGCCACTCTCTGTCGCCAAAGAAGACATACTCCCTATCAATTTGAGTGCTGTCGATAGCTCAAATCACCCAGTGAAGCTCGGCTTACACCCAAAGTTAAATGCGTTAACTTCCGTTTTCGAACAAGGCGATGCCAGCATCGTGCTCAATAGTGGCATTCTCAACCATCCCGTCACCAAACAAGCTATTGAGCAAGGTGAAGCATCACTTCCCGAGCAACTGTTTTCTCATAATTCTCAAACAGACGCTTGGTTACTTGGTGGAATGAGCGAGTCTAAAAATCTTGGTTGGGCTGGCAGAATGTTGGATGTATTAAACTCTGAATCAGAAATAACACCGCTATACAGTGTGCATGGCAACTCGCTTTGGTTACGGGCAATGGAACACCGCCAAACCGTCCTGAAAAAAGATCGCGCAGTTCAGCTTACCGCGATTGATAACCCGCTATACAAGGGGATCTATGATCGCCTTCTCTCTCATCAAACTGACAATCCATTTAATGGTCATTTTAATTTGATGGTTGATGAGTCGATGGTAATGAGCAGTGTACTGAGCGAGCAACTCAACCACATTGCTGACGAGCCGCTGTTTACGTCATCGACGCTCGGCAAGCAGATGCAAACCGTGTACAAATTGATAGCAAGCCAAGATGTATTGAAGCAGCAACGACAAGTCTTTTTCGTTAAACACTCTGGGTATGACCTACACGATTCGCAACTGGCACGTCATCCAGTGTTACTTGAGGATCTCGCGACAAACCTTTTAGCAATGTATCGTGCGGTCGAACGGTTAGGGCTAAACAAGCAAGTCACCTCTTTCACTATGTCTGACTTCGGTCGACGGATGATGAGCAACGGAAATGGTACCGATCATGGCTGGGGTGGCCATCAACTATTAATTGGAGGCGCGGTAAATGGGAAACAACCTATCGGTACATGGCCGGAACTAATACTGGGCGGAAACGATGATTACTCTCAAGGCCGACTCATACCCAAAATTGCCGCTGATCAAGTTGGTTCAACACTAGCGCAGTGGATGGGCGTGAGTGATAACGCTGCACTGGAATACGTGTTCCCGAACATCCGTAATTTTACTCATTCAAACCTGGGTTTTATGTCGTAAGATATTTTACAGGTAGCTGTAGAACGCATCATCAAATAAGGGAGACTCGCGCTCCCTTACTCATCTTATGTTTGCAAAGTGTCCGTTACACCTCGTCGCGACGGCGTTCGTTACACAGCTTAATGGCACGCTCAAGTAATTCTAACGCGGATTGCTCACATTCAGGCAGAACCGCATCACTTTCGCCAATTGGCGTTACGCGGTCACCCCATTTCAATACTGCCGCACCCCATGTCAAACCTGCACCAAACGCAGCAAGAAGCATGTTATCACCTGGGTTAACTCGACCTTGCTCTACCGCTTCACACAATGCAATTGGCACCGTCGCAGCTGAAGTATTGCCATAGTTTTGAATGTTAACAAACGCTTTGTCGTGTGGAATTCCAGACAGGTCACACAAGGTTTGAATAATACGAATATTCGCTTGATGCGGAATCACAACATCGATTTGTTCCGTCGTTAACTGTGATGCTTTCAGTACGGTTTTCGCAGCTAGCCCCATGCCTTTTACTGCACGTTTGAAAATTTCTTGTCCTACAAAGTTGAAATCCCAGTAACCGTTGTCTTCCGCAAAGCGATCCATACAAGTACCAAACTTTGGTACGGACAGAATATCGCGGCCTTTTGCGTCACAACCGATTTGAGACTGTAGTAAACCCGTTTCTTTTTCCGTTCTTGATAACACAACGGCGCCCGCACCATCACCAAATAGAACAGCGGTATCTCGCATTGCCCAATCGATGTAGAAAGACAATCTTTCCGCACCAATAATGATCGCGTTACGATAGTTACCTGATTGAATCAAACGTGTGCCCGTTTCTAGGCCATAGACAAATCCCGTACATGCGGCATTTAAGTCAAAGGCAGCGGCTGCACGAATACCTAGGTTCTGCTGTACCTTAGACGCGATATTTGGAATCAATGAATCTGGTGAACAAGTCGCCACAATGATTAAATCCACGTCTGTGGCATCGACGCCTGCTCGAGCTAATGCATGTTTAGCAGCAACGGTCGCCATGTCTGACGTGTTTACATGACTAATGCGGCGGTTTTCGATACCAGTGCGGGTACGAATCCACTCATCGGAAGTATCGAGGAAAGTGCTAAGATCATCGTTAGAGAGCACGGCTGGCGGAACACATTTCCCCCAACCTGTAATTTCAGCGTAGTAATTTGTCATCGCAGACCTATTTATTGTTGTATTTTAATAAAATTTCTTAGAACCTTAGGCTCAAATACAAACCTGCGCTGCGTTATTTCGGCAGGTTAAAAAATAAGTATACAAATAATGAGGCTGACTGGTAAGTCATGTTTTCATCAATACGTAATAAAGGAAGAAGTCATGTCATCGTTTAAAACTCGCTGCCCTTCGTGCGGCGGTCTAAATCGTATCCCTAATGAGCGCGTTGCCGAATCTGCAACTTGCGGTAAATGTAAAAGTGCACTTTTAGACGGCTCGCCTATCGAAGGTACACAAGATAACTTTTCTGCTCTATTACAAAGTGATATGCCTGTTGTAGTAGATTTTTGGGCCCCATGGTGCAACCCGTGCGTTGGTTTTGCTCCTGTTTTCTCTGATGTTGCTCATGAGCAAGCCGGAACGGCTCGTTTTGTTAAGATTGATACCGAAGCTCAACAACAACTTGCGACGCAATTTGGTATTCGCAGTATTCCTACCATTATGGTTTTCAAGAATGGTCAACGCGTTGATATGATCAATGGTGCGTTACCTAAAACTCAATTCGATCAATGGTTAAATCAAGCACTTACTAAATAATCTTCCACGCCAACCTTGTTTGTAGGTTGGCGTTTTTATGCAACTTATCAACCTATCTAGTTAACAAATATTATTTATCGAAACGACTTAAATTTATCATTTTACTTGCCTAACTATTAGCCTCATATTCGCGCCGAATAACCCTTAGATTTCATTTAACTTATAGGCGCAAAACAGTGGAAAACACAGTCGTTCCTGCAGCATCACCACGAGTTACAGTTCCAGTCGTCGCACTGTCTCTTTATGCGGTGGCTTCGGGCTATTTAATGAGCTTGATCCCTCTCATGCTCGGTGAATACAACATCTCAGCAGATTACGCGAGTTGGTTGGCGAGTGTGTTTTATGGCGGCTTATTAACCGGTGCTATTTTTATTGAACGTATCGTACGTCAAGTTGGTCACCGTAACGCGTTTATTGGTTGCTTGGCCGTATTTTCGCTAACTATCGTCACACTACCCGTGTTTGCTAACGGATTGATGTGGCTTGCCGCTCGCTTTATTGCGGGTATCGCGGTTGCTGGTGTTTTTGTCATTGTTGAGTCTTGGCTAATGTCTGGAGACGAAGCATCGCGTGCGAAACGTTTGAGCTTGTACATGCTATCGCTTTATGGTGGTTCAGCATTAGGCCAGTTTGGTATTGGCGTGCTTGGCGTAAGTGGCGGCGTTCCGTTTATTGCGATCACGACGTTGATCCTAATGGCGATGCTGGTGCTAATGTTCATTGAGTGTGAGCAGCCAAACAGCCATGAATCAACCGCTTTATCATTTAAGCAAATTGCCAAACTAAACCATGCAGCAATTATTGGTTGTGTTGTTTCAGGTTTGACCTTAGGCGCGATCTACGGATTAATGCCAGTTGAGTTAACTAACCGTAAAATTAGCCATCAAGACATTGGTACATTGATGGCGCTAGTGATTCTAGGTGGCATGCTAGTTCAACCAATGGTGACCGCGTTAAACAAATACATGAGCCGCACAGTGCTAATGGCGTTTTTCTGTATTTTGGGTATTTTTTCGATCGGTATGACGTTTATTTCCTCGTCAGCCGTGGTATTGGCTGCTGCATTATTCTTTTTAGGTGCAGCTACTTTTGCTTTGTACCCGATTGCAATCAACTTAGGTTGCGAAGGTCTTGATGAACGCTTTATTGTCTCTGCGACACAAGTCATGCTGTTTAGCTACAGCATCGGCTCTGTTGCTGGTCCTGTTGTCGCTGATAAATTCATGGGCCAAGAACACGGCTTGCTAGGCTACTTGTTTGCCGCTTTGGTTGCGACTGGCGTATACATGCTACTTGCTGCGAGCAAAACCAAGCAGCGTATGGCCGCTGGCCTCTAACCACGCCGCTTCTACTCAACGAAAACGAGGGCATGTCGCCCTCGTTTTTTTATTCTTCGCATTTTTGTTTAGATAAACGCTTGTGACGGTTTGACGCGTTCGCTGCAGGCTTTTCCGGTACCATGCGCTTTTCATGAAGCAAATGACGAACCGCCAAGATGGGATGTTTCAGTAACATTCTGGGGCCAGAGTAACGCATGACCAAACGCATTTGTTCTTTCGGCTCTGGTTTGTAGCAGTGAATCGGACATTTGTTACACGTCGGTTTATTCTCTCCATAAGGACAGCGGTCGAGGCGCACTTCTGCGTATTCAAGCAGCTCACGACATTCTGAGCATAAGTCACGTTTTGTTCCATGATGGTCATGACAGTAAACCTCTACCATGGCTTTTACTGTCTTAAATTCAGTGGCGAGTTTGCCAAGTAAAATATCGCTCATGCGCTATCCAAAAATCACAACATCATTGTGTAAAGTTCTAACGTGCGGCCATTATCATATTGCTGCTCAACTCGTTCAAACTCAAAGCCCAGTTTTTTGAGCAAACTTATACTACGAATATTGTCATTATTGGTGATGGCAACCAAATTATCGAGTTTCATTTCCTCTCTAGCGTATTCCAGCACTGCGGTTGCAGACTCCGTTCCGTAGCCGAAGCCATAAGCGGAAGGTAAAAATCCATATCCGAGATCATAGTGTTGTAATGTGTCACGTTTAACCAACCCACAAATCCCGATGGGTTGCCCATCTTCTTTCTTCTCTACAACGAGTAAACTCACGCCTTTAATTTGTTGCATGCGTAGCATGTTTTCTTTTATGTAACGCGCCGCTTCATATTCGGTACGAATTTGTTTGTCTCCGACAAAACGGTAGAAGTCTGGGTGGTTATAAAGTTCTAGTATAAATGGTGCATCATCTACACTCACAAGACGCAGTATCAAACGTTCGGTGTACAGTGTTTTCATTTGGGCTCCATTAAAACGCGATAGATGATTGGACATAGGAACGTACTTGAATTTTGCGACCGATACCGGCGCTTATTTAGTTGTAACTTGATAAAAAAGTAACTATCCTGCCTCGCTAAATTAAAGGACCACCACCATGAACCGCAAGAAGAAAATCAATCAGATCTTGAAAGCGAAGCAGAAGAAGCATAACGCTAAGCTACATAAGAGCAATAAGCCGCGTTATATCTCCAAAGCTGAACGCGCGAAAATGGAAGCTGAAGAACAAAACCAAGCTTCAGAACACACGGAAAACGTTGTAGACACAGCGCAGACAGATCAAGCCTAAAAGAAAAGCCGCTTCAAGCGGCTTTTTTGATATTTGGAGCGAGTTAGCTTTAGTATTCAACACTGTAGTTCAGTGTGAATGTGCGACCTCTTCCTTTGTAGTCGTACGCTGCTGCATCGTAGTGTGCTGCATAAAGAATCTGCGCACGTTGTCCCCAAGCGGTTGTGTAGTCTTCGTCAAATAGGTTTTGAATACCAAAACCTAACTGCCCGATAGGTAGTGTTACGTTACCAAGAAGATCAAACGTAGTGTATCCATCTAGTTTATTGTTTGCGTCATCTTCGTAATCAAACATCGTCTGGCTTTGTAAACGTACTGAATAGCCATCCTGATAGTAAGCCGCCCACGCGTTCGCTTTTGATGTACTTGCTTTACCCGCGCTTAGATCTTCCCACTTACCGTTGGTTTTAAGCTCAGAAACCACATAGTGACCTGATGCACCTAACAAAATATCACGGTTTACCCAGTAGTTAATGTTTGCTTCGGCACCGTATACACGTTGCTCGTCATCAACATTGGTGATTAGGAGCGTCTTCTTGTCATACTTGATTGAGTTATCCGAAACCGAATAGTAACCCGCCGCTTGCAGTGCGACAGTATCCGTATCTAATCGGTAACCAATTTCATAGCTGTCCGTTTTGATGCCCGACATTTTTGAGTCAGATACATTAATGCTATTGTTCAACGCGTAGTGACCATTTGCATCCGCGGCATCGTAGCTACCTTGGCCGTAGTACTTTGCAGGATCAGCGAGTTCGAAACCTTGAGAGAAGTTCGCCCAAAGCTGAGATTCATCGTTAAGCTGATAAATAGTGCCCAAATTAAATAAGCTCACAGAGTAGTCAGTGCTGCCACCTGGTACCGCATCCGCTGATACACCATTACCCGATGCGATCTTCTTTTGTATACTATAGGCAACAAAATCATCAATCTTATTGTCCATGTATTGGTAGCGGTAGCCTGCTTGTACTGACCAATCTTGATTGATTTGGTAATCCCCTTGGACAAATATTGCGTAAGACGCCACATCAACATCTGGGTAACGCCCCACTTCGGCATAGGTTCGATTAATTAAGTTCCCAGAGCTGTTCGCAATGGTTGGATCGAACAGAGCCTGGTTACTTTCAAAACGGTCTAAGTACGCATCGACACCATAAACAAGTTTGAATGACTCCCAGCTTTTAGCTAACGCTAAGCGCCCAGCAAAAACTTCTGTTTTTTGTTGAGAGGCACTTTGGTAATAAGGAGTAAAGGTTTGGTCTTCACTACGGTAAGATAACTCGCCTATCAGTTGATGACCGAATACGCTGTCGTGAGCGTAGTTCGCACTTAAGAGAACTCGCTCTGTACCATGTTCACGGTCGGAATCGAACCCCTCTCGTACATCAACAAATTTATTGTTAACAATGTACAAACCGTATGGCGAATCTTGCTGGCTGTCATAGTATTGTGCGACAAGGTTTAACTTGCTGGCATCGGAGATTTGAATCTCGGTCGATCCCATAACATCGAGCGTTGAATTATACTGCAAGGAGCCCTGTGAAATGTCTGGGGTGACAATGTCGCCATTTGCGTCAAATGCACCTTGTGTCTCGGTGTACACAACCGAACCTCTAGCGGTAATTCGCTCATTACCACCCGAGATAGACTGAGCGAGTTTGTAATCAAAGTCATCGCTGCTATTAAAACCTGTAGTGCCACTCACGTAGGATTCAAACGACAAGTCATCCGAGTACGCTTTCTTGGTGATAATGTTAATAACACCACCAGTAGCGCCTGCACCATAAATGGAGGTTGCACCAGATAGTACTTCAATTCGCTCGATGTTGAATGGGTCTATTGCGTCTAACTGACGACTAATCGGGCGAGAAGACTGTAACGAGACACCATCAATCATTACCAACATTGCTCTACCGCGAAGGTTCTGACCATAATTAGTTCGACCACCGGTGCCGACGTCTAAAGAAGGGATGGTTGCAGAAAGAATATCACCCAGTGTCTTGCCCGCACGATATTGCTGAGCAATCTCTTCTTGGCCAACAAACCAAACCGTTCCTGGAATATCGGAGATCGATTTCGGCATCACACTGCCTACGACAACCAATTGCTCATCGCTCGGAGTCGATGTTTGTTGAAGATCTTCTGCTGCTATTGAGCTAACTGCGTATCCACTGCTCATCGCAAGTACGATGAGATTGAAAGAAAACGTCCTTTTCATCATTGTATTTATCTTTTTGTTGTCAACAAGAGCATGCAATGATACTTATTCTCACTCTCAAATCGAGCACTGTTACACAAGTTAAATAAATGTTAATTAAGAACCTTCTTGCTCATAAGCTGTCGATTTTCCTCTAAACGAGGACAATCTGCACAAAGCTTTCTGCCTTCACACTTATAGACTAAACAACAACTTTTTCTTACTAACTTTAGCGGCTGATCAGATTCCGTCTCATGAAGTGAGCGGCTATTATCAACATCCAAACCCATTGCGCTTAGCCACAAGACCGCATGCTCCTGAAGTGTCGAGTTAGTCATTTGCGGAAAGCGCTGTTGGAGACGAATTAAACAAGCCATGATTCCGTCCGACATCAATTGATGGGTGAAGCCAGGACGAATGCGTGTCCATTGACTCATCTCTTGTTGATAGAAGTCGAACAGTTCTCGGATTTGACGCCCCGCCTCTTTTATCAACGCTTCTGGCTCGCCATGTATATGCGCTTCGTCGGCGAATCGGTACCCAGAAACAAAACAAGGTTTGAGGTGCTGCGCTATCTCGCGAATGTTTGGCAACGTGTGGTAACCGTAAATAGAGATGAATGCGACATAAACTGGCTGCCAACAAAGTAAATCCCACGTTCTTGTCAACCAATATGCTTTTCCCGCTTCCGGATGAGCCTCCGAGATTTGCTGGTAAAGGCCTTGGATGATCGGGTTGATATCATTCTCGATATGGATAGCTTCTTGCCCTATCTCGCCGATATCACCGTGTAGGTAAGGTGTAATCTCACTCGAAGTTTGAAACAGTTGCGGGAAAAATTGCTCAGACATGATGGCTTATTGTTGGTGTAGTCATTCTGACACCTTTATACCCAAGCACCAATCGCAATGCAAACTATTATCCTTTGCGTTTTCATAACAAAGAAGCACTCTTAGGGTTAGTTATGAATGTATTTCCGAGTTCTGTGAAGCTGTAAGGTCTGGTTACGTATGCGATGAATAGCAACAAACTCTTAAACCTCTTCGCATTTAACGCTCACATGATCGCAAAAATACACAGCATAAAAACACCCTGATAAAACTGTGTTAACAGTTCCCCTGTGTAGCGTGAGTTATTGCCAATAATTGAATATTGCTGTTTCTTATCCAGCGGATTGTGAACAACATGAAGTATTTTCTTTCTGAATATCGAGACAATACAAAGAGGTAATTTGGCTATGTAGCCCTCTGTTTTGAATAAGGAAATCCACATGTTGTATCTTGAGTTTCTATTTTTGCTCGTGATGCTGTATATCGGCTCACGTTATGGTGGTATAGGCCTTGGGGTCGTATCCGGAATTGGCTTGGTGATTGAAGTATTCATCTTTAAGATGCCGCCAACCTCTCCTCCTGTCACCGTTATGTTGATCATTTTAGCGGTGGTAACATGTGCTTCCATTCTTGAAGCCGCTGGCGGTTTGAAATACATGCTGCAAGTTGCCGAGCGTGTGCTTCGTAAGAACCCAAAACGCGTCACCCTTATTGCGCCGTTCGTGACTTACTTTATGACCTTCCTACTTGGTACAGGTCACGCGGTTTACTCTATCATGCCAATCATTGGCGACGTTGCATTGAAAAACGGCATTCGTCCAGAGCGTCCTATGGCTGCCGCTTCTGTCGCCTCTCAAATCGCAATCACAGCCTCGCCAATTTCAGCGGCCGTAGTTTACTACTTGGCGCAACTCTCCGACATTCAACACGAGATCACTCTGCTCTCAATTCTGCTCGTTACCGTACCTGCAACGCTATTCGGTACGTTGTTGATGTCACTTTACAGCCTAAAGCGTGGTAAAGAGCTAGACGACGATGAAGAATACCAAGAGCGTTTGAAAGATCCTGTGTGGAGAGAAAAAATCCTCAACACAACTGCAACGTCTCTTGATGAAGTACTACCAACAAGTGCTCGTAACTCTGTATTGCTGTTCATTGCTTCTATCTTGGTTATCGTCGTTATCGCGATGTGGCCAGACATTCGTACCATCGTAGATGGCTCGAAGCCAATCAGCATGGCAGTTGTGATTCAAATGATGATGCTCTGCTTCGGCGGTATCATTTTGCTTGCGACCAAAACTGACCCGCGTGACGTACCAAATGGGGTGGTATTTAAATCTGGTATGGTGGCGGCGATTGCTATCTTCGGTATTGCATGGATGTCAGATACCTACTTCCAGTACGCTATGCCTCAATTTAAATCCGGCATCGTAGAGATGGTAACCAACTATCCTTGGACATTCGCGCTTGCGTTATTCATTGTGTCGGTTGTGGTGAACTCTCAAGCTGCAACGGCTCGCATGATGCTGCCTGTTGGTCTCGGCTTAGGTTTGGAACCTGCGCTGCTTATCGGCTTGATGCCAGCGGTATACGGCTACTTCTTTATTCCAAACTACCCTTCAGATATCGCGACTGTGAACTTCGATACCTCGGGCACAACTAAGATTGGTAAGTGGTACTTCAACCACTCATTCATGTCTGTGGGCTTAATCGGCGTGATTGGTGCGTGTTGCTTGGGTTACTTGCTAGGGCAAATGATCATTCCTTCGTAACTAGCCAAATCAACGATAAATTAGAGGCGAGTCATTGTACGTTTCGTACAGCCTGAGTGACTCGCCTTTCTTTATTGCACTATTACTACAGCAAGAAATCGTCATCAATCGCGACAAAATTGTCGGCACAATCAATCAGAGTTTGAGATGTAAGTTTAGGTACACCATAAACGGTCACCGTTTTATTGAAGCGCTGCTGAATTCTCTCTACTAGCAGACTAAAGTCTCCATCTCCCGAAACTAGAATCACTTCCTCAACTTCGGGAGCAATTTCAATTGCATCGAGAGTAATACCCACATCCCAATCGCCTTTCGAGCTACCATCACGACGCTGGATGTAGGGTTTAAGCATCACCTCAAAGCCAACACCCCGAAGAATATGGTGGAACTGACGTTGCTTGGGATCATTGCTCGCAATAGCATAAGCACGAGCACTTACCACCTCTTTCCCTTGTGTGGCAACATACCAAAACTGGTTGTAATCAAAATTGCTTCGATACGCTTCGCGACAGGTGTAATACACATTCTGTACATCAACCAAAATGGCGATTTTTTGTTTGCTTTCCGAACTCATCTATTTCTACGCTCAATTTATTTGCTGCCTACCCTATGCCAGTTTTGGAAAAAGCACAATGAGCCAATTCCACTAAACTTAACGTATAAAAAGTTATTTGGGTTTCTAGGGGAACTGTCATGGGCGGAAAGTTACTAGTGATACTGCTTTCTTGTATCTTGTCATCGACAGCATTTGGTTATCCAGCGCACTCCAAATACTGGCCACATAGAAGTGTGCTCTACTTTGCGCCAGAAAATGATGAATACGTCAAACAATTCTTGCTAGAAACACTTATGAATGAGTGTGAGTTGGAAGACAGAGATGTCGTCACGCTGGTCATTACAGAACAAGGTTATACTTTTCCTGCTTGGCTTAAAGAAGAGTTCGACCTAAAAATGCTAGCTCGTCTTTATGAGGTCGAAAAAGGTTCTCATACCGCTATTTTGCTTGGTAAAGATGGTCTAGAAAAGCACCGCTGGGGCGCAGAAACAGACTGGTCGTTTATCAACAACCTCATTGATCAAATGCCTATGCGTAAGCAAGAAATGCAGAGGCAACAAAGCCCCTGTAAAATATAGTCACTTCTGGGCAGTATTACTTTGCGAACCAATCCAACTTGTTGTGAAGTTGAGTCACGCTGCCAACCACAATCAATGCTGGACTCACGGCTTGCTCTGCCATGATCGATAGCTCGTTCAACTTTCCTTGGAACACGCGCTGCTCCGGGCGCGTACCGTTTTCAATAATGGCGCATGACATCTCAGGATCTAACCCATGAGTGATCAGCTTATCCATAATGTGGCCGCTTTGCTTCAAACCCATGTAGAACACAAGTGTGTTGTTGGATTGTGCTAGAGAATGCCATTCAATCTCACGACCATCTTTTTGTACGTGACCAGTGATGAATTGAACGCTTTGCGCATGATCGCGGTGTGTTAATGGAATACCAGCGTAAGCCGTTGCGCCCGCTGCGGCTGTGATACCCGGAACCACTTCGTATTTGATACCAAATTCCGCTAGTTCTTCTAACTCTTCACCGCCACGGCCAAAGATAAATGAGTCACCGCCCTTCAGACGCACAACACGCTTACCTTCTTGTGCTTTCTGCACCAAGATTTGGTTGATTTGATCTTGAGGCACACAGTGAAAGTCTAATTTTTTACCTACGTAGATCATCTCTGCTGATGCATGAGCCAATTCTAGAATGTCTTTCGACACCAAACGGTCGTATACAACAACTTCAGCCGCTTGAATGGCTTTTAAGCCTTTTACTGTGAGCAAATCAGGATCACCTGGACCTGCACCAACAAGAGAAACAAAGCCGCTGTTTAAAGATGAGTGAGCAGTAGTCATATCAACGCCTATCGAAAAATTTAGATATAAAGAGTAACACTCGCGTTATGCACTTAGGGCTAAAACCACTCTAAGGAGTTATTACTTTTTATAGCTAAATCAATAAAATATGTCGCGAAAGTGAAAGTTAAAAATTGAAATCTAGTTAGAGAATAGTCCCGCCCATCCAGAAGCGGGACCATATTAAGCGAATTACCCGTTAATGGTTATTTAGCCATTGCAGGTTGCGCTTTTACTTCTTCTTCAGCATTGATAGAAGGCGCAGTTTTAGCGTGAGTTAGGTACAGTGGAATACAAGTCATTACTAGACCACCAACAATGTTACCTAGGATGGTTGGGATAAGGTTGAAGTTCAACCAAGTCGCGATACCAAAATCCGCACCTAGAATCATACCTAGTGGGAATAGGAACATGTTTACTACTGTGTGCTCGAATACTAGAGCGAAGAAGATGAAGATTGGGAACCACATCATTGCTACGCGACCAGATACTGAACGTGCTGTCATGTTGCCGATAACGCCTAGACATACCATTAGGTTACAGAAGATGCCGCGTACGAAACACGTGATCCATCCGTCCATACCCATATTTTCAAAACCAAGGCTACGCGCGGTGGAAACAGCCACAAATTTCTTCGCTACTGCGTTCAGTTCTAGAGAGAAGTTACCTGTTAGAGAGATAGCCACTAGGTAAGCAACGATCAGAGAACCGATAAGGTTACCCAAGCCTACAAGACCCCAACAACGGAAGATACGACCCCAAGTGATGCCCGGACGGTTAGCAAACTTAGCCAGAGGCGCTAGACCAAAAACACCGGTTACTAGGTCATACCCCATCACACTTAGAATTACGAAACCAACGGGGAAAACAAGTGCTCCTACAAGGCCGATACCCGTTTGTACAATCGCGGTAATAGCAACCACCACCGCAAGCGAAAGAATAACGCCAGCCATCGTACCGCGAAGCAGAAGATCTCGCGAGCTTGTATTGGTTTTCGCTTCACCAACATTGATCATGGTTTGCACGAATTCTGCAGGCTTAAAATCAGTAGACATGAATGTGTCCTTATCCAAAATTGAAAGTTAAAAAGTTAAAGATTGAATAGAGAAAGGCTTCCCGTTGACACCTGAACGCTGTCTACAACACCTCGCTTCCCTGTTCCCCTGAGTTGATGCTTGGAAAGCCTTTGTCTATTAAATCTAGGTTTCAGTTCATTCCCTCCCCTAAGAGGAGGGAATGAAAACCAAGCTTACGCAGAGATTTCTACTTCGCCGTTTGTTACGCGGGTTTTGTACGCTTTCACGCTAAAACGCTCGTCTTCCATGCACGCACCTGTTGTCAGGTTAAAGCGTTGCTTCTTAAGTGGGCTAGCCACCCAAAGCTCGCCTTGGTGCTCACAGATCAAACCGCGAGAAAGCACGTTTGATTGGAAGAACGGGTCTGTGTTGCTGATCGCCAGCACTTCTTCTGCTTTTGTTGGGCGGAATACCGCAACTTGCTGACCATCAACCAAAGCACAAACACCCGTGCCCGGTACGATGTCGCTGATTTGGCAAATCTTTTCAAATGACATAATCAACCTTCCCTTATGCTTCAGTGATCGCTACGTGTAGGATGTCGCCTTTCGCTTCAGGGTGTTTTTCCGTGAAGGTTGCTGGGCGGTGCTGTTCACGCTCATGTACAAACACAACGTTGTCATCGCGCTTGTCAGAGTTGATGAAGTGTGCGAAACGAGTCAGTTGTGATTCGTCGTTGATGGTCGCAGTCCACTCACACTCGTACTCGTCTACAAGCTTCGCTACGTCAGCTTCTAGTTGAGCGTTGATACCAAGCTTGTCTTCAACAATCACTTCGCGTAGGTAGTCAACGCCACCTTCCATGTTTTCCATCCAAACTGATGTGCGTTGTAGTGGCGCAGCAGTACGGATGTAGAACATCATGAAGCGGTCGATGTACTTAATCAGCGTTTCTTTATCTAGGTCACTTGCAAGTAGGTCTGCGTGACGAGGTTTCATACCGCCGTTACCACATACGTACATGTTCCAACCTGCGTCAGTCGCGATGATGCCAAGGTCTTTACCTTGTGCTTCCGCACACTCACGAGTACAGCCAGAAACACCGAACTTCATCTTATGAGGTGTACGAATGCCTTTGTAACGGTTCTCGATGTAAGAGCCTAGACCAACAGAGTCTTGAACACCGTAACGACACCAAGTAGAGCCCACACATGTCTTCGCCATACGAAGTGCTTTTGCGTACGCTTGACCTGTTTCGAAACCAGCGTCGATAAGCTTGCGCCAGATCTCTGGAAGATCGTCTTTTTGAGCACCAAACAGACCAATACGTTGAGCACCGGTTACTTTGGTGTATAGGTTGTATTCTGCTGCAACGTTCGCTAACGCACCCAGTGCTTGAGGTGTTACTTCACCACCCGCCATACGTGGGATAACAGAGTAAGTACCGTCTTTTTGGATGTTACCTAGGAAGTTATCGTTCGTGTCGTGCAGCTTAACCAGTTGTGGCTTAAGAATGTGCTCACCCCAGCAAGAAGCCAAGATAGAACCAGCCAGTGGTTTACAAACTTCACAGCCGTAACCTTTACCGTATTTCTCTAGAAGCTCATCAAACGTTTTGATCTCTTCAATACGGATTAGGTGGAACAGCTCTTGGCGTGAGTATGCAAAGTGCTCACACACGTCGTTCTTCACTTCGATACCAGATTTAGCAAGCTCAGCATTTAGAACAGACGTCACTAGAGGAATACAACCACCACAGCCTGTACCTGCGCCAGTCACTGCTTTGATGTCACCCAATGTATGGTGACCATCAGCAACTGCTTGTGCGATCTTGCCTTTTGTCACGTCGAAACATGAACAGATCACTGCGCTTTCTGGTAGAGCGTCTGCACCTAATGCTGGTTTCTCAGCGCCTGCGTGTGCAGGAAGGATCAACGCATCTGGGTGTTCTGGTAGGTCGATTTCGTTCAACATAAGTTGAAGCAGGTCGCCGTAGTCAGAGGTGTCACCAACCATAACCGCGCCAAGCAGTTTCTTGTTGTCTTTAGAAACGATAAGACGTTTGTAAACTTCTTGTTCTTCGTTCTGGTAAACGTAACTCTTACAGCCTTCAGTACGACCGTTCGCGTCACCAATTGAACCTACTTTCACGCCCAACAGCTTCAGCTTCGCAGACATGTCAGCGCCTTCGAATTTGCTTTCTGTGTTACCTAGTAGGTGATCAACAGCAACGGTCGCCATCTTGTAGCCAGGAGCAACAAGGCCGTAGAACATTTCGTTCCAAGACGCACACTCACCAATCGCGTAGATGTTCTCATCAGAAGTCTGACAATGGTCGTTGATAGCAACACCGCCACGAGGTGCCACTTCTAGCTCCATTTGGCGTGCTAGTTTGTCTTGTGGACGAATACCTGCAGAGAATACGATGAAGTCTGTTTCTAGCTCTGAACCGTCAGCAAAACGCATAACATTGCGTGCATTTGTGCCTTCTGGCGCAATCTCAAGCGTATTTTTGCTGGTGTGAACGTTCACGCCCATACGCTCGATCTTTTGACGAAGTTGGTTACCACCAGCAAGGTCAAGTTGTTCAGCCATTAGCTTCGGTGCGAACTCAACAACGTGCGTTTCTACACCCAGTGCTTTCAATGCACCAGCTGCTTCAAGACCTAGCAGACCACCACCGACAACAACGCCTGATTTGCTCTTCTTCGCACACGCTTCGATCGCTTTAAGATCTTCGATAGTACGGTAAACAAAACAGTCTTTGCTTTCGTGACCTTTGATAGGTGGAACAAATGGGAATGAGCCAGTAGCAAGAATCAGCTTGTCGTATTGAACTTCACGGCCAGTGCTTGAGTAAACAATGCGGTTTTCACGGTTGATGTTAATCGCGCGTTCGCCGATCAGCATGTTAATACCGTGTTTCTCGTAGAAGCCTTCTTTCACTAAAGAAAGTTCATCTGCAGTATGGTGAGAAAAGTAAGAGGAAAGGTGCACACGGTCGTATGCGACACGAGGTTCTTCACAGAAAACCGTAATGTCTATATTAGACATATCAGCTTTCTCGACTAAGTCTTCAATATAACGGTGCCCTACCATACCGTTACCGATGACTACTAGCTTCAACTTGCTCATTATAATTCCTAAGGGTTAGGTTCTTATCACTGAGCTCATTGTTAATTGTGAAAGAAAATTAATACATGATGTAAATCAATTACAATTTCAAACTACCCTAAAGGGGTAGATGAACGTATTTATCTGACTATTGCGAAATAAAAAGTAATTTATTAACGGATATTGGTAGTTTTAACAAACTGAGATAACCGAAGCCATGCTAGCAACGGACTATACCGTTTTGCTTTTATGAAGTTAGGCTGACCATCGAAACCGAGCACACCTACGATAAATCCTGCTTTGCTTCTAAACGACGCACTCACTTGACTTCACCGTTTCAAGGTGATCAGTGAACAATATCTGAAGTGATTGAAAGATTTAGAAAAATCAAGCTTCACAACAAAAATTTTTTACTAGCTAAGTCGCACTATAAAGACTAAAATCAGGTTTAGTTCATATGGAATAGCGTCCATATGATTGATACCGTAATTGACATATAGAGTGCCGTCCCATTTTTGTGTGGCGGCCTTTTATTTGGGAGTCATAAAATGTCAGAAAACAATTCTATCTACATCTCAAGCTTAGATATGAACCGAATCACGGCTTTGTTGGATAAAATGCCAAACATCGCAGCGGAGCTTGTGGAGTTAGAAGCAGAGCTCGACCGAGCAACAGTTCTTGAGCCAGAACAAATGCCAGATAACGTGGTCACGATGAACTCGACTGTAGAGTTTAAATTTTCAGGTGAAGATAGAACCATGACAAAGACACTGGTTTACCCTTCTGAACTGAAAAGCAGTGATGATATCTCTATTTTTGCGCCCGTAGGCAGCGCACTGATCGGTTTGTCTGTTGGTCAAAAACTTGAATGGCCAATGCCAAATAATCAAGTGAAGACAATTGAAATTGTCGATATCACCTACCAGCCTGAGCGTTGTGGTGCACTAAACCGCTAACCCTCAGTAGTCCCGGTGCAAAGGCCTCCATTTAAGACTTTGCACCAGGAGAGTTATCCACCTTGAAAAACACTCTAAAGCCCCCTTCAAACCAACTAAATTTTCAACCTATCATATACACTGTCATCTACACACTCTCTATTAGACTCACCATACTTTGCAACTCAGTAGCGCATACGAATTCCGGGCCCAACCGACTAAAGCTATTCACTTTTTGAATTGTGGCAGTGGAGATTAAGGGAGCCATAACCCTCATGTGTAACACTGCTGAACACTGTGTAACATTGCTGTGGACATTTTTAACTTCGAACTTAAATCTTCCCAATCATAGAGTTAACTGAAATCAAAAATACGCCTGCATAAAACTGTAAAAAGCGCTGACACAATTTTATCATCAAAAATCACAAAAATAATGCAAATACAAATAGTTATCTAATGGCATGCTCTGTGCTTTTATTTTCACCCGAAGTTGACGTTCCACAACAAATAACAAACTAACAACGAGTTTTGGTAAGCAGTACCCCCCAGGCTCAACGGAGGTTTTATGGAAAGCAATATTAATTCATGTTGGATCACAAACGTATTGAGTTGTGCCAACATAACCAAGGCAAAACTATTGGCTTTATTACTAGTTGTTCTAAGCTTTGTTTTAAGCACGCAAAATGCGTTAGCTAACGACCCTGGTGAACCTACAGACAATGGGGTACACCCTATGTTCGTAGAGGGCAATCCAACTTGTTCGGATCTTATGGGCAATGTTGAAGGGCTCGTGGAGTATCGCATAGATGGAGATCAATTGGGCGATGGTGTGCTCGGCGATGGGGAATTAAGCGTTACTATCGATGTTCAACCAGATAAGACATTTGATTGGTCAAGCAGCGGAGGTATTGTCCACTCTATCTTTGTTAAAGGCGGACCAAATGGTAATTTCTACGAATATTATAGTGACGGTGGTGTAATAACTTATTCCGACGGAAACTTACACTCTCCCGTTAATCCTAAAAATGGTAACTACTACGGTCTGAGCCATGTGTCATTCTGTTACACACCAGGAGAACCAGAAATTACTCTTGTTAAAGAATGTACATTTGGCGAAGTTGTTGGTGGTGATTCATTGCGATTCAATTACAAGTTAACCGTAACAAACTCAGGTACTGTGCCGCTATACGATATTGTCGTCACTGATGATACCGCAGAAGATATAGATGGTTTAGGTAGCCACACAACCAATATAGGTATGCTCGATCTGGACGACTCACAGGTTATTAATGGCAGTTTTGTTATTAACCAGAATGGTATCCTGAACCATGCTAGTGCTAAAGCTGCAACTGAAGTAGGTGGCGAAGTGGCAACTCAAGACACGGCAAGTTGGGATTGTCCTGAACAAAACCTTATCGGTTCATTATCACTTGAAAAAGATTGTGACGTACTCGTAGTGCTTAACGACTATGGACATTACGGACTACAAGTGAATTACAGTGGTGAAGTCTGTAACACATCCGAAGTAACCATAAATAACGTATTTGTGACTGACGATAAAGACGCTGATCCTCAATTTATCGGTACCCTAACCCCTATGGGAACTATAGGGGCATGTGCTCCATACTCAGGTAGCTACGTTCCTGTTCCAGGAGAAGACGAATTGGGTGAAGGTACTCCGGGATTTTATGTAGGTGCCTTTAAAGATATGGTAACTGCAACGGGTGTTCCTGTGTTTGGCGATCTAGCACCAGTTATGCCTGCTGAGGCAGAATGTACCTTGTGTCCTCAATGTGTTGATCTCGAGATGTGCCCTGCGCCCGCATCGGACCTTAACCTATAAAATGCGTTTCTAATAATTAGAAATAGGAAAATGCCTGACTCAAAGAGTCAGGCATTTTTACGTGATCCTGCTACTTGTTTTTTCCTTTACCTGGCTTGCTGTTATCACCACCATCCGACTGTAGCTTTATCAACACATCGGCCGTTGAGCGGCTATTACCATCGCTAATGGTATAACTAAAGCTGTCATTATTTTTGAACCTTCGGCTTGGTGTGTAGCGCAAGGAACCATCTGACAATAGTTCGACACTGCCTTTATTAGGCTCTGTAAATGAGACGACTGAGGCCGAAGCTTGCGCATCAATAATATCGTTTACCAACACATCTATTAGAACAGACTTTTTTTCATTCAAGATAACGGTATCATCAACAGCAGCCAGTTCAGGCTTTGTCAATTCATCTGCCATCACGGCATACATTACTGATGTTGCAGCATCATAAGATAGATCAGCTGAGTGCTCAGTTTGAATAGACAGTGAGTAATTTTTTGCTTCAGTTTCTGTTGCTGAGGTCACAACGACTACTGCTTGTCCGGACTCACCAGAAGCCAGTGTTAACTGATTGTCACTAGCTTGCCAACCAATCGGTACCACGGTATTGATATTAAAGGTAGAAGTTCCGCAATCTATAGAGTCATTGTTTGTTATGCTCACCTGATACTGCACATCTTCACCTGCCAGAACTGAGTTTTTCGTAATCGCTTGAGCCGTTATACTCGGTGCGTTAATAGTGCAGTTACCCATGCCACCACCAAGCTCAGAACCACTTAGCGTTACCGTAACCTCAGCCTGAGTGCCATTTGCGCTATTTAAGTTGATCGTCGCTCCAGAAAGCGGATCAGTATAACTATCACCAACTGGCATGGCTGGATCGTACCAGTCGTTTGAGCCAGTAATGGCATAATATTCAGAGCCCATTTTAAAATGAAGCAGATTGCTACTGCGTTCATCACCTTCTAGTGCTGAGCGAATGACAATGCCGTCCGTTACATCGCCACGATAAAAAATGTAAGAGCGTGCATCTAAAAAACTGTCGTAGCCAACTGATTGGCGATACTCAATATAAAACCAGCTTTTCTTCCCCGTAGTCGGATCAATACCACGTGGTACCTTGATGGTTACAGGAGCGCTACTTTGTGTTTCGTAGTTTGCAATTACATAAGTGCCACTTTGAGTAACTTCAATTGTTTTAGCAGCATAACTACCTTCTAACCAACCTAGCTGCTCTCTCTGGAAAGTATTGATATAACCATTAGAGCCCCCCATCACATCATAGCTGTCACCATATTCACGTCTTGTACAGTGATCTGAGATAGGTTGGTCACCACAGTCAAGTGCCCCCGAGTGACGCATTCCAAGATTATGTCCCAATTCATGAGCAATGTTCATTGCGGAAAAGTTGCCATTAATCCAAGCTCGTGACGGCTTACCCTGCATCGTCGCTGAGCCAGCAATGCTGCACGCCGTTTTCGTCATCATATAAACGATACGATCATACTGGCCCAAGTCTATACCTGATGAAATAGCTTTCTGATCTGCCGCTTCGCGCACGGCGCTTAAGTCACATATCTGGTTTGAAACAGGCAGTGTATACCAACCCACAACTTGACCAGAAAACCAAGTCTGGCCAAAAGAATTCTCGCGATAAAAATCATCCACAGTATCAAATACTAAATGATTTGCTTCGGCCTTGCTCAACGGTTGCTCATTCGGGTTCTCTTTGAAATTCAGCAACATAACTAGTGTATTTTGTTGTCCCGTCGTATTTGCTGTTGCATTGGCGTAGTGGGTACTCTGTAGAAAAGAGAATATTACCAATAAAAATGACAACCCTTTATTTAGAGTTTTTCTATTTATTTTAATATTTTTTATCACTGCTTCACCTAATTTAGAATAGTAAATAATTCATTTTTCAATGAAAATACATAATGTAAATAATATAAAATTTAGACAATAAAATGCCCTAGCCTACTAATCCAGGCATGTCCTCATTTAACATGAATATGTTCATAAATGAATAATAAACAAAAATATATTCGCGAGAATCATAACAAAACAAATGGTCAAAATTCAACCACAAAGACGAACAACTTAAATAAAGAGCATAAACAAAAAATTTATCTTAGCTATCAAATATTTAATTGAATATAAAAACAATTTTATATAAACAACATTTATATTATAAAATAAATTTAGCAATTAAGTTTAACCACAAAAATTAATTCTTTAAATATCAGCAGAATAGGGACGAAAAACAAAATAAAGAAAATACACAACAAAAGTTATAAGCTTTAAATTCATTAACTTAATAACGACACATAATGTTAATATTATTCATCATTTCCTGAACCACATTAACTCATTATATTGTTAAATTTACGTCAAATAAAAACAATGAAACATCACAATACTCACCTATACTCATATTTATTAAAAGGTTAAACCGAAGTACAGAGCACACTAATAAATCAAGAAAAATATATTTAAAAGGAGATAAATATCAAAATTAAATTCAGTATTAGACTAAGTTAACAATAATTATATAGAGAGAAATATAACTAAGTTAGATATAATAATTAATTTAGGTCTGTAGTTTATACACAACTACTATTTAGATATGTATTGGAATGGTTTGAAATGCCAAATATAAAAAAACCGGCTATAAGCCGGTTTTTTTATAAATATTGGAGGCGCCTCCCGGAGTCGAACCGAGGTCCACGGATTTGCAATCCGCTGCATAGCCACTCTGCCAAGGCGCCTTTCTGATTTTATATCTCTGTCATCAAAGATTTTGATGGTGCCCCGGGCCGGACTTGAACCGGCACAGCGCGAACGCCGAGGGATTTTAAATCCCTTGTGTCTACCAATTCCACCACCAGGGCAACGCAATCATGCGATGGGTTAGACACCATCTTTCTCAGCGACCTTCATCGTGAGAACGAGGTGTACTTTAACGGATTAATTTATTAGGTCAACAATAAATTTTATCTTTTTGATTCATATGGTTAAGAAACAGCCCGAAAGAGTAAATAACCTTCAAATTGTAGATCTATTATCCTAATTATATCCATGTAGCTTCTCAGAATAATCCTTTCGATAAACATCTAATTGGCCATCCTTCCACCAGATTCTTAAATAACAGTATTCCGTATTTATTCAGCATACCCTTTAGCATCGAATACCGACAAAGTGTTCACTTGTAAACTAGAAACACATACTAAAGGTATGTTCTTCTGCCTCCTTGTAACTTATTGATATTAAATTTAATTCTCGTTTTCTGTCTTCCATGCGAATGCGAACAAGTTAACACTCTGTTCACAATGTGTATTTTAAAGACACTTGTCAAAAAACAAAAACAATAAAAATCAAACAGTTAAGCTTGGTTTGATTTTTGCTCTCTTATGGTCACCGACAACCGCTCCAAAAGCACAGTTTCTAGTTATCCACTTTGGAGTAATTGTCTTAGGACTAGGGGCACAGCAGTTCGTGTACTCAATGATGCCGAAGTCCAGTGTTGGCATCATTGGGTATTCACATCGCCCTTTTATCAACTTTCAAGAAGAAAAGAAGGTAGATGATGGAACATTTAATAAATAGCCGACATAAAAGGCTGCTTAGCGCCATGTTAATAGGTGCCGCGGCATTTTATGGGCAAACCGCATTCGCGCAAGACCCTGGTATACAAAGTATTTGTATGGAGGATCAATATGGTAAGAATTTGAATTGTACCGCTAATGATATCAATATCGCAGAAGCTACAAATATCGAAGTTACTGCAATCGGTGGTAATCCGGTAGACCCAGGAACGACGGTCTGTGTAGCTCAACAAACCGTAACGTTTACCGCTGACTTTGAAGTTGTATCAACTGCAAGTGATCGTTATGACATCGGACTTTACTTCCAGAACGAAGGAGGACCGAATGCACTTAATGGTAGCTGTAACATCTATACTTTGAGCGATGAATACTCTCAGAACGCGAACGACACCGATGGTGACGCTTGTTTTGACGTACAACAAGCACAAGTCGTTATCCATTCTGCCGAGGTAACCACGCTGTGTGAAGATACTGACGGAGATGGTCAACTCAACCTACCAAACTGTGTTAGCTGGCGCCAACCTGGTAAAAATGAAGTCTGTGAAGATGGTAATGATGCCTACCCTGGCGCTCCATCAAAATGTAATTGTGACGACAATTACAACATTCCAATTTTTATTCAACCAGATCCACCCGTTTCCACCAAATCGGTTAATAAAATGGCGGGAACAGAACCTGGCGACGAATTTATCTACACAATTAAAATCGTCCCAGCTGAAAGTACTGGTAACAGCGTTTTCGTGACTAAAATCGAAGATGAAATATCCTCTAGCACTAACTCTGATTCACAAACATTCTTGCTAAACAGTGTAGGTGGCGGTAATGATATTGGCATGACGAAAGGTCACTACACATTAATGTCAAGTGAGCTAGCCAACGCTTGTGAAAACATCGTGCTTCCTTATGAGATTCCGCCAGAAGCGGTTGGTTTAGAGTGTACATTCAAAATTGCTATTAGTGACAACGACTTACCAGATATCCCTACTGACGAATCGTTTGAAAACTATGTTCGTTCCACTATCGTCGATGAATATGACGAACCTGTCGGAGACAACACTTGTACCGTCGCGAGTACCGCTGGTACGCCAAATCCAAACTGTAGTAATGAGATCATCGTAAAACTCACGAATGTATCTCCTGAAATTTCTGTTACTAAATCAGCTAATCCAACAACCGTTGTCGAAAGTCTTGCTGGTGAACCTGTCGAATACACTGTTGTTATCACCAACAATTCGTCGGTTGACGAGGTAGAGATCACATCTATAACAGATGACCAATACAACATCGCAACTGAAGCAGCAACGTGCTTGGGAGCAATGCTTGGAATCGGTGAGTCTTGTCAATTTAGCTATACACGAAATGTTGCAGGTAATGTGGGTGATCCTGCATTTGTGAACAACGTTACTGCTATCGCTTTTGATAACGAAAACGACTCGGATGAAGACTCTGGTCAAGCGAGTGTGTCCTTTAGTAACAGCCCTGGTGCTATTGATTTGGTCAAAACTCCTAACGCTTTAGACGAGCCACCATATTCTGTAACCGAGTCTGGTGATAATGTAGACTTCACGTTTACTATTACCAATACGTCCCCTGTAGACAGTATCACTCTCACAGAAATGACGGATGACAAACTTGGTGTGTTATTCGATGCAGGAAGCTTCCAAGGCAATTGTAACTTCTATGGTGATATCTTAGCTCCTGGAGAAAGTCGATTCTGTACTGTTACGACTTTCCTATCGGGTGAACCAGACATGCCACATATGAACACAGCGGAAGTAACAGGTGAAACCGATGATTTCATTCCTGAAATCGTCACAGATACCGATAACGGTAAAGTTGCATTTATCAATGAACCAGCTGATATCAACTTGAATTTCGCTCTGTCATTAACATTGAGCCTTAACATTGAGAACGCCTCTAGCTATGAAGCGGTTAATTTAAATGCTCTTAGTATTGCGGGCACTCCAATAGAAGCTGGTCAAGGTAATACACATTACTTGATTACCGCAAGTAATTGTCCAGTTGCGTTCCCATTCTCTATCGCTGCGAACGGTAGCATGAACTGTACATTCAGTGTTGATTTGCTCACACCGGATGCTTCTGTAGATAACCTATTTAGATCTGCAGGCTCTGGAGGCTTATTGGTAATCTCAGTAGCAGATGAAGATGGTGGGCCAGCAGTAGAGCCAGTGATTGTTGTCAACGCACAAGCCGTATTGGCGCCCTAACTAATGATGATGAGGTAAATAAAGTTATCGGCTTACCTTAGTTAAAAAAGGTGCAATGATTTAACACATTGCACCTTTTAATTTTACTGAGCCTTGTTTACAGAAAAATTATTTTCTACCCTTTCCTTTATTGGTATTAGAGCCTGAAGTGCTCGCCATACTAATATACACTAGCGCTGACGCAGTAAGATCGCCATCGCTGATGGTATAACTGAAACTATCACTTCCTTTAAAGTTCTTAGCTGGCGTATATATTAACTGACCATCTGACGTCATTCGTACCGCTCCTTTCGAACCCTGAGTTACAGATGTTATCGTTAGTTTATCCCCTTCAGGATCGCTATCATTTGCGAGCACATTAATACTTACTGAGTCTTTTGAACTTACTTCCACTCGATCTGTCTGGGCAACTGGTGCGCTATTCACCTGGACTGGAACTGAGATTCCGAAGCTCACCTTTTTGCTAATATTCAGGCTCGTATCTGCTGAATGCTGAGCGTTAATGGCGATATCGTATGTTCCATCTGTTGCTTCTGCGCTTGACGTAACATTCATTGTGAATGATTGAGTTTCACTAGGGCTCAAAGTAATACCACCGCTATTAGCAGTCCACCCACTTGGCACACTCGCTGATAGGGTAAATGTACTCGAATCACAAGTTGCACTATCTTGGTTGGTCAGAGTTGCTGTGTAACTAGCAGTACTGCCCGGTTCAAACTCCCCCGTCTGATTTGCAGATAACACCAACAAAGGCGTTCCACGTGAACAGACGTCCACTGGCGTTTTGATAACAAAATTTGCTTCTGTATTTGTGTAGTAATCAGTATCAATACTGTTTATTACGCTAAATAGCATCGAGTAACTACCATCCGTCGCCGTTAAGTCAGAAGTCACATCAATGACCACACTCTCACTGTCTCCTGGCGCTATACTTAGCGTAGATGAGGTGGCACTCCACCCACTTGGTACCGAAGCTTCAACGTCAAACTCTGAGGTATCGCAACCTTCTGCGTCATTATTAGTGACTGTAACACTATAACCGAGCGTGCTCCCCGACTCCGCTGTGGTATTTTGGCTAGGAGAAACGGCAACAGTGGGAGCATTTTTATGGCATGTTGGCTGCGTAAAGCTGATATGGACACTTGCTCCGGTATTTTCGGCCCACTCGGTGGTAATGGTTAACCCAGCCTCTATATCTGTATAACTTTTTCCAACAGCCAAAGCAGAATCGTTCCAGTCAGTTATTTGGCTAGCCGGGGTTAAATCAATAAGTTGGCTACTGTTCATATCGGACTCTGTACTTAGGCGCATTGTTACACCAGACGTAAGATCCGAATAACTCGCAAGATAGCTGTCAAAACCTTTAGGCTGCCGATACTCTAGGTAGTACCAAAGTTTCTTTCCTGTTGAAGAGTCCACACCTCGCTGAATCTTTATTGCTTTGGCTTCCCCCTCAGGAACGGACTCATAAGGCTCAAGTATGTAACTACCATCAGAATTTACTTCAATAATTTTACCTGCAATTGATGATGGCTCAGAAGAAAACCACCCTAGACTGTCTTTGTTGAAAGCACTGAAATGTCCGGTAAAGCCCGGAGCTCCCATGATCTCCAAACTATCACCGTATTCAACTGTGTAACAATCACCACTAATCACCTCAACACCACATTCAAGCTTTTTCGCATGATGCAATCCAAGGTTATGGCCAAGTTCGTGGGCTACAGTTCTTAGTGTCATAGAACCATTGATCCAAGTTCTCGACGGTGTCCCACCCACTGTACCTTTTCCTGTCCACCCACAATCAGCAATTTTAGGAAAAACGAAAACCACTCGATCATAGGTATCGATGTCTACGCTGTCAGCTGTAGCAGCTTCTTTAGCCGCAGTATAAATTTGCGCAGTATTACATACTGCGTTCATAGGCAGCGTGTAATAGCCTAGAACGTCTCCAGTAAACCATGTCTGATTATTTGAATTTTCTTTATAGAAATCATTCACCGAGCCAAATACTAGATCAGTTACTTCTTCAACAGTCCATGGTTCTTGTACATCATCCAGAAAATTCACTAACATCACGAGTGTCGACTGCTCACCTAGAGTATTAGACAAAGTAAAAGGTGAAGTACCGGTTGATGCGGCACCTGTATCTCCATCAGCCAATACAAGAAGACCTTGCTGCGACTCTTCCAAAACTAACGCGTTTTGATCATCAAACTTCCAACCGCTAGCGCGAACTTTAGCACCAGATGGAATTGGGTTGATTTGTGATTTAGAAGAACCGTAAACCTCAACAAAGCCCTCAGAGGTTTGCAGTACATATCGAAGACGGCTCTTGCTATGATCTTCATAATCTTCATAGAAAACTTCCAGTTCGCCTTCTAGCGTTTGCTCATGCTCTAACAAAGCTTGCACTTTTTCAGGCATACCTTTGCGAGCTTTTGCAGTCAGAGCAACCTGCGCTACCGTGCTAGGGTCTGACTGAAACAACTCGGAAATCAATACTTGACGATCGTGAGCAAGAGAAATCATTTGCTCTAAATAGTGATGTTTGTTTTTCGCCGATGCACCATGATAATTAATCATCGTCTGCTTTAGCACGCTAGTATTATCTTGAGCCTGCTGGCGCTTCTCCTTGGCAGTAGGTGAAACCGATTTTTCTTGTTGAATCAAATGCTCATGCGGGATGTCTTGTGACTGCGCCGTCGCGTTGAATGTCAGAGATAAGAGGCTGATAAGAGCCGTTGTGGAAAGTTTAAATGTATTGGAAGTAACAATATTAAAATGGGTATTAAACATACTTAATTTCTTATGTGGTTTTATCTTTGGTTCTAATTTTTCACACAGCATAAGTCCGCAATCATGTCGAAAGATTGATGATTAGTAAGCGAAAAAAATAACTAGCCTAAACGTATAAATTTAATTTAACTTCAAACGCTTATAAACGTTAAAAGCAATAAAATAAGCTATAATTAGAATCCAAAGACATATAATAATTATTCAATAAAAGGCATTGCCTTTTAAGCAAAATGAAAATCATAAATTAGTTATTTATTATTTAAGTTAAACTTGCGTTAGTCACACAAGATAAATCATTTATTCGTATGCAATTAATTTACCTCTTTTTCTTCAGCCTTTAAGCATAGGTTGGTTTTTGTGGGTAAAATCCTACAAACACGGCGATTAAATTTCAACCAAAAACAATTAATTTTCATCACAACATCAAACATTATTATTCAAATCATGAATATATAAGAAGATTTATCTTACAAGTAAACTCTCACCACTAATATGAGCCCAGACTAATATCAATTTAATATTTTTATATAATTCAAAAATTACTATATGAAAAATAAGAACTTTATTTTAAACAACAAAAAACTAACACAAACAAAACAACTATTAATAATCGATGATTTAATAAAAAAATATGCATGTCGTTTCAATTCACCACAACAGCTATAAATCTCGACACTTAATATCAAATATCGAGAGCTAATCTCTAAATCAACGAATTAATTTAGATAAAATAAAAGGCAACTAACATTAGTTGCCTTTTATTCAATATGAAAATCATTATTCTGTTTTATCACTATTTGATAACCCCTCTAATAGTGATTCAAACACCGTATAGCCCTGTGCACCTACCACGATTTGCGGTTCTACAAGTTGATCATTTTCTACCCGACCAATTAAAAAAGTTGGTGTGCCGCGAATACCTAAGGATTTTCCTAGCGTCATATCTTGCTCAATCTTGTCAGCAACAGATTGATCTTCCATACATTTATTGAACTCTTCAATGTTTAAAGATAAGTCTATCGCTGCTTTTTGATAGAACTCCTCCCCTAAATCTTTAGCGTTGTTAAACAACATTTCTCGCATAGTCCAATAGGAGTTTTGCTTAAGACTACATGCAGCCGCGATCGCAGCCCCTTTGGCTTTGGCATGAAAACTTAAAGGAAAATCTCGCGCAATATATTGCACCTTTCCGTTATCGATATAATTTTCCTTTATCTGTTTAAAAGCATTATCCGTAAATCGCTTACAATAAGGACATTGAAAGTCAGAAAATTCAACGATAGCAATTTTTGCTTCTTTATTCCCAAGAATTGGAAGTGTACCACCTTCGGAAAAGTTAAGTTGGTTTGGCAAAGTCGGAGGTTCTTTTTTCGGTGGATTAAATGCTAAGTCTTTAATTTCTTTAACTTCATTTTGTATCTCCCCCATTTCTTTTGTTAATTCACTTATCTCTTCCTTTAACAACTCAACTTCTAATTTTAGATTATCATTATCATCTGACTGACAACCGGTTAAAAATTGCAGTAGCACTAATGGTATGATGAATCTTACTGTTTGTATAAACATCTCACGTCCTCAATATGAAACAAAACAAATATAAAGATTTAACTTTACTTTTCTCTATCAAAAGATTTGCTGAGGCGTCAATGATGAAATAAGCCTATAAATGAATATCTAACATAGAAACCATCAGTAATAACAACAAGCTACAAGGTACCACCGAATTCAAAAACTAATAAATTATAAATGACCATTCACACTCCGATAAGACAGCAATTTCTTTCGAGTTGATAAAAAGTATTGTAAAAGAGTAATTATAAGTCAATGAAGTCACAAAGATTATGACGCCATTTTAAATAATTTAGAATGGAGAGAATAAATGTTATTTAATAAATAGTTATTGTTTTAAGATCAAATTTATATAAGCCACTATTAGTCGTACAAAAAATCAGCCTCTACACTAAGTTTAAGCTTTTTGGAGGACAATCATGACCATTCATAAGAAACCATCATTTCACTTACCCTTACATGCCGACTCCGAACTCGACTTCGTAATGTCCCACTTCTTCCTTAGTGAATTTGATTATGCACGCTCTCTGGAACAGGGGATCGTCCATGACTTGGACCCTGAATATACACACCAGTATCGCGTCACACTAAGGCGCATACGCTCACTATGCGTACTACTTCGCGAACTGATACCTCCTTTTGAACAGCGTATTTTGAAACCTCATTTAAAAATAATGATGAAGAAAACAAATAAGCTGCGTGATTTGGACGTATTTATCTTGGACAAAAACCAATACATTGAAATGCTCCCAAATCACAAATCGTCTCTTGAGCAGCTTTTTGGCTTTATCGAAGCCGAACGTGCTTACGAACAGGCAAAAGTTACGCGTTGGCTAGCTACAGAAGAATACACAACGCACTGCACTTTGGTCAGGAATAGTCTGCTGCGAAGTACGCAACACGAACGAGTGGATAGCAACGTACCTGCGTTACTCTTCGCAAGCCAAAAAATCTCCGATCAATTTAAAAAAGTTGATAAAGCACGACGCAAGATCTCGGACAAAAGTCGTGACAGCGTGATTCATTCGATGCGGATAAAGTGCAAATCGCTTCGTTATTTGTTAGAAGGATTTTCCACGCTCTATCCTTCCCAACAGCACAAAAACAACGTGAAACAACTAAAACTATTGCAAGACAAGCTCGGTGACTTTAACGACACTTCAAGTCAAATTGAATTTTTCGCACAACTCAAAGAAACAGCAAATCTTGATAAACAAGATCGTAAGGCTTTGAAAAAGCTAATTAACGTGCTTAGCGAACATCATGCACTCTCTCGCCAAACCATCTTGACGCATTTAAGCCAGTTTGAGTCTTTCATTCGCGATACCAATACACAGAATCTCTACCGACCCTAAATCAAGGTTCACGTATTTTTAATATTCATTAATTACAGTCAACCGTTAGGCTCCACTAAGAAAGTTAACGTGAAACCATTAAAACGATACCAATACGAGCGCTATGCGGTGCTTTGTAATCTCGCCTACCCTCGCGTCTTCAGGCAAACTCAATACGGGTTCGATCCTAATGGGCAACGAGTCATTAGAAATGAACACGGTAAGATTATGATTCGCGTGCTCTGGAGTAAAAAACAGAGTGAAGTGGTCGTAGTGATTAAAGGCTCACACAGTATCAGTGATTGGTTGTTGAACTTCGCGATGTGGACGAGAAGCTGTCGAAGGTTGGGACTAAACTATCGCATTCACGCGGGTTTCTATCATCTGTTGTTCCAAGAAAGTTTACCGAGCCGAAATGAAGATCGGTTAGGGTTGACCGTGATCGAACGCCTCGAAGGTATCGTTGTACCACTTATTCTCAGGGGGAAAAGAATCACTATTACTGGCCACTCTTCAGGTGGCGCGATTGGCAGTGTTTTTGCTGACTATATTGACAAAAAATACCCAAAAAGCATTAAACGCGTGGTCACTTTCGGACAGCCCGCTGTCGGGGATTGGACGTTTAAGAAACGCTACCGTTTGGGGCACAAAACATACAGGATTTGTTGCGACATCGACATCGTGACCTTTATGCCGCCCGTACCTTTTTTGTATTGGCATGTAGGCAAAATGCTATGGTTATATAACGGGAGAATATACGAGAACACCCCAACGCTCATACGGCTTGGGCGCTCCTTATTTAGTTGGCTAATGCGACCGTTCTCTTATCACTTTATGAGTAAATACATTCGCGACAAAGACTTTTTTGATGAACGCTGAGTTAAACATCCGAAAGGTATGACGTACAGACACGAAAAAGCCGGACTTCGCCGGCTTTACGATTAAGTGGTGATCTACAGAGAGGCAATTTCTTTTTCAAGTTGATATTTGTTATCTGTGACAATTCGCTCTAACACTTCAACACGTCGCTTCAAGTCACCAATTTGCTTGTTAAGGTTATCTTGTTCTTCTCGGCTCATCGTATTACGTTCAGATATCTCCAACGCTCTTACTTCTTTACGATGGTTCAAGATTAACTTTATTATCCCGCCCCCAAATATGGCACCGAACACAATAGCCACAACCAATACATCAGCAATAGATTCCATTCTTTATCTTCCTCTAGATTATGCTCAAATATAAGTTACTCATTTGTTGAATGAATATCAAATAACACATTGATTCATTGAAAAGTTTTATCAAGAATTGCCTACTCTGTATCAAAATCACAGGAATGGATTATTCAACGCCAACCCAAACCGAGACAGATCCGCCGTTTACTGGGAACTCAGCCCAACCATTCGCATCAGTCCAAACTTCTTCAGTTCGGATACCCAACTTGTCTACGTAGCGAGCACTTGGTTTACCCGTATACATCCACTTCGAGCCGCCTGGTCCATCGCTCATGATCACGGCCATTGAATGTGGATGCTCTGCATCACCTTCTCGAGTCCAACCAATTACGTCCCAGTGGTCGAGATAAGAATGTTGTTTGCCATACGCATAATCTTTACGCAGTGTTACTAGCTCTTCAATGTAAGGCACTTTGACCATGTTGATGTCATGCCCTTTATCACTGTACTGCGCGCCGTAGTAATCTGCATAAAACACGGATGGATAACCTTCTTCACGCAATAAGATAAACGCGTAAGCGAGCGGCTTAAACCACCAATCAACCGTCGACTCCAAAGCCTGCAAAGGTTGAGTGTCATGGTTTTCTACTAAGGTTACCGCTTTGACTGAATTGTCCTTCATCAGCGTACCATCCATGATTTGACGCATATCGTAGCTACCACCCGATTTAGACGCATTGTAGAAGTTCATATGTAACGGTGCATCGAATAGAGACATGCTGCCAGAAGTTTTGATGATAAAGTTATGCAGCTGATTCACATCGTAGTTCCAGTACTCTCCGACCGTGAAAAGTTCTTTCCCTGTTTTCCAACGTAGGTGATCAATCCATTCTTGCAGGTATTGATATTTGATGTGCTTCACCGCGTCCATTCTAAACCCATCCACACCCGTCATGTTGATATACCACTCGCCCCAGTCTTTCAGCTCTTGCTTCACTTCAGGGTGATCCATGTCTAGATCAGCGTACATAAGGTAATCGTAGTTGCCTTTTTCCGAGCTAACTTCCCAATCCCATGCCTTACCCTCACCTTTGAATTTGAAGATAGCTTTTTCTTCGCCAGCATCGTCCCAATCCACGCCATCAAAGTGGTACCACGTCCAATGAAAGTTTGAATACTTGTCGTTGCGCCCAGGGAAATCAAACTCTACCCACGCTTCAATCCATTTATCACCAAGTTCAATATTTCGGTTGTTCCAATCTACTCGCTTGGTATCAACCCAAGACTTTCCATCCGCACCACCGCGATGGTTGAACACCACATCGCCATAAATCTGGATATTGTTTTTATGGGCAGCATTGATGGCGCTTAGGTACTGATCTTTGGTGCCATACTTGGTGCGCACCGAACCTTTTTGATCAAACTCTCCCAAATCGTACATATCATAAACGCCATAACCGACGTCGTTGCTACCACCAGCACCTTTATAGGCGGGTGGTAACCATAACGCAGTAAAGCCGTTATCAGATAGTGCCGACGCGTTGTTTTCAACTTGTGTCCAGAGTGCACCGTCATTTGGCACATACCAATGGAAATACTGCATCATGGTGCCATTTTGTGCCGCCATTACAGGCGAACTGAGCAGCAAAGTTAAGGGTAAAAGTGTAGGTTTAAGGTTGAATGTTTTCATTATTTTTCTCTCACGTTAAGGACTAGAATCCTCCTTTCTGCATATACGCACCAAGCGATACTAACTATGACGCTAGCTAGGTTGCTGCCTGTAATACAAAAAGTTCGGATTACAATCGAAGAGAAACTATCACCAATCACACTATACAATTATTGAGTTGTCTAACATTTATAAAATCAATAATTAGCGCGTTAAAAATATTGAATGGTGATCAAAACATGGGAGACTTTAGGAAAGCGCGAAGGGTTACGAAAAGGCGGATTAAAAACGAAAAAAGCCAGTCATTTAAGACTGGCTTTCGAAATAGTGGAGGCGCCTCCCGGAGTCGAACCGAGGTCCACGGATTTGCAATCCGCTGCATAGCCACTCTGCCAAGGCGCCTTTCTGATTTTGTATCTCTGTCACCAAAGATTTTGATGGTGCCCCGGGCCGGACTTGAACCGGCACAGCGCGAACGCCGAGGGATTTTAAATCCCTTGTGTCTACCAATTCCACCACCAGGGCAACGCAATCATGCGATGGGTTAGACACCATCTGTCTCAGCGGCCTTTGCCGTGAGAACGAGGCGTACTTTAACGGATTAATTTATCTGGTCAACAATAAATTTTATCTTTTTGATTTAAGTGCTTAAAAAGCGATCTGACTAGTACGTTTGGCATTCAATTAGACCAATAAGCACCCTTTCCCTTTCATTAGCTATGAAGTCATACGCATACTAGTGTCCGTAACTGCTTCGAGGTAAACACGCGACTATCACGTTATGAACGCTGATCTTTTCATCGTTGTAACATCTGTAACAATTTGATTCCCTACTCTTGGCACGACTGCGTACAGAACATCATATTTTGTTACCGATAACTTTATATCGAATGTGGTCGTACCTTTATAAAATCATTGACTTTTTTTATTTTCAAACAAAGCTCAATTCATTATCGAAAATATCAATAAATAATGGTACGTTACACGAGTTGCAGTAATTTAATGGACATATATCACATATAAGGATGTGGTTTACTTTGGCGACACAACATAAGAAAAACAAGGTATATCACTAATGTCTATCAAGAATCTTTCTATAGCGAAAAAGATATCGCTATCGTTTTTACTCATTGCCATCGTCAACATTGCATTTGGCGTATTTTTATCTACAGAGCTCAAAAGCATCAAATCTGAGCTTTTAAACTATACCGACGATACGCTTCCTGCAATGGAAAGGGTCGATTCGATTCGAGATCACTTGTCTCGCTGGCGCCGAGCTCAATTTGCTGCGTACACTTATGAAGACGCAGACCAAGTCAAAACTAAAATTTCTAACAATATTAGAGAACGCGAAAAGATCACTAGAGAGCTCAACGCTTACGGTGAAACTATCTGGCCTGGCGAAGAGCAGCAAACTTACCAGCGTCTTATGCGTCAGTGGAAAAAGTACTTGGTTACTATGGACCAGTACAATGAAGCGATGCTAGCTAACGACAAAAGCAAGGCCCACCCTATTTTGGCGAACTCTTTGTCTGCTTTCGAAGCGGTTGACTCAGAGTTAGGCGAACTAATCCGTCTCCTTAAAGAAGCTATGGACAGCAACAAAACTCATATCCTGTCCTCTGTAAATGGATTGAGTAATTCTTCAATTGCAAGTAACGTGATTATTCTACTGATCATGGTAGGCATGACATACGTGCTGACTCGCCTAATTTGTGGCCCACTTAAACTTGTTGTTGAGCAAGCAAATGCCATCGCGACAGGTGATCTATCAAGTGACATTGACCGTAAAGCAATCGGCAATGACGAGCTTGGTGAACTGGCAGACGCGACCACTAAGATGCAAGATGACTTACGCCAAGTTATCGATAACGTGATTGCTGCAGTTACTCAGTTAAGCAGCGCTGTCGAAGAGATGAACCAAATCTCCGATATTTCTGCGTCTGGTATGAAAGATCAACAGCTGCAAATTACGCACATCGCAACAGCAATGACAGAAATGAAAGCGGCCGTAGCCGATGTTGCTCGTAACACTGAAGACTCAGCGAACCAAGCTAACGAAGCAAACCGCCGCACACAACACGGTGTTCGTGAAACCCAAGGTATGGTTGACGCGATTCAAGAAGTTTCAAACGTAATTGGCGCTGCAGGCGATACCGTAGCAGAGCTTGAACAGCAATCGAATAAAATTAACGTGATCGTGGATGTTATCCGCGACATCGCCGATCAAACCAACTTACTTGCACTTAATGCAGCCATTGAAGCGGCGCGTGCTGGTGAGTCTGGTCGTGGCTTTGCCGTCGTTGCAGACGAAGTTCGAACTCTTGCCGGCCGTACGCAAGATTCAACGAGTGAAATCACTTCGATCATTGAGCAGCTACAATCACTTGCAAAAGACGCAAAATCAGCCACTGAACTTTCTAGAACCAGCATCTCAGAATGTGCAGAACAAGGCATTCAATCAAAACAGCTGATGAGCGACATTGAGCATTCGATTTCGGACATCTCAGACATGGGTACCCAAATCGCCACGGCTTGTAACCAGCAAGACTCTGTTGCGGAAGAGCTTAACCGCAGCATTGAAAACATACATTTGGCATCTCAAGAAGTATCACAGGGCTCAGAGCAAACCGCACAGGCGTGCCGCGAACTAAGCCAGCTATCCATTTCTCTTAAAGATGTAATGAGCCGCTTTAAACTGAGTTAAACTCAGTGGATACCTTAGTAGATACCAAATCAATCCCGATTTGCTTAAATAGAATGTCATCACTGAGGTATATTTAGGTATATATTAAATCACTATCTTAACAAACGCTCCAAAGCACCACTTGGAGCGTTTTACTTCGTCAGGTACTTTCCCCAAGTACTCAATAACATAACCAATACAAAAAACGCGTACGGAGACTTTATGCGCTTAAATAAAACCTTACTATCACTGACTATCGCTGCTGCAATCGCGGTTCCTGTAATGCAAGCTACTGCTGCTCCTCTTCAAATTAGCAATACAGCAGCAAAAGCAGAGCAAGTTCAAGGTGCTAACGCTTGGCTAGAAATAAACTTAGGTCAGTTCCGCGATAATATTGAGCATTTTAAATCGCACATGGATGGCAAAACCAAAATTTGTGCCGTGATGAAAGCCGACGCATACGGCAATGGTATCGCAGGCCTGATGCCGACTATTATCGAACAACAAATTCCTTGTGTTGCCGTTGCAAGTAACGCCGAAGCACAAACTGTTCGCGACAGTGGCTTTAAAGGCCAACTTATGCGTGTACGCTCAGCGGATATTGGCGAGATTGAAGCCGCAATCGACCTAAATGTCGAAGAGTTGATAGGCACAGCAGAGCAAGCTAAAGCACTGTCTAAACTAGCCGAGAAAGCTGGTAAAGAAATCAAAGTTCACCTTGCTCTGAACGACGGTGGTATGGGACGTAATGGTGTTGATATGACGACAGAAGCGGGCAAGAAAGAAGCGCTAGAAATCGCTCAACAAGCTGGCGTTAATATTGTTGGTATCATGACTCATTTCCCTAACTACAATGCAGACGACGTGCGCCAAAAGTTAGCTTCATTCAAAGACAGTTCTGCATGGCTGATTAAAGAAGCGAATCTAAAACGCGACAACATTTTACTGCACGTAGCAAACTCTTACACCGCGCTTAATGTTCCAGAGGCGCAGCTTGATATGGTTCGCCCTGGTGGCGTTTTATACGGAGACTTACCAACTAACCCTGAGTACCCTTCTATCGTGTCTTTCAAAACACGCGTGGCATCCGTTCACCACCTGCCAAAAAATAGCACAGTCGGTTACGACAGCAGCTACACAACAAGCAAAGAAAGCTTAATGGCGAACATTCCTGTTGGTTACTCTGATGGTTATCCACGAAAAATGGGGAATACAGCAGAAGTTCTGATCAATGGCCAACGTGCAAAAGTTGCGGGCGTTGCTTCAATGAACACCACAATGGTAGATGTTACAGGTATCAAAGATGTTGAGCCTGGTTCTGAAGTTGTTTTGTTTGGCTCCCAACAAGGCAAAACGATTTCAGCTGCTGAGATGGAAAAACACGCAGAAGTCATCTTCCCTGAACTATACACGGTTTGGGGAAGCGCGAACCCTCGTGTCTACGTAAAATAAACCTACTCAGTTATTCGTAACAGAGCGAAAAAGCGAGCCTCGTGCTCGCTTTCTTTCTTATTTACTAATCTGTACTAGCTCGTGATGTTATCAATTAAACAGAGCTTACTATTTCTGTTGTTTTACTCTCCTTTAGCACTACCAAGTGCGACTCTCTACACTCTGTTTCTTAAAGCCGCTTGGATGGCTCATTTTTATATAGCACTTAGTGTTTGAAAGCCCCTCTAATTGATGTTAAACATGAAGTTTACAAAAGAATAACAAACACACTCGTATGGCACTGCCCCTTTGCCTGCTAGCTAGGTATCTCTATGACAGAAAATACTCAACATCTTCAACGCTCCTCCACTGAGTTGCACGAATTTAATCGGCTTGACGTCTGGAACGGATTCACCCAACTTTTACCCCTCTCTATGTTCGTGGTCATATTTGGCCTCGCTTTCGGTGTTGCTGCCGTACAGACTGGACTAGATGTATTTCCCACTATGTTGATGAGCACACTGGTCTTCGCCGGTGCTTCACAATTTGCCACGTTAGAAATGTGGGGAGCAGAAGTCCCTCTCATTCCAGTACTTATTACTGTATTTGCGATTAATGCTCGTCACCTCTTGATGGGAGCCACACTTTATCCATGGTTACGACAACTCCCACCAACAAAACGTTACGGTGTAATGCTGGTAGCATCAGACGCTAACTGGGCAATGGCACTCAATGCATTTGGTAGAAAAGAACCAGGCTTTGGCTTGCTTGTTGGTGGCGGCTTAGCGATGTGGTCTTTTTGGATTGTGGGCACCTGGATCGGCATTTATTTTGGTAGCGCAATCAAAGATCCGGTGGGCCTAGGGCTCGATATGGTTATGGGATGCTTCCTGCTGTCTATGGTGGTAGCCGGGCCGAAAGACTTAAGAATCTTTGCGATTTGGGCCATAGCAGCAGCCTCTTCTATGTTGGCGTATTGGTATTTGCCAGAGAATAGCCACGTAGTGGTTGGCGCCATTACTGGCGGAGTATTGGGTGCTTGTTGGAAGGAGAAGAAAGCATGAACATCGAAACAACCTTAGGTGGCACACTGCTTATCATCATCGCTATGGCGTTAGTCACGCTCATAACCCGCTGGGGCGGAGTGTATGTTATGTCATTCATTCCAATTAGCGAACGGGTTCAACGTTTCATTACTGCGATGTCAGGCTCCGTATTGGTTGCCCTTTTAGCTCCGCTAGCAGTAGAGGGTGATAACGGTGCTAGAGCAGCACTGTTTTCTACTGCCGTTGTCATGTTCATCGTGAAAAAGCCTCTACCCGCAATCGCAGCAGGCATCATCGCCGCCGCTGCAGTACGTGCTCTTTAGTCGTTGTTTCAAAGCCGATACCAGTCATCAATAAAAGACCCAAAACACAAAGCCCTGATGTCACAAGTGTCATCAGGGCTTATCTTATGCTCATCATTTTAACGATGAACAACGATTATTAATCATAGTGAGACAGCACATTACGCACAGCAGTTACAATTGCGCTTATATTTGTCCATTTTACCAATACCAGGGTTAAAGGTATTGGTTGGGTCTAATTCGTGGTAAAACTTCTGCAACGAGTTTTCGGCTTCATACAAGTGACCCACGTTATGTTCTGCTGGGTATTTGGCACCACGGCTATTGAGGTGCTCTAGCATCAGCTTTTTCATCAACTTCGTGTCAGTCCCTTTTTTGAAAATGTAATCTTGATGGAAGACGTAACACATAAAGTGACCATAATAGAGCGCTTGAACAAGGTTCTTACTCACCTCTTCAGGCAAAGTTTCTAGCCACTCTTCATCATTACGTCGCAAAGCGATATCAAGTGCAACGATGTCTTCTACGTCTTTTCGGTGAATCGTCTCGTAACGAATTGCTGCACCTGCTGCTGCAAAGCGATGTAAATAAGCTTTTTTACCTTCTTCCGGCGTACACTCGAAGAAATCACAGTCGTCTTCAACAGCCCAAACTTCTTTGAGGTATTTTTGTGCTTCAGCAATACCACCATCACTCATTTTCAATACCAGGTGATGCTCATACTTGTCACGGAAATCCAGCATTCGCTCTGGTAAATGTTGTGGGAACAACTTGCTCGCGTAGTACAGAATGGTGTCTGGCAGATATTTACTGACAAACGGGATGCGCTCTAAGAAGTTTTCTACCTTAGCTTTAAGTGCGAACATTTTTGGCAGCTTATCTGTGCCTAACAAATCGATTGATAAGAACACATCCTTGCCGTACTTCTCTGCCATGTTGAAGATATCTCGATGCAAGTATTCTCCCATCTCAGGCAAGTCATCAAACGTAGATAAGAAGTCTTTTCGCAACTTCGTTAGTTTCGCAGGGTCATTGGTGCCAAGGTAAAAAACCTGCTCTTTTTCGGGTACTGGGTAGCTGTCAACCCGAACGGCAAAAACACCCAACTTGCCAGCACAGCCACTGGCTTCAAATAATCGGCGTTCATCGGCATTAAAGCGAGAAGGAATGTCAGAAGTCACGTCTCGAACACGTTCATCGTATTCTTTGTCTGATGCCATTCGCTCATCATGAATGATCTTCGCTGGGTCAAAGTTCCCTTCTTGCAGGTTTGTTAGAATTTCTTCTGGCGTTTCACCTAATCCTTCAATACCAAGGTGGTTCACCAAATGTAACTGGCCTTGCTTATCCACCTGCGCATAGATCGCCAGTTCCGTATAAGCAGGACCACGCTTAACTAGCGCACCGCCCGAGTTATTGGCGATACCACCAACCACAGTGGCACCTAGGGATGAAGAACCGATGATAGAATGCGGTGCTCGATTCACTGCCTTCAGCTCTTTCTCCAAAGAGTGTAAGCTCGCACCAGGCAAGCAAACCGCCTGCTTACCGCCATCTAATAAGTGAATCTTCTTGATTTTGGTAATATTGATCACAACCACATCGCGATCATAATCATTACCACTCGGAGCCGAGCCCTCTGTTAAACCTGTTTTAGCCGCCTGCATGATAATGATGCAGTTTGCTTCAACACACTGTTTAATAATCTTCCATTGTTCTAGAAGAGTGTTAGGAAACACGATAGCAAGCGCATTACCACTACCCGAACGAAACCCCGAGCGGTAATATTTCGTTTTAACCTCGTCGGTTAGAACATTTTCTTCCCCAACGATGGCTTTAAATTCTTCAATCAGCTGCTTTTGTTTCATATCCGTATCTCTAGTTATTGTACTTCGCTCACAACACCGCTTAGCGGCAGGCATGGCGTTTGAGCCACTATAAGCAGTCCATTTCTCTGCGTCTATGTCAGACGGGCGAGCAATACGTAATCAATCAACAACAAACAAAATAATTCTTTATTTTTCTGTTACTTACCTTTCACATTTGAGAAATTTAACGTAAGAAACAGACCGTTTCTTAAAAGAAACAATAGCAAAACCATTTGTTAACAGTTGTGCGAGGTATCTTGTTATCAATATTAGTGAAGAAAACGAGGAGAAGCGTAAACCCCTAAATTTAAGAGGATTCTTAGAAATGAAGATGGAAACATAAGCTCAACACCAACATAACGATCGGTGTTGAGTCATTGGCTTAAAATCGATGGTTTTGACTTTGAAAGCTTGTGTATAGATGATCGATAAAGATCTTAATTTTTTCTGGTTGCTGACGAGTGTAAGGATATACCGCATAAATACCCAAACATTTGGCGGTTTCGTCTTTAAATAACTGAATCAGACTGCCTTGCTTTAAGTCTTCATAAACCAAGACACGCGGCACATAGATGATTCCCTGCCCTAACAGCGCCACATTTCTCAATACAGAAGAATTGTTGGTACAGAGATTACCGTCGACGGTGATTTGATATACTTCGTCTCCATCTTTAAACGCCCACTCATGCGCTCCGGTTTCTTGGTAGGAATAGACTAAACAATTGTGTTTAGCCAAGGCTTGAGGTTGTTTAGGTATGCCATGTTTAGCTAGGTATTGGGGTGACGCGCAAATGATCCAATTCGCATCCACCAGCTTTCTTGCAATCAGACTAGAATCTGGCAACACACCCGTTCTAATTGCCAAATCAAAACGTTCATTCACGATATCGACGAAACGATTATCTAGATCCATATCGATATTGATGTCTGGGTATTTCTGATTAAATTCATTAATCACTTGAGGAAGAATTAATTCACCAGAGATAGTAGGCACCGAAATTTTAATGTTTCCAGATAAGTTTTTACCTAAACCCACAATGGATTCTTCCGCCGTTGCCACCGCTTGATAAACCGCTTTTGCATGAGTAAAAAACGCTCGTCCTGCTTCAGTCAACGTTAGCGTTCGCGTTGTTCGATAGAGAAGCTGTACACCAAGCTGTTGTTCAAGCTTGGCAATGCGTTTACTGACGACCGATTTGGTCAGTGACATATGTCTCGCGGCAGCACTAAATGAACCTTGCTCGATCAAGTGATAAAAAATGATGTAATCGTCGGTATTTCTCATGCGTCTTCGTCAAATCCTTTGGAAGCCCGTATTGTAAACTGAAATTGGCTGAGGTGCGAAACATCGGGTCACACTTAATATCAGAAACTCGTGACAGAGATGGGGTTGCTAAGCTCACAGGTAATGAAAAAGAGATGGTGTGAATTTATTAGTCTTCAGATACAAAAAAACCAGCTGTCGCTGGTTTTAAGTTGATGCACTTGGCATCGAGATACCGCCATGGCCATATCTGAATAATTTGGAGCGACACACGAGGTTCGAACTCGTGACCTCAACCTTGGCAAGGTTGCGCTCTACCAACTGAGCTAGTGTCGCATTTATTCTCGAAAGCCATTAGCTCTCAAAAGAATAATGGAGGCGCCTCCCGGAGTCGAACCGAGGTCCACGGATTTGCAATCCGCTGCATAGCCACTCTGCCAAGGCGCCTTTTATTACGCTTCAGGGCTCTACCCCGTTGCGTTGGTGGCTACTTTACGGATTGAGAGAAGATAGTCAAACAAAAATATTTCATTTTCTGTTCGTTTGATTTCTTTTAAGTCAATTCGACCAAAGTTCGATCTTATTGGCTTAAAACGAAGCAATATAAATCTAGCTTTCAGTTCGTTTTGTCCCATGAAACATTAAGGCGTTTAATAGTTGCTGACCCTTTTTAGCAATCTTCCCACAACATTAGGGTGATAAGACCAAGTGTGATCAAACATCGACATTAATGCAGGATTTCCGTATTTCGATAAGCTAATTGCGTGAAAACGGTTTTTCTTCGCTTTGAGCGCATCCACTTTGGCCAGTAACTCGTCTTGTTGTTTTGGCGCGATAAAGTCGGAAATGACTACCATGTCTGCGTTTTTATATTTATCACCGCTCATCAAGTCGATAGATTTAATCAAAGTTGGCTCTAAGTCTGTACCACCATGGAAGCTATAAGTTAGAAAGTCCGCCGCCTCGCGCAGACCATCTTGTTTGGTTAGTTCGTAGGTAATGTGTTCCGTAGAAAAAATAATGACATAGCAATCACGTTGCTCCGCTAGTGCGATTTGCATCAGAGCATAAGCCATGGCTTTGGCGCATTGCTCAGGAAAGCCACTCATGGAACCGGACGCGTCCACACAAACAATGAAGGGGCCTTTTTCGATATCTACCGCTTTATGGTCAGGTCGGTGAGCTTTAACTTTACGTAACGTGCGCGATTTGCCTTGTGTACGATAGTTCATGAGCCGTTTATCAACTAAGTGTTTATAGAACACAACTTCAAGTTCAGGATACGCCAAAAACATCGTTTCGTTGGGAAGTAGCTTATTTAGATCATCGCTTTCGTGAATACCGACAATATCATCCGTCGCCTCATCACTTTTCTCTTCGACCAATTGAAGTTCTTCAGTGGGCGCACGATTTAGTTCAGGATCATTTACTTGCCCCGCCATACGACCGAGTTGCTCCGCAATTTCTTGCAAGCCTTGGTGCTTCTTCAGAAACTCAGCATGGCGTTTCATCACCGTTAAGTCTGTTTTACTCAACTTGGCAGATGCCATATCCCACAGGCGCCCTACACTTTCAGCATCACCCGACTCCGTGACTTTATCCATATTACGCATGGTTTCCATACGTTGATACAGGTCATTCAGCACCTTTTCTTTATTGGCTTCAAGCTCGCTTACTTGCGCTTGTTTTATTGCATCGGTGAGGCTTTGGTACCATTGGTCACAAAAGTAATGTGGGAACATAGGGTTATTCATCCCTTTGTTCTTTTCCATCATTCGGCGAGCTTGCATGTAAAACGCAGAGTGCCATTCCAGCTTTTTAATCACATCTTCGATGTTTTCAAAAAACGCCTCTTCATCCCAATGAATAACCTCTTGATATAAAGACAGCTCTTGTTGGAAGCGCTCTGTCTCACATACCTTGGTGATCCGTTTTTTGACGCTGCCTCGCCACTTTAACAAGTGACCTTTGACCGAAGATTTAACGCCTCGGTTTTCTGCCATCATCATGACTTGTGAACGCGCCATCAAATCATTAACTGCGCTATCGATGATGCCAGAGTCGGCCACCATCAGCGCGAGGTTAAGTCCGTCTGCACCTAGCATGTCGTCTCCTTATGAGAAAAACTGATGTAAGTTTTTAAAGCGTTGGATAACTTTTTCACTTTCTGCTTGGATTGATTCAAGTCTCTGACTTACCTGTTGCAGACTCGACTCCATTAGGCGGGGTAATTCAGGATCAACAAAGCTATGCGGAAGCGCATCATGAAAGTTCGCTTTCACCTTGCGCATATGGTGTTCTGCCTCACTAAGCTGATTTACGGCTTTTTCGCTCTGCGTTAACCACTTTTGGTAAAGCTCTACATCCAAGCCCTCTTGAGTCACTAGGCTAACCAAAATGCCTCGATTCGCGATATCACGGATAGCTAGGTTATTCGCCGCGTCAACGTCAAATCGTAAACGGCACATGTTGGTGTTTTGATTGACGTAACCATACACATCACCGCTTCCCTCTTTAATGACTCGATCTAACTCATCTTTGGGTACATAAACCCAGCGGCTATCACCTTTTTCTGATTCTGAAACCGACATGTTGCTTTGCAAGACAACCAATTTAACTAAGTTAACGGCTGCGCCAACTTTGTACATCTTGGCTTTAGAGGTATCAAAGCGCATGGTTTCTTTACGCAAAATACCCGTTGCCGCTTCAGACGTTAACGTCATGCGGTAGGCATCTTCAAGTTCATGTTGAACATCAACCAAAGACTCTCGGCAGTACTCAATTTCCTGCTCCGCGTCTTGTTGATCAAATGCATGTTTTAAGGCGAACTCTTGAACCACTTCACGTACCACATCTCGCGATTCAGGACTGTTCCATAAACAATCTTGCAACAGTAGAAGGTCAAGCGGATTTATTTCATCGCGACCATTAAAAAACGCGCTCGCTTTTAACAACTTCACGGCTTTCTTCCAGCGGCGGTCAGAGACATACATATCGGTATTGACCACATCACCAAACTGAGCTTCAACTTTGCTTTCTAACATCGTTTTAAGCTGGAAAAGCTTTTCGAATGCATTGTCGGTTAACGTCAATTTGTCGAGCTGTTGTTGCCATTGATGATATTCTTCATCAGTTATCGCTAGGCCTTCTGGTACTTGTGCCTCTTGCGATGTGCCCACAGTCAACATCGACTTAAAGTTTTGTTTATTCTGAATTCGATTCACAAACACACGCACCAACATGCGGTCGTAGAGCGCATCCAATCCACTATCTTCATCGGGTAATTCATTGGAAGCCGATACCAACAAGCGCATTGGCACACGCTCGATATCGCTGCCATTTTTGAATGTTTTCTCATTAACCACTGTCAGCAATGTGTTAAGAATTGCAGGGCCCGCCTTCCAGATTTCATCCAAAAATACGACTTGTGCAGTTGGTAAATACCCTTTAGTTAAGCGAACATAACGGCCGTTGTCTTTTAGCTCTTGGATACTCAGTGGCCCAAACACCTCTTCAGGGGTTGAGAAGCGCGTCATCAGGTATTCGAAGTAACTGCTGTTATCGAACGCTTGGATGAGTCGTTTGGCAATTAAGCTTTTTGCAATACCAGGGGGACCTAAAAGAAAAACACTTTCACCAGCAAGTGCAGCAAGAAGGCAGAGCTTGATCGTATGTTCACGCTCATAAACGCCATCCGTTAACGCTTTCGCCAATTTATTGATGCGTTCTGAGAGAAGCGCTTTTTCGGCATTTGAGGCAAATAAGGTTTGTGTCATACGTTCTCCGGCTGCTGAAGTAGTATTGCGTTAACATTTTTATACACTTGTTATAACTTTGTTACAAATGTATTTTGTCGAATTCCCCTTATAGCAGATGCTTTTCCCCTTCTTGACGAAGCAATCAAAGTTTCCATTTATGAGACATTGCTCACTTAAAGTGCAAACGCTTTCGTCGTGTTGCAGTATTTTTTGCTTTTGTTTCCCACCATTTGTGGTTAATGTCGAAAAACGTCAAAAATGCGGTAACAGCTAGGGTTCATAACTGCATGAGCAAGATAATTCATAAATGGAAGCAAATTTCTCTGATTGAAGAAGACGTTATGCTTCCTACAGGACAGGCAATTACGCACACCACAATCCATCATCCGGGTGCTGCGGTGATTCTCCCTATTACAGCGGAGGGTGAGATTGTCCTTGTCCACCAATTTCGGCCTTCACTTAATAAATGGCTATTGGAACTGCCTGCTGGTACCAGGGAAGGCAACGAAGAGCCACTCTGCTGCGCCAAAAGAGAGTTAGAGGAAGAAACTGGGTTTAGTGCAGAGAAATTCACGTCTCTCGGCCAAGTCACCCCTCTTGCCGGATTTTGTGATGAGATACAGTATCTATTTGTTGCCGAAAAGCTCAACAAAACAAACCGTTACGAGTGCGATGAAGACGAAGTGATTGAGGTCGTCACCTTGTCAATCAAGCAACTCGAAGAAAAGATTGTCGATGGCACGATCACCGATGCCAAAACGATCGCTTGCTTAAGCAAAGCGCGCCTTTGCGGATATATTTAGGACTTTGACCAAGGAGACATTCATGGATTTTCGATCAGATACCGTTACACAGCCCACCCAAGCCATGCGAGAAGCCATGTTTAAGGCCCCCGTTGGGGATGATGTTTATGGTGATGACCCTACGGTCAATGAGCTTGAAAAATTTGCTGCGCAGCTTGCTGGTTTCGAAGCAGCTTTGTTTACCACTTCAGGCACTCAAGCCAATCTGCTCGGTTTAATGGCGCATTGCGAGCGGGGAGATGAATATCTATGTGGGCAACAAGCACATAACTACAAATACGAAGCTGGTGGCGCGGCGGTTTTGGGATCAATTCAACCTCAACCAGTCGAAAATAACCCAGATGGCACGCTACCATTTGATAAACTGGCTGCTGCGATTAAACCAGATGATTGTCACTTTGCTCGCACTAAGCTTCTCAGCTTAGAAAACACAATTAATGGTAAAGTACTACCTCTGTCTTACTTAGCAGAAGCACGTGACTTCGTGAATAAACATAACTTGCAGATGCATCTAGATGGCGCTCGCGTTTTTAACGCAGCCGTTGCACTTGATGTTCCGGTAAAAGAGATCGGTCAGTACTTTGATTCAATGACGATCTGTCTGTCGAAAGGTCTGGCTGCCCCTGTTGGCTCGCTACTGCTTGGTAGCAAAGACTACATCGCAAAAGCACGTCGCTTAAGAAAGATGGTCGGCGGTGGTATGCGTCAAGCGGGTATTCTTGCCGCAGCAGGCAAACTTGCCCTTACCGAACAAGTGGAACAGCTAAAACAAGATCACATCAACGCAAAAACCTTAGCGGAAGGTTTAGCAGAACTGCCTGGTTTTTCAGTCAACCCTGAATTTGTTCAAACGAACATCGTGTTCGCGAAGCTTGATCCTCAAGTGGACATAGTAAGTATCGCTGCGAAACTAAAGGAACAAAACATCACGATAACCCCTGGAAATCCAATTCGTTTTGTAACTCATAAAGATATTTCAGCGAAAGACATCGACACTTTCTTATCAAGTATAAAATCTCTACTTTAATTTGATTTTGATCATTGAGCTTCCCCTAAGGGGAAGCTTTATTGTATCGGCATGATTTTTAGCGAATAGATAACCTCCATGCTCAGATTTGTACTTTTAATCTCTTTTATTTTCTCTTCCGCTATCCATGCCGAGCCGTTTGGTGATGCTGATAAAGGTAAAATCAAATCACCTAGCTGTGTCTATTGTCACGGTGTTACAGGCATCGCAACGAACAACACCTATCCAAGCCTTGCTGGTCAAAATTCTCAGTACCTTTACAATGCAATGAAATCTTATCAAGCCGGTGAGCGTAAAGGGCCACTTGCAGAAATGATGGCAGCACAGTTAAAAATGTTAAATGATGAAGACCTTCGTGATGTCGCTGCTTTTTATGCAGAACAGACAGAAATCAAGTGATTAGATCACCTGTAGATGACTATGAAAGCTCGTGAATCATCCAAACTCAGCGCATATTGAAACATTAACCCAACATTTGACCACAAAACAATCAAATTAACTTCACTTCAAATATTTGATGAATTTATAGTTCAACATAAGCATTAATATTGACTTTTTATTCTATTTTATCGATATTTCATGCTTTATTGAATTTGACGTGAAGTAAGTTATGTCTCACACACATGCGCAACCAGCAGACTCGGTTGCTACCCCTAAGTCGTGGCAGATGCCAGATACCCTCATTTTGATCTTCATTGTTGGTATTCTTGCTGCGATTCTTACCTACTTAATTCCTGCTGGTCATTTTGATAGCCAACAGGTGACCTACATGGTCGACGGTGCAGAAAAAACTCGCACAGTTATCGATCCTTCTTCTTTCTCTTATGCAACCGACGAAAACGGTGAATTGGTTTACAACAAGGTTGGTCTGTTTGCTTCTGGTGGTGGCATTGGCCTGATGAACTTCCCTTTCGAAGGGCTAGTTTCTGGCTCTAAATGGGGCAGCGCGATCGGCGTGATTATGTTCATGTTGGTTATCGGCGGTGCTTTCGGCGTTGTAATGCGCACAGGCACAATCGATAACGGTATCCTGCGCCTTATCGATAAGACCAAAGGTAACGAAGCGCTATTCATTCCAGTGCTATTTTTGCTGTTTTCGCTAGGCGGTGCGGTATTTGGTATGGGTGAAGAAGCCGTAGCATTTGCGATTATTATCGCGCCGCTTATGGTTCGCCTTGGTTATGATGGTATCACTACGGTAATGGTTACCTATGTTGCGACTCAAATTGGCTTCGCTACTTCTTGGATGAACCCTTTTTCCGTAGCTATTGCGCAAGGCATTGCGGGTGTACCTGTTTTATCCGGCATGACAGTACGCATGGGGTTATGGGCTGGCTTTACGTTAATCGGTATCGCTTTCACAATGATCTACGCCGCTCGTGTGAAGTCAAATCCTAAACTTTCTTACAGCCATCGCACAGACCAGTATTTCCGTCAGCAAGAGCTTGGCAATCAAGATTCTCGTTGGAACCTAGGTGACACACTCGTTATCCTTACGGTTATTGCGACCACGGTGTGGGTCGTTTGGGGCGTAGTCGCTAACGCATGGTACATCCCAGAAATCGCGTCTCAATTTTTCACTATGGGCTTTGTTGTCGCGATCATCGGTACGATTTTTCGCCTGAACGGTATGACACTAAACTGCGCAGCTGATGCATTTAAAGAAGGTGCAGCTATTATGCTTGCACCTGCCCTATTAGTGGGTTGTGCAAAAGGTGTATTGTTGATCCTTGGTGGTGGTACAACTGATGAAGCGAGTGTACTGAATTCAATTCTAAACAGTGCTGGCGGCGTGATTAGCGGGCTTCCTGACGTGGCTGCGGCATGGTTAATGTATGTATTCCAATCTATCTTCAACTTCTTCGTCACTTCGGGCTCTGGACAAGCGGCACTAACGATGCCTCTACTGGCCCCTCTGGCAGACATTGCAGGAGTTACGCGCCAAGTGGCAGTTTTGTCATTCCAACTTGGCGATGGCTTTACTAACGTTATCGTCCCTACTTCGGCATCTCTCATGGCAACGCTTGGTGTCTGCCGTATCGACTGGGGTGACTGGGCAAAATTCTGCTGGCGATTTATTCTATTACTCTTTACCCTATCAAGTATCGTCGTTATCGCAGCTCATATTATGGGTTTTGCGTAAAACGAAACCAATTGGTAATTAAGGCGAGACATGTTCTCGCCTTATTAATATTCATGGTATGACGACGCTAAGGTTTTAGATTAGCTTATGGTTTTGGAGTGGTAACTTTAATGGCAACACAATTTCTCGATGACGTGATTCAGGGTCATCAAGTGATTCAATCTCTCAATGTAGCAGACCTAAATTCGGGCGAGCATAAGTTTTGGTTTCGCATCGCAACGAATGCTCTCTCTCAGTGGCAACACCTACCTGTGCTAGTGTTCAAAGGTGAAAAACCTGGCAAGAAGATCATGATTACCGCAGGGGTTCATGGTGATGAGTACAATGGTGTGTTAGCAGCGCAGAAAACTGCTCGAGAGCTCATCGGCACTGAAGTCGCTGGTACTGTCACTATTGTTCCAACCATTAACATGCCAGGTATGCTAAACCACAGCCGCGATTTCTATTCCGCAGACCCTGATGCGTCTCCTGCAAACTTAAACCGCTTTTTTCCTGGTGACCAAAACGGCAATGAGGCCCAACGTTACTTATATGCATTGTGGAATGATTTGCTCAAGCCAAATGCTGATTTAGCCATTGACCTTCACACTCAAACCAGTGGTGCGGCCTATCCACTTTACGTGTTTGCAGATTTCCGAATCGAGCAATCATTAGAAATGGCTCGCCTCATTAATCCTGATGCGATTTTAAATGATCCTGGAGATGCTGGCGTCCTTGAAACGGTCTGGAATAACCATGGTGTCCCAAGTATTACTGTTGAAGTAGGTATGGGGCGATATACCGAGCAAGAACTTATCAGTCGAACTGTAACAGGCATTTTTAATGTGCTGAAAGAGCATAACATTGTTGAAGGTGATGTGGACACTATTACGTCATGCTTGGAAGGAAACGAAATCATCAGTGTGAAAGCGACACACGGCGGCTTTGTACTGCCTCATGTTAGTTTGATGGATTTTGTCGAGCAAGGCCAACTTCTTGCGATTCAATACGACAGCTTTGGCGCTGAGATTAAACGCTACACCGCCCCAACAAGCGGCACAGTACTTAGCCACAATGTTGAATCTATTCGAGCACCAGGTTCCCTGATCGTTCGTTTGATTAAGTAAACCATAACCGTTTGTTGATAGATCAACCTTTCGACGCTCACTCAAATTTATATAAGCCCCATCACGAGTAATCACAAATGATGGGGCTATATCCATTTTGACCACATTAAGTTACGCGGTAACAAATTACTGTTAAGCGAAATGACAAACTGAGCTCTTAATTAGGAAGCTTCCCCTCTGTCCGCTTTTTCAGCCACGCTGATGAACTTAAAGCTGTCTTTGTTTCTCTTGTTCAACAAAAATGAGCTCGTCTATAGCGAAACCTTTCTCTTTAGCTACGTACTTAAAGCGCTCCACTACTTTCTCATCAACGTTAGGCGTTCTAGACAATAGCCACAAGTAGTCGTGGTTGTAACCGGAAACAAACGCATAGTCATAGTTTTCACCTAGCTCAAAAACAATGTAAGAAGAGTATATTGGCCCAAAAAAGGAAACCTTTAAGTGTCCAACCGTTTTATCTTCAACAAAATAAGCTTTGCCTTCAGCTTCTGACCACTGTCGCTCTTCTTCGGAATATCCACGGTTTATCACCTTAACCCCACCATCCTCGCGAACCTGATACTCAGCGGTAACGTTGGATAAGCCTCGCTCAAATGAATGGTCTAGGCGTGCAATCTCATACCACTTACCTAGATATGGCTCTAAATCGAAATTATTGACGGGTTCCACCCCATCCGGCTTCGAGGTACAACCAAATAAAGTTGCAAGTGACAAAAGTAAAAATATTTTTATCGATTTCATACAACACCTAAATTTTAATTAGTGATTGATTTTACTCTAGAAGATAACAAATCGATCACTAAGCCGCACCATCGCCCTCATAGGTACACATCACAATTCTTCATCATCAATAGCGCGCTGAACACCGAAACCTCGTCATCTCAGCAAATCGATAACAAGATTGCTCTATTTTTGACTTACAAGCTGACCATGCTTGTACATTTTGTCAGCATTTAACCCTATGCATATAGAAACTTTGCACAACATAGACATTCGTAGGCATATCACCCTCCTATAATACGTTGCGTTATAGACAGAGGTTATTGTTATGAAATTAAAAACAGTGTCAGTTTGTGCACTTTTGGTGTTACTTGCAGGTTGTCAGCAGGAAAAGCCGAGCGAAACGACACAATTAACGACCTCGGCAGATGTATGTAATGCACAAGGAAACATGCCAGGTGGGTGGAATGAGTTTAACGCGACCCCTGATGCACAAAAGGCAATGGCCTTTGTTTTAAAGAAAATGGACACAATAGCGTCGTTTAAACGAATACTGAATGTTCACGCGCAAATCGTTAGCGGCGTCAACTATGCTATTGAGTTTGAGTTGGATGATGGCTCTGTTTGGAACACGATTGTTTATCGCAACCTTGATGGCGAATATGCGATTACCCAATCACCAAAAGAAGGCCACTTTTGCGAACAGTAGCGACTTAGTCAGAAAGCCCCTAATAATAGGGGCTTTTTGATCTAACAGTAGTCACTGAATTAGACAGCGAAGCGACATTGAGATTTAATCGACACCGTTGAACCAAGTCTTGATGGTTCAACATCAATCCTCTGCGCCATTTGCTCTTTCAGCTCAGAAACGTGAGAAATAACACCGATCATGCGCCCAGTCTGTTGCAGGTCCACTAGCGTTTGAATAGCAAGATCTAAAGACTCTGGGTCTAAACTACCGAAGCCCTCATCAATAAATAAAGTGTCTAAACGGATACCGCCACTATAGGATTGCACAACATCCGACAAACCAAGTGCCAGAGCAAGCGCTGCCATAAATGATTCACCGCCGGAAAGTGTCGCAACATCACGCGTTTTTCCTGTGTAGCCATCTTCAACCATTAAATCTAAGCCGCGACCCGCAGCGCCTTTGAAGCCCTCTGTTTTTCGAGCAAGTATATAGCGCCCTTTACTCATAAGGCTTAAGCGTTGAGAGGCCTGAATCAGCACATCATCCAACAGTACACCAAGAACAAAGCGATGTAGGCTAACCCTGCTGCCTGTTTTACCGCTAGCAACGTCGTACAACGTACCAAAGACTTTGTATTCTTCTTCTAACTTACTATTTTTCTCATGCAACACGGCAATATCTTTACGAACCTTTTCAAGGCGTTCAAATATTGAGCGTGTGGTATCAAGTTGATTCCTTACTTCAATATATTGCGCCTGCAGAGTGGTTAACCTGTCGTTAATCGACTCCAAATTAGGCCTTTCAAGATCTTTCAATGCATGATTTAAATCATGTAGTGTTTGCTCAAGCTTGGTTTGTGTCTGTTTGAAACTGTCTATTTCTTGCTGCCAGGCTTGAAGTTCATCATCTCCCACTCGACTACTTAGATAATGGCTTTCATCCTCAAATTTACTCGCCTGTAGTGCCTCATTCCACGCTAATTCTGCTTGGCTAAGTTTTTGCTCTGACTCAGATAACCACTGCTTGTTCGTCGCTAAGTGACTTTCCGCATTTGATTTCTCCAATATCGCTTGCTGCAAAGCGTTTTGCGCCTTTTCTAAGCCTGTGTTCAAACTCAGAATTTGCTCGTTTGTCAGCAAAATTTCACGTTCAAGCAAGTCAGCGGAACTGTATTTTGGGTCAATAGAAGCTTGTAATTGAGCCAATTGTTCTTGGTTCGCTTTAACGGTTGATTCATTTGCCGCCATTTGATTCTGCAGCTCATGAATTTTATTTTCACCCACGACGCAGCGTTGATTAAGCTGTTCAACGTTCTTTTCTAGCTTTTCAATATCAATAGCTTGTAGACGTAGGAGTTGAGCATTGATCGCTTGCAAATCATTTTGAACCGTCGAGATCTCAGATGTAGCATACTCACCCAACTCCTCTTTCAACTGGTTACACTGATTCTGATACTGACTAATGACAACGTTATGTTGTTCTAGCTGATTGCTTAGTTGGTTCAACAAGGTTTGAGCTTCTCGCTCTTTCGCTCTAGCCGCCTGAACTTGCTCTTTTGTAACGGCTTCTTCAACAAACGTTGCGGGGTTAGGATGCGTTTCGCTACCACACACCGGGCATGCTTCACCTGCTTTTAGTCGCTGCGCTAATACTGCCGCTTGAGCGTTGTGCCACTTAAGCTCTATCGTATCAGCGGCTTGTTGACGCTGCATATAGCGCTGACTGGCTTCGTGTAGTGACTGCTGCTTGCCTACAGTTAGCGCATTGAGTTTAGAGAGCTCTAAAGTAAGATCATGCAGCTTTTGTAGATCCTGTAACAGCCGTTGTTTTTGTTTTATTTCCGCATCGATGCTGCCAATAAGCGCAACATCAACTCGTGCTTTCTCTAGCTCCTTCTGTCCCTGCTGGGCCTGTAACGTTAACTTATCTTTTAGTTCTATGTACTGTTTTAACGTTGCTTCAAATTGTTGTTTTTGTTGATAACCCGCCGTTATTTTACTTTCCAAATTGTCTTTCTCGACCAACTTGTTTTTCATACTTTCAAGCTGATACTGCAGTTGCGTTAACTGCGGGACCTTTGCCGCGGCCTCTTTTGCACTTTGCTGCAAGTTTTCTTGTTCTCTCGCAACGACATGAGCTTTTTCGAGACTCTCTTTCAAAGCTACGATTTTTTGCCTAAGCTCTTGCGTTTGAGCTTTTGCATTTTGTAATGAGATATAGGGCAACTCTATCTTATTGGCATTTTTAGCGTTTTCTAATTGCTGTTGAAGAGCTTTTATCGAATCTGAGTGTTCTAGATGCAGCTTGAGTGCGCTTTCTGCTTGCTCTCGTTTCGAAAACTCTCCATTCAAGGTTTCCGCTTTTTGCAATTCAGATTTAGCAGTATTGAGCTTATCTAACGCTGCTTGCTCATTCTTTTTATCAGACTCTAATTGCTTAGTTACTTGTTCCAGTTGTTGTAATAGTTCTTGTTCAGAACTCGCTTCTGCAACTTGTAAAGCACCTCGAATTTGATTATCAAATTCGCCTTTCGCTTTACTAATTGCACTCGCTTTATCTTTGAGCGCGTACTCAATTTTTTTATATATGTCAGTTTGAAAGAGCTGGCCAAAAATTTCTTCACGCTCTTTAGAGCTAGCAAGCAACAGTTCTCGGAATTTTCCTTGAGGCAACACCATAACTTGACGAAATTGAGTTTCATTCAAGCCAATAATATTGCTAACTTCAGTTTTAACCTGAGTCGTCTTGCTGGTGATAAGCGTTTCAGTCTCACCGAGTTCATAAAGAGCCGCAGTGTGCTTTTTAATCGTCATCCCTTCACCACGGGCCTTGGGCGCTTCCTGCTCAGGGGATCGAACAACTCGGTATTGTTTGCCGTGTAACGAAAATTCGAGAACTACTTCGGTTGGTAAATCTTGCGCGGATAAGTCACACCGCATCTGAATACCTTGTCGCTCATTACCTGTGGTTTCACCATAAAGGGCGAAGCAAATGGCATCTAAGATCGACGTTTTACCGGAACCTGTAGGGCCATTAATCAAAAATAGAGGGTTACTGCCAAGCTTCTCAAAATCAATGATTTCAGTTTTTGCAAACGGACCAAAAGCTTGCATGGTTAGTTTAATTGGTTTCATCTTTGGTCCCTATTGCTGTGATAATTGCTTAATAATGTCAGTAACAGCTTGCTCTTGCTCTTTAGACAACTGGCTATCTTGCGCCTCAATAAAAAAATCTCGGAACATATCAATTTCGCTTCGCGCCAACTTTGCTTGCGCCATTTCCTGCTCTACCCCAATTAACATGCCAGGTTTCTCAAGGTGTAAAACGTTTGGATACACTGAACGAAGTTTTTCCATTGGGTTTAAAATCGCATGTTTATCCATCAAACGAACTAACAAATAATCTTCATTCTTGGGGTCTGTTTTCCCTTGCTCAATAACTTTATCCAGCTCGCCCTCTACAATACGCATTTCATGAGGAGCCGTAAGATCAATATGCTTTGCAGAAACGAATCCTTTCTTGTCCAGTTCAACTAACGTGAAACCTTTTCTCTGGTTCTGTTCACCAAAGCTATACTTCATGAGAGAGCCAGAGTAACGGATATGCTCTGCGCCTTTCTTTTGAGGCTGATGCAAATGACCAAGTGCGACGTAGTCAAAATCTAAGAAGTGTTCATGACTCACGCGATCAGAACCACCAATAGATAATGGTCGTTCAGAGTCTGACTCGATAGCCCCATCAACAAAACAGTGACTCACGAGCACGCGCTTTTGCTTAGAGATAAAGCGCTCTTTAATTTGCTCAACAAGCAATTGATGAGCCTCATCATGAGTGGATACCGAGGCTTTGTAGGCAAACCTAACCTGTTCAGGGTCGTTATAAGGCATACCATAAAACGCGACCTCATCCGCAGAGTCCGTTTTTATGATGATGGGAGTGAGCATCTCTTCAAAGTTGCTAACAATATGGAGACCTGCATTTTTCATTTGCTCTGAGCCGAAACCTAGCCTTTCTGCACCATCATGGTTGCCAGATATCAATATCATTGGTGTTTCTAACTCGGTACAAATGCGTTTCACGACTCGATTTAACAGTTCTATTGCAACCGTTGGCGGCACCGAACGGTCATAAATATCTCCCGCCACTACAACCGCATCGACGGGATTGTGTTCAATATAGTTAATCAGTTGTTCGAGTACTGCTTGTTGATCTTCGAGTAGTGATACGTTGTGGAATTGTCGACCAAGATGCCAATCTGAGGTGTGGATAAACTTCATTCGAATTCACTTTCCGCCAATTCTATGAGTAGGCTTGCTTCTGTCAGAGTCCATGTACCGTTTATAAAAAGGAATGCGTCACGGGTGGGATCTCGAACAAGCCAAAACTCAAGTTATTTTATATCGGTAAGGATATCTTGAGTCGAACAGCTTTTCATGTGGTTTGTGTTCTATGGCTGGCTATTTAATCAGAAAGCGAGAAGAACACTGTAAAAACGCGGTGAGCAAAGCTATTTTGACAAGCAAGCTGCGCCTAGTCATTGTCCAAACATCATTAAAGGGCCAGTTTCGAGTCAATCCCCCAAAACATTTGCATCACTAAAACCTCAGCTACTAGAAGGAAAAGCAATAGCCAGGCCTATTCACTACGCCAATTGTATATTACTCCTACCGCGTAGCCATCTGGCTCGATGTCGGCTTGCAACACGTGAAAGTCTGGGCAGGGGCTGCTTCTTTGAAGCTCATCAATCACTAACGCTTTTAAAACGCCGCCACATGCACCCAATCCGCCAAGCTTGATATCAACAAATTGATACTGAGTTTGATCGGTCACCCACGGAGACAAGAATTGCATTGAGTTTAACCATTGCGGTTCTTCCTTATTAACGGATAAATACAATTGACTGAGTGGATGTTCACAACTTACTCCTAATTGCTTAAACACCTTGTCCACGGCGATGCGTTGTTGTTTGGCATCTAAATCAATTCGAACAACATCAGGCACAAGACCTGAATGTCGAAAAAAACACTTGGTTAAAATGATAGAGCTTTGAGGTTTGACATGCCCTTCTACATCACTCGTAACCTCTATAGCCAGTATCCAAGTCGCTTGCGTTTCATTAACTTCACGATTTATCCGATTTAGTGCCATCAAAAATGCAGCTTGGCCATAAGGATAAAAGTAAATTTCAGTATTGACAGTTTGGCCAACGAAAATAGAAAGCTCGCTTATCAATGCTTTAAGCAAGCTTTTGTCTACCGAAGATGGTAAAAGAACACAGAGATTCCCCTTGATATCAACTTGCTCAAGACTCTCGCGCTCAGAGCGCACGAGGCTTAATATATGCTCATCTATTGATTGAGCAAAGTCAGGGGGTCGGATTTCCTCGGACAATCTAAAAGAATCATCAGCTATCTCGCGAACGGTGTGTGAACGGCCATTAAAGGATAGAAGATGCGTTTGAAATGCGAGTGGCATCTAGCCTCCGATTAAAACCGTAGGCATACCAGATAGAATTTTGCCACCATGAGACGTTGAATCGCCGACTCTCGCGGCTGGTTTACCGTTGATTGTTACGCTAGAAGAACCTGCTGAGATACTATCCGGAGGACCGATACAAATAAGCTTGTCGCCTTGTCTTGCCGCAGGTATCCCGCCAATCGTTACGTTTGGTGAACCAACAACGACGGGACCACCGACATGCGGTATCTTTCCTGTTTTTTTAGGGCAAAGATGAAAGCTGCCCAAAATTGCGGCTGGTTTACCCACTTTAAATCACCTTAGTTCAATGAAATTTGCCCAGCTTTAAGAGCAATAGCTGAGCCGTTAATGGATATTTTATTACCTTTGATATTGATTTCTCCAGAGCTAGACATCTGAATAGAAGCACCACCTACTTTGATCTCGACGCTCTTTCCTGCATTAAAAGACAGCACTTCACCCGTTTCATTCGAAAAGTTTTTACCTACTTTCAAGCTCGCGTTCTGACCAACCTCTTGATTAACATCATTGGTCACTTTTTCGGTTTTACTGTTTTCAACGGCGATATCAACACAGTCTTCAACTAGCATTTGGAACAGTTTTTCAGCATGAAGATAAATGTGCTCTTCACCGGGCTTATCATCAAAGCGCAACTCATTAAAATTGGATGTACCTTTTTGTACAGAGCGTGATTTATAACCACTCTGAGAACTTTGCTCTGGTAAAGCGTAAGGAGGGAGTTGACTACCGTTATATAGTGACCCCGTAACGATTGGTTGATCAGGGTCTCCGTTAACAAACTCGACGATGACCTCTTGTCCGACTCTAGGGTGAAACACCGACCCCCATCCGTTACCTGCAATATTTTGCGCAACACGAATCCAACATGAACTATTTACATCGTATTTACCAACACGGTCCCAGTGAAACTGAACTTTGATACGGCCATGTTTGTCTATGTAAATTTCACCATCTTTGTTCCCCGTAACTACTGCGGTTTGCAAACCTTTCATCTGAGGTTTCGGGTAGTTAACTGAAGGACGCAGGATTGTCTTTGAGTCAACACAACTAAACGAGACTTTGACACCTTGCGCACCGGTGCCACCTTGACCAGTCTGGTTATAAACAGCAGCAGACAAAAAAACAGAAGACAGTACATATTCTTTGCCAACTCGAGATTTATCTTCATGTTTTTTAAACTTGAAGCACTTGCCTACGCTGAATGTTCTGCACGTAGCCTCGCCACGACACAAATATGCATTTTGCTGTAGTGCTTCTATTGCATGCGTGTTTCTCAGTGCGTATTGATCATTGCTCTCCATTTCACCCATGTATTCAAAATACTCGCTTTCAGGCACTGTAAAAAAATCACTTTCACCCTTTGCAGTATTTTTAGGATTCGAAGAAGGCTTGAGCATGTTATAGCCTGACTTTTGACTCGCTTTAGTAGTCAGAATTTGCGTTTCATGCCAAGAAGAAATGTGGCTAGATTTCGCCGTACCTGTATCAAAATCGACTAAAAACTCAGTACCCGGCTTATAAAAACTGATGTCATCAAAAATATTGAGCGTATGGGCAGACTTAGTATGTGTAAAACAAAATGATAGCCCCTCTTCCGATAACAGACGTCGAACAAATTCAAGATCTGATTCTTCATATTGTACTTTGTACGTGTATTTAGGATAGGACTTGGTTAGCTCAAAACTAAAGGCAACACTATGCTCCGATAGTACTTCAGAGATAATTTCCTTTATATCTTTATGCTGAAATATTCTGCAATTTTTTCGATATTCAGCGAAACGTAATTTAGGCTCTATTAATAATTCTATGTTTTTATAATTTTCGCCTTTATGTGTATTAGAAACCCTTTTCCCTTCTAATCTTGCAGCAGAAACGTAACCATGCATATAACGAGGATTTGAAGAAACATCCTCATTATTTTCAAGGGTAATGGTAACTTCCTTACCAATAATTTCGTTTAACTCACTTCGTTGATCATTAAAGTAAGCTTTAGCACGCAATGAAAAAAGTTCTGAGATCTCTTCTCTATACTCAAACGAGTTTAGTATGATGGCATCTTTACCGAATGGCGAAGAAATTCGGATGAAATTGTTATCTTGAGTTGCTCTTTTCATTAAATACTTCTTTCAAAAAAATGCGGAGGAATACTCCCCCGCATGAAAATTACATTTGTTGACCTTTAACACCGCTGTAGCCGTATACCAATGGAGCAGAAGTGTTGTTCTTATCGTCAGTAGGAGTCACTGTCATCATCATTTCTGTGTAAGAAATTGTGATAGTTTCAACTGGACGATCGTCTTGGATAGAAACTGAGTAGTTAGAAATCATCGCATCAGTCAGTTCGATCTTCATGATCTCTTCAACCTTCTCACCCTGCTTAGTAATATGGAAAACCGCTGGTTTACCTTTACCAATCGTCGCTTCTTTAAATAAGTCAGGAGAAGAACGGTCTTGAAGTTTAGTGATAGTCAAATCATATAGACGAGTAGCGCTCGCTTCACGGTCCATCGCTGTACCAGTGTATGATGAGATCTCACGACCTACACTCCAATCTACAGATAGTAGTGTAATCAAATCTTTGTATTGCTCGGCTGTTGCCTCACCCTTAATATCTGCGTATTTAAGATACGTATTAGACTGCATGCTAATCTCCTATAGCATTATTAATTGACATATATCGTAGTAATTTAATTATCTGACGTTTGGTGATAATTAGTGATTAATGTATCAAAAAATTCATTTTAAATACGCCCTGTTATATCTTTAAATAAGATTTAATTTAAGCGTTTTTTATAAAAAATAATAGTTAATATGAACCAACTCCCAATTATTATTGAGAGTGTAAAGGATGTTAAACTATTGAGACATCGAGTCCACTAGTTGTACCTTTAACAATAATTTCATCAAACGTCTTATCATTAAGAATTGCATGCAATATTTCATGAGAAATCTTCGGAAGCAATGTATTTTCTATGGTTGTTTGTACCACACGCGCACCACTCCCAGACTCATTGCTATTGTCTACAATATCATTAATTAGTTCCTCATCAAAAAACAGGTCAGCGTTATAGTGCTTACGAATACGAGTCGTAATTTTATCCAACTTTAATTTTGTTATTTCTATCAATACTTTTCTTGATAGAGGCAAATAAGGTAATACATTCACACGCCCTAAAAATGCAGGTTTAAAGTCGACCAACAAATCATCGCGTAAAGCATCTTTTAGTGCTGACGGCTCGGGAGATAAATCAGGATCAGAATACAAAGACATCGTCGTTTCGGTCCCTGTGTTCGCGGTCATAATAATAATAGTGTTTTTAAAGTCTATATCTCGACCTTCACCGTCTTTAATTGAGCCTTTATCAAATACCTGATAAAAAATATCTTGAACACCAGGGTGCGCTTTTTCCATTTCATCGAGGAGAATTACACTATAAGGTTTACGTCTAACAGCTTCAGTCAGTACACCTCCTTCTCCATAACCGACATAACCAGGAGGAGAACCTAATAGCAATGAGACTTTATGCTCTTCCTTAAATTCCGACATATTGATAGTCGTGACATTTTCTTCACTACCATACACTTTCTCTGCAATCGCCAAAGCCGATTCGGTTTTACCCACTCCGCTTGGTCCGGTTAGGAGAAATACACCATTTGGTCGTGTCTCATCCGTGAGCTGCGCACTCGCAGTTTTTATCACTTCAGACATGAGCTCTAAAGCGTGATCCTGCCCGACAACTCGCTTACACAAACTTTCTTTCAAACCCAATACTGCTTGGATTTCATCATCCTGAAGTTTACCCAACGGTATACCGGTCCAATCCGAAATAACTTCTGCGATTAGCGCTTCATTTACATGCGAAAAAACTAAGGGCTGTGAGTTAGCGGAAAGGTTATTTTCAAGCTCTTGTAACTTGTCTCTAGCAGTTTCAGAACCCTCCTGGATTATTTGGGTTCTAAGTGACTTAGCTTCACTTACCCATTCTTTTTCTTTTTCCCAAAGTACCTCTAATTCAATAATGTCATTAGATAGCGCATCAATCTCTTTTCGGACACCTTGGAGCTGTACATCAAGAGATGCTCCTAATCGATTCTCTTGGCTAAGATGCTCATACTCAGCTTGCTTTGCTTTAAGTTTATTTCTTTTCGCACCTAGGCCTCCCGGTGTAGATGACTGACTTAACGCAACTCGAGAGCAGGCTGTATCCAAAACAGAAACCGCTTTATCTGGCAGTTGACGACCATTAATGTATCGAGCTGAGAGTTGGACCGCTGCATTGAGAGCTTGGTTAGTGATATGAACATCGTGGTGTTGTGCCATTACATCAAGTAAGCCTCGTAACATTTCAATCGCGAGCTCAGGGGCTGGCTCATCAACCTTTACGACTTGAAAACGCCTAGTTAAAGCTGCATCTTTTTCAAAATACTTTTTATACTCTGCCCACGTTGTTGCTGCGATCGTTCTGAGTTCACCTCTCGCTAATGCTGGCTTCAGAATATTCGCCGCATCACCTTGGCCCGCTTGCCCACCACCGCCAATTAGGCCATGAGCTTCATCAATAAACAATATAATAGGCTGTGGAGCGTCGTTTACTTCCTTCACAAGGTTCTTAAGCCTGTTTTCAAACTCACCTTTCATGCCTGCGCCGGCTTGCAGTAACGCCAAATCCAGAGACTTAATTGCCACATTTTGCAGAGCGGGAGGTACATCGCCATCAATGATCTTTTGCGCCAAACCTTCAACAACGGCTGTTTTTCCAACACCAGCTTCTCCCGTAAGAATCGGGTTGTTTTGTCGGCGTCTTAATAAAATATCGATCATTAGGCGAATTTCATTATCTCTACCAATCACCGGATCTATTTTACCTTCCCTAGCTTGCTCAGTAAGGTCTGTTGTAAATTGATTCAAGGCGGAATTCGCGTTTGACTGCGCTAAGTCATTCGATCTTGATTGAGGCGCATTACTTTCTTTAAAGTTCAATAAGCGAGATGGTTCTATCTTGTTTAGTTCAGGACTAATCGAACCAGCCATGTTGACTAACGTATCATCAGACAAGTAGGCAAATAAAAGATGGATGCACCCCAACTGTTCTTGATTGAATTCAATGGTTGCAGACAACAAGGCATTTTGCATAACAGTCACCGTATGAGCTGATAGCCCAGGCACCGACTGGCATCCTGTTTTGTATTTTTCTAATGCCTTTTGAATATCGGTTTCAACCTTGATTTTATCGACATCAAATTCGTCAAAAACTTCAGAGTAAATATCGTCAGGATGGCGGATAATCATCATTAACCAGTGAGACATTTCAATACTGTGATGAGTTCGGGAGCTTGCCATCGCAGCTGCCTGTTCAAGTGTTTCCTTAGCCTGAGGAGACAATCTTTCGACCAACGCTGAAAGTGAGAGTGAAGCCATTACATTTCCTTTAAATAGTAATTGTTATAGTTCGATCTTTTGTACGTTCGTGTTTTTTAAGCACAGAACCAATACCTAACTGCCCCTGCTGTTTCGATAAACAAGCTTGTGGTAGCAAACTATGTTTGGTGGTGAGCTGCCACTTCAGTTGTTTATGTTTTCCAATCAACTCATAAGCAGCGTTCTTAATGATTGCTATATTGGGTTGGTTAGGAAGCAATTTACTAACTAGCTGTTTATCTTTTGGCAGAAATTCTATTGTTGTCCCCGCGTTGATGTTCCATGCTTTCGAACCCAAAGACGCTCCTAAACCAAGTTGAGCAAACTGCCCTTCAGGCATAGTTCGGGATGCAAGGCGTGTTTGCTCTTCTTTCGTAAGGTGTAACCATTGTCCTTGAAATTCATGAACTTTTACTTGGCATCCAGATAAACATTCAAGAATACTTTTTAGTCCACCTTTACTTCTCACTGGTGAAGCAAACACACCACCATAGTGCCGGGACAGTGAACTCCCTTTCCCAGTTAATGCCGATTTACAGCTTTCTAACGGCGAACGCGCGCCCTGCGCATGCGCACGAGACTGAACAGTCAGCTGACTCAGTTGCCAACATCGATAATAAAGAGATAATAAGCGATGATTGAAAATATCGTAGAAGTCCACCATAGCCGTATCGCCTTCTTTTTGGCGATGTAAAGCTAATTCACTATAGTGCTGGGGAAGCACACCTTGCTCACCCGTTAGGCCTATTAAATTGGTCTCAATCTCTAACTTGCTGTCATCTATATTTTTCAGTTCACAAAGCTGAGCATTTTCAAAACCTAATGATGGATTAACCTTTAAGTTTAGCTTTTCATGCTTCGGTAACGCATCTGTTCCTATTTGCGCCTCTGCTTGCAGAACTTCGTGTTCAATAAGATGAATCGCTTCAAACAATGGATGTTGCTTTAATTCTCGATAAAATTGTTCCGCGCTCATAGCAACACCTTATCGCCAGTTAATGCGGGCCATAGGTGGAAAGACTTTCCCGTGGACTTAATTCTTATTTCTAACTGCGTAAAAATGTTAATTTCAGCATATTGCGAGAAGTAAACAGATAAAACACTACCTAAGAGAAAGATCTGCTCTTTAGGTAAAATTTGATCAGAAACCGTCAAAATAATTTTTATACCGTGCGCAAATCCAACTTTGCCTTTCTGACTAATTCTTCCTGTAGTAGGCTCAAACTCTAACTTAGTTAAAGCATCGATTACCGCTTTCGTTTCTGCTGTCCCAGAAAATGCATAGAGATTAAGGGTCTGCTTCAAAGTTGCTAAACCATCTTCCTCGGTAAAATGGTTTAAAGTTAAAAGCTTAGTTAACTGCCATCGTGTGCTTTCATCCATTTCTGGCCGAATAGTTTCTGATAAAGAAACTAAACAACGAACAGATTCGAAATTGTCATTTACCTCCGGTAAAGATACTTGCGGCAGCCCACCTCCAAATGGAAGTTTCTGCGCTAAGTTGCGGTTACAGCACTCAGCTTCCACGTACATTAACCAGTTTTCCCGGCTATCCGGGCTGAACAATTGATGTTTTTTATCAACAAAAGAAATGTAAGTTTCTCTACCTGGCTCATCATACCCACCAGCCCAGTTCTTATCCTCACGTCTCATCAACCAATAAATCTCACTAGTGTTTGTATAATGCGTGTGCTCACCAGCGTGATAACATGGCAAATTGTGGTACGTTTTGTTCCAGTTTCTCAACGTTACGTCAGAAATTGAGACAACCTCATTACTTTCAGATTCTTGGTATTGCGGAGACAAGTGGTAATCGTATTCAGTTGGTAGAATACGCTTAGGCTCCATAATACTTTTAAATAAGTTGATTACAGGCACACAACCTACCATTAAGCTTTCTTCGTCCACTTGCTTTGGAAGCCAGTCATCGTTGGTATCAAAGTAAAAATACAGTTCGACTTGCTCTCCAAGATCTAGCTCAGATAATCCAAGTTCGGTGATATCAAAGAACATAAACTTCTCAGGAAAGTGCAAATACTCAACAAGTAATCTTGCTCCTGAAAAGCTTCTTTTACTGTATGGCACAACTTTCTCATCTTCTGAAAATCCTACTTCAGAAAGATGTCTTTTGGTTAAAGGACGAACTTCTTTGCCATCCACAACAACAGATAAACCAATTAGGTTTTGAAACAGCATTTGGTAGAGCTTAAAAGTCAATTGAGATTGACCGTTTAAATAGAAGCGCAGCCGTTCTATCCCCATTTCACCAAGAGGAGTCTCTTCATCTTGAGCCGTGAGCTGTACTTTCAAAACTGAATGAGCATTGCTTTCCCATCGTGAGCCAACTGGCTTGAAAGGCGCATTTTTAAAAACGCCAGAGGTCGCATCAACAGGATACATTCTGACCGGATAACAAGTTCTAAACTCGCATTCATGATATCCAGTAGCACCGATAACAACTCGCTCGCCTTCTTCTACATCAAAATAAGAGGAAGTGGAGTTAGAACAGCTCATTTTAATGACTGACATTGACGGGATTGGGGCGTGAAAATCCGGATATAACTGTCCCATCAAAGACTCTGTAAACTGAGGGTAACTATTGTCTAAGCTTTGTCTAATCCTTGCTGTTAGAAATGCGCAGCCTTCTAACAATCTTTCTACGTGTGGATCGTCAACCTGTTCCTCACTAATACGAAGTCTCGCGGCAATCTTGGGATACTGCTCACCAAACTCTTGCCCTTTGTGACGCAAATAAGCTAACTCGCGATTATAGTACTTGAGAAACTCTTCACTCATTTTGCTCTACTCAGTTTCATACCTAAATTTACCGGCTCTACTTCAGAATTGAATCGCACTTCATGAATACTGTTATCAATTAAGCAAGTGGCATTTATCTGTAACCTCAATACCCTATCAATAGCGTTTTTCTCGTCCGAAATCTGGACATGAGGGTTCCTTAACCTCGGCTCAAACTCTTTAATTGCATCATGAACGATGTCGCAAAGCTGATTCTGCCCTTCTTGGCTGCTATAGGGCATTGAGGAAAAATCTGGCAGCCCATAGTTCAATATTGAATAACGAACCTCTAGAAGATCATCAGGAATATTTTTCCATCCAATACGACTATTCAGCATCGACTCTAGATCTCTAAGTAAGCTGCTCAACATCTGTTGCTGGCTTGCAGGGAAGTCTTTCTCATCTCGAGTGAGAGGATCACTATCTATCAATTTGTCGAGCAGAGAAACGGTTAACGACATGATATTTCTACGCTATTTGTTTCTGTTCTAATAATGTAGTCAAATCACAGATTGGAAGCGCTGAGTCACCGACTAACCAACATTTTTGACCCAAGCCAACAAAAGATTCTTGCTCACCAATCTGCTTCCAATCCGTTTCTCGACCTAACTTTTGCGCATCGGTCTCTGAGTCAACATATGTCAACGGCATATGGCCTTCGCCTTCACCAAGTCCATCGATATCAAACTCGACAGGTCGCCAAATACTCTCTAACAAAGAAGTAGGTGCTTTAACTTCTAGCGTATGGATGCTCGATATGGGTACAAGAAAATAGTTACCTGCTGTAGAAAACAGTTCAATGTAACCACCTAAACGATCATCAATATCTCTAGCATCTTCGTAGTTTGTGCCGTTTACGTTAAACCCTTTAATAGTGCGATGCTCTTCAATGCGATGCGATAGACGTGACGCTTCTTCGTACTCTTGATTTCCGAGAGCAAGATTAAATCGAACAAGCTCTTTAGTTAATTCCTCATCACCTAATACTTTGGCACTAGCCGCACCATTGATAAAATCCTTTCTAGCTTGAGCTGCTTTCACTAAATGTCGTAGCTGACTTGCACCAGGCAGATACTCAGGAAACAATTTAATCGATTGCATGAGCTGAGCGTCCGCACGCTCGAAGTCCCCATCAATGCAAAGAAGCTCAATGAAGGAACTTCTCAAGCTCGCATCTTTAGGGGTTGCTTTAATTTCATCAATTAATTGCTCTAGAGCGTGTTGCAATAGGCCTTGGGACAAAGCATTTTTCCATTGAGTCATTGTTATTTCCTTACACCATGTGCTCTGGTGATAATTCGGTAATTAATTTAATGCTAGATACCATTTGATCGAGTTGAAAATGCGGTCGCAAATGGATAACTGAGTAATAATGTCCAGGAGTTTCTCTTTTCTCTCGAACTGTAATTTTCGCTTCATTTAGGGGGTATTTAGCTCGAAGCTCATCAGACGCTTCATCTGATGCGGTAGTGTACTGATGTAACCAGCGTTGAAAGTCACGCTCTAGGCTTTCTGCGTCTTGATACCCACCAATTTTGTCACGCCCCATAACCTTGAGATAATGTGCGACTCGCGATACACACAATGTGTATTGCAACATCGATGTCAGTTTTGCATTCGTTGAAATATGCTTTTCTGCGTATTGTTTGGGCTTGTAGAGAGATACATTCGAGGTCATCCCCACCATATCGGTCTCAGGTATTGGAGAAATAGAAATAAAACCGCACTCAGACAATTCTTGTTCTTTTCTCTCAGAGATTTTCAAGTTTAACGGACATCTTTCACGATCATTCTTGCCATTAACACGCATCTTGCTCCTTGTAGGAGCGACGATAATACCCTGACTGTAATCGCCTTGTTTAATCCCTCGCATATGCGTGAACCAACCATGTTCCTGAAATGCTCTAATTGATACGGCAGCAAAACAGTACGCACTACTCCCCCATAGCAAATCTCGGTTGGAGTCGTAGATGTGTTCTTGAAAATTGAATTTATCATTCCGCGAGCCATCACTTTTGTATGGCTGACGGAACAAGACGTTAGGTGCAGTCAAACCAATAAATTTAGCGTCATCGTTGTCTCTCAAACTACGCCACTTTGCATAATCTTCCTGTTCAAATTGGGCCGCTATATCTCTTATCGCAGAGAGTTGAGCGAAACTATCAACACCAAACATCTCTGGCGATGCAGACATGATAAATGGGCTGAATGCTGCAGCTGCAGACTGAGAGATCTTACTCAACACAGACAGATCTCTATCAAAATAATTTTTACTAGGATCACAGCGAAGCTGATAATCTCCAACCACCACACCAAAGGGTTCTCCCCCTGCCATCCCATATTCATTTTGATAGAGCAACTTAAATAGTGCTGATTGGTCAAACTCGATGGCTTTTAAAGCATCTTTACTGATTTCATTCCATGTCGCCGTTAAAACCTTAACTTTTACAGAATCCGATGAACGAGAATCAACCTGTTCACATAAATACCTAACTCCAACCCACCCCCTTTCGAGCTGTTGAAACTCAGGATGATGTAATATTTCATTTAGTTGAGATTCTAATAGCTCATCAATGCGGTTAATTGTGTTCATCACACTATGACGAAAGCTGTCCAAATCTCTTGAACGTGTACCTTCTAGCCAAATTCGAGCTGACGATACAAGATCAGAAGATTCATTGAATCGAGTCAACCACGGGCTATCAAGTTCAGCGTAGCCTCCGGTACTGAACTCATGTTTTAGCTTGCTAGGGTCGCGAAAGTTAAGTGACACTGCTAATTCCATCTAGAACATAAAGATTGGTCATGGCTGGCCTTTCGACCAGCCAATTCGTTTCTTATCCACCTGACTGAGGGATCTTGGCCACAAGTCGCAAAGATGTCGTCAGTTCTTCCATTTGCAACCAAGGTTTCAGCCATGCTACGGCATTGTAAGAACCAGGTGCGCCAGGAATTTCCTTAACCTGAACACGAGCGTCTGCTAGAGGGTATTTCGCTCTGATCTCTTGACCACCGCCTTCAGAAGCATTGACGTAACCTAGGATCCAGCGGTTCAGCCAAGACTCAACGTCTTCTGCTTCCATAAAGCTACCAATTTTATCTCGAGCCATTACTTTCAAATAATGCGCAAAACGAGATGTTGCCATCATATAAGGTAGGCGGGCAGAAATGGCCGCATTGGCCGTTGCTTCAGGGGATTCATGGTTCGCTGGTTTTTGACAGGTTTGCGCACCAAAGAACACTGCATAGTTGGTGTTTTTGTAGTGACAAAGCGGTAAGAAACCAAGCTTACCAAGCTCCGCCTCACGTCTGTCGGTAATACCAATCTCTGTTGGGCACTTCATATCAGGGTCGCCATCATCACTCATGAAGAAATGCGTTGGCAAGTTATCCACTCGACCGCCGCCTTCTGCACCACGGATGGCAGTACAAAATCCATATTTTGAAAATGCGTCGGTTAACTTAACACCAAGAACATACGAAGAGTTCATCCAACAGTAGTCGTTATGTTCAGCGTTAACAGCAATACCTGAAACAGGATCTACTTCGAACTCTTCAAACCCAAACTCTTCGACTGGAGCGGTAGCTTGTCCGTATGGCAAACGAGCAAGGACTTTTGGCATCGTCAGACTAACGAAGCGCGAATCGGCACTCTCGCGGAACGAACGCCATTGGGCGTATTCTAGTGATTCAAATACCTTATCTAGGTCGCGTGGTTTTGACAGCTCAGTCCACTCATCAAAGCCGAATAGTGCTGGTGAAGCCGCGGACAAGAATGGAGAGAAGCCAGAAGCCGCTACATTTGACATTAGGCGTAACGACTCAATATCTTCTGGGTGGTTGGTAAACTCATAGTCTCCAATCAATGCACCATACGGTTCACCACCAGCACTACCAAACTCAGACTCGTAAACCTTTTTAAAGATCTGGCTTTGATCAAACTCAACAGCTTTGCTCAAGTCTTTATGTAGCTCTTTCTTGGTCATGCTCATCATGCGAACTTTCAGAGTAGAGCTGGTCTCTGAATTCATCACTAGATAATTTAAGCCGCGCCAAGAACCTTCGAGTTTCTGTAATTCTGGGTGATGCATTACTTCAGACAACTGATCAGAAATCTGCCTATCGAGCAAATTAATCGCTTCACGAAAAGTTACTGTTAGGTTTTTGTTCCAAGTAACTGTCCCTTTCATTGCTTCTTCAGCGAGCGTTTTAATCAGCTCCTCAGCACGAGAAGCTTCGGTCTGCTTAGTCGCACCAATAGCTTGATCTAAGAATGAAGTTGTCTGTTCATTAACAGTTGGATCTAACTGTTTTTCAGCTTCAGTCGTCATTATTCCGCTCCTTCAGTACTGTCTGACTTCGCTTTCTTGCCAAGATCTAACTCGCCTGCAAGTCTTGCCAGATTGTCTGTATTGTTCAAAACATCCTCTAGGATATTTTCAAGCTCTTCTGAGCGGTCAACTTTTGTCATCAAATCACGCAGTTTATTACGCGTTTCCATCAATTGGCGTAGTGGATCAACTTGATTTACGATCGCAGCAGGCTCAAAGTCTTGCATTGATTTAAAGTTTAAATCGACCTCAAACTGTGAATCGTCATTCGCAAGCTTATTCGCAACTTTAAACTTCACCGATGGATTCATTTTTTTGAGTACATCGTCAAAGTTATCTCGATCGATCTGAATAAAACGGCGGTCTTTTAATGGCTTCAACGCTTCTGTGTTTTGACCAGCGAAATCACCCATTACACCTACAACAAAAGGCAGTTCTTTCTTAAGAGTTGTACCTTCAGTTTCAACATCATAGGTAATGTGGACACGAGGCTTCCGTACTCGTGATAGTTTCGAGTGGATACTCGTCATACCATTCTCCCTTTATTAATTTTCATTTTGTTCTGCTATGCCAACCAAACGGAAGTAGCTTTTCTTTGCATCCCCGTCGGAGATAAGTTCCGCCAGTAACTGCGGCAGAGGCATCCCACACCAACGAATGATCTGTTCGATGGAGTAAGAAACTGGTGAGTGAGGTTCACTCTCTCGGAAGAAATCAGCTACTTGCTGCAATTGTCTAATTGCCTGCTCTCGTGATTTCATGTTTGTCGCTAATAGTGCATCACAACTTTGTGAACTTAACGGTTGTTCAGAAGAAGATTCATCAAGATCCTCTAGCTCTTCAAACACTGCTTGTGGTTGATTAAAACGATCTCCAAGAAGGTGCTTTAATGCCGAGTGTATTGATTCAAGTCTTTTCGATATATAAGAACTAGGAGTCACATCACCGACCGCTTCATCTAATCGCTGACTGAATTCATTAAATGATTCCGTAGCGAACTCCAAATCCATGATTAATTCTCGATAAAACGTATCAGAAGTCGACTTAACCGTAGTTATAATTTCAGATAGCTCAACAGCCCCAAGCTCGACTCGATTTCGGCGCTTATCTTCGTCTAAGCGCTCAAGTTCTATAGCTTGCTGATATTCCCAATAGGCATAAGCTTGCTCCACGCCTAAGTCAGTCAGTGGTATACAAGCAATTGGAAAAATAAGTGTTCCTTCACTATCGATACCATTGAGGCCAATAATCGCCGATATTCTTGTCTCAATACCATCTTCATCAGGCATTGGGTGCAGATCATCCCAAAAGTTCTCAATTAAACTGGTTGCGAGTTTGTAGCCAACGCCCATACCACGAAAACCATACAATCGAGTTAGGGCTTCTATAAGCCAGGCAACAAATTCCAAATCTTTAGACTGATTCGTGAGTATTTCTGGGACATCTTCAATAAATACTCGCCATAAATTACTGTGGGTATAGATACTTTCTTCTTCTATAAGAGCATTACGTTCAGCGTTGCGGGCGGCCATACGCTGATCTTTCAACCGATAGTAAGCAGACTGTGGTGATACATCCTCTCTAGGATCAACACCTGTAGGATTTTCTTGAGATATAGGAGCCAACGCTTGTTCATACCAATCAAACATTTCATTACTCATAAGCTCTCCCTCTTAGAAAGACAGGTATTGTCGCGTCTTCTCTAGTTACTGTTTCGCACTCCGTTTGCGCTTGGCGAACTTTGATCAAAGCACAAGTTACGTTATCACTTGCGCCCCGAACCAAAGCCGAATGCATGAGCGCTAATCCAGCTTGGTTGACTGAGTCTGCATACAATGTCCGATGAATTTCATCACTCGTAAGTTCCTTAGAGAGTCCATCGCTACAGAGTAAAAACTGATCGCCGTCAGCCAACTGCCCTGAAACTTGATCAATAGTGACACTTTTGTCGACTCCAACAGCTCTGGTAATAACATTTGCAAGAGGGTGAGATTCGGCATCTTCAAATGCCAATAAGCCCTGATCCACTAAGTCCATGACTTGACTATGATCACGTGTTTTTTGGACAAAATTACCACTTCTAAGCTGGTAAATTCGGCTATCCCCCACCCAAAGACAGTGGTAATACCCATCCTGAATAAACAACAAAACAAGTGTTGTTCCCATCGTTTTACCGTCTAAGTGATTTTGTGCGTATTGGTAAATTTCTAAGTTCGCTTCTTGAACCACTCTTCGGATATCATCGATATTAGTATTGGAGACATCCTGCATGTGGCGCGCGACTCTATCCACTAGCATCTGGCTTGCTATATCGCCAGCACTGTGTCCACCCATTCCATCGGCAACCACCCAAATATGCTGCTCTGTCATATCCAACAGAGCATCCTCGTTATAAGGGCGTACTTTTCCTGCGTGCGATTTAGCAAAGGTAAAATAGTTCCAATTCATTCTTCTATCCTACCAATTCCACTTTTTCCAGCCGCCATCAAGCATGGCTGAAAACTGACCAATTGAAGGAAATCCACTCGTAATGAACATGCATGGTTCAACCTTCGTTGAACCTTCAGTCCACCAAAAACATGGTTTACTCAATTTTTCTTTAATGAGGTAATTCAAAAGCGTATTTTGATCAGTATTGCCGTGATCATGAAAAACTGTAGATATTTGGCTTTGATAAAGAAACTCTAGAGGCCTCACTTCACTTGTTACATTCGCAACGAGGTCATTTTTTTCTTGAGTACTCTTATGCCAAACATCAAAGACAAAGTCGTCCTCAAGTACTGAAAGAGCAAGAGCGGCACTGTCCTCTGTCCAAGCTCTGTCACCCCAATATTGCGCAGCTTCACCTTTTACGGCACGAGCTATAGTAAAGAAAAAGTATCTACCGCATGCATCAACACTAGGAATCATGCTACCAATGTAGGTTGAGTCTTCTAAATAGCTAATATCCAAAGCAAAGTGCCACACAGGAGCCGTTAAAAAGTGCTCATTCCAGCTTTCACCCAGTTGTTCCCTGCTGACTGCAATAACCGCCTGTTGCCAATCATGCCAACGCTCCGAGAAATCTTGTGATAAACCATCTTTCACAAAGTCCCCTTTTGCAGGCATTTTACCGATATAACCCCAGCCTGATGTTATAAGGTTCGTGGACATCTGAACCTCTCCATTTCATTTGACCAAAACGGATTAATGGCACTAGAAGGAATAAGCTCTAGCTGCACCTTATTTCCCTTTAAATCAATCATAACTATATTGTCTTTACGCGATTCTGGCCTTGCTTTAAGTGATTGATCCAAAAGCTTGAATATGCCCCACTCACCTTCATAGGTATGCGCAATTTCGCGTTTAGATTCAGGTGGTGTGAACACAATTCGAGTCTGATCTTGACCGGCAGGCCAACTCAACGATTTAGCTCTTGCTGGTCCATGCTTATAAACCAAATCTTGTCCACCCAACTCTAAGACAAATCGAGTAATGTGCTGGTCTAGATAAACAGGCTTCATCCCAAACTCTACGCGTAAGGAATTATCAGATTCAAAGAAAGACTGCCTGATACGTTGCGCTCTTTGAAAGACCATTAGTGTTTCTGGACGAACTCCAATTTCCTTTTCTAATCGCCAACGACTTTTCGAAGTATCCACAAACGGTTCGAGGTATTCTTGGAAGAATGCGTCAAGCGTACCTCCATAACCAAAGAATCGCTTAAAGTCTTTCAATCTAACTTCTCTGCTCGCGTTGGGCTCGAATGGATATCTGCCAGCAATAGTCCGCTGATAAGGGCGGACCACCTGTGTTACCCAAAGTTGATTTAGATGATCCTTCGAACCGCTCTCCGCAAACTTAACCGACTCTTGAGAAAGCTCACCTAGCCATTGATTAAATGGTCTCGGCAAAAGTTCTTTAGCACGAGCAAAGGAAGCTGCGACATCTTGTGTAACGGTTCCATCTAAAATACTTTTGTAGGCAATTTTCTGATTGTTACCAGAGCTTGATAAGTCACTTAAATACGAACGCAAGTTAACCATTGCTTGTTGAATATCATCAAAGTCTTGCTCACCAAGGCGTAAGATCTCTGAAAAATGCGATTCGACTTCTTTACCTGGCAGAGCAACATTGAAACCGTTTTCTTCAGGTAAATACATGTCTAGCCTATCTGCCGTATTTGAAAACTTAACTTTGGCAACTTTACCAGCAACTTCAGAAGCGGCTTTTTGATTTTCTGACAATGATACTTTTGATAGAGCAACCTCTTTTTGGATTGCTCTCAACAAAGATTCGATTGGTCTTTCAACTCCAGATAAAACCCTCGCTTGCTCTGTCGCAAGTTCTAGGCTCGGAGCCTGCTTCAATTGAATATCTTCGATCAACGTTTTCCATTCATTAACATAATCTTGATAGTATCGTGACTGAACGCCTTGGATGGCACTATCTTGATCAATTTCATGAGCCTTAAGATCGTCACCATAAACCCAGTTCTCTTCCATTAGGCTTTTTACTGTACGGTTGATCTGAATCTGAAAAATGCTATGAAAACCATTGTACGTGTAGAAGCCCGAAATGCCTTGTGATAGCGGTTTTCCACTAGCTCGCTCGAACTGCTCAAGCCCTTTAGGTCCCAATACATCAGTCAAGCGAAATGAAGGTACATGACTCTTAGAAAATTGTATTTTCATTCGCTGATAAGCACGTTCAGGTAGAGACATTTGAGTCAACACTTCTCGAGCACTCGTCACAGCAGCAGTGTTGTAAGTAAAGCCTTGTCCATCGTTGCCTAATAAATATTGAGTGTGCTGTAGCAAGCGTCTTCTTAAGTCTGCGTTTAGCTCACCCGGATATTGACGTTCGAAATAAAAGTTAAACCAAGCCAACACTTCATCTTGTTGATATTTGTCTGGATTGAATAACATCAAATACGTTTTTAACGTTTCGTACAAATACTCACGATGCTGTTGATTGCTCTCCATTTCTGACACCAGGCTATCAAGAAGCAAAGGGGCGTAATATTGGGTCAAAGCATCAGAATATGCATTGCTTGCCGCCTGAGATACTTTGTCTCCTTGATAGAGACCAAACCTCTTTACAGAGTCGGCATCACCGTAGTTGCTTTGCTTTCCGAGAGGAAGCGTCATCAACCTATCTAATGTTTCTACAGCTGAAACAATATCCGCTTCAAAATCTAAACTTTGAGCGCCAATCATTGCATCAATATGGCTAGCTTGTTCATTGGTGTCGACAATTAACCGTGAGTTCCACTTATAACTCATAAACCAAAGCGAAGAAGCTCCGAGCAGTAGCGTTGTACATCCAATGTAAACACCTCGACGCATCCAACCTGACTGCTTTTGATAGTGACGATTAACTGTTCCTAACAGTTGCTCTTTGAAAATAACCTTGTCAAAAAGATTCTTTACGAAATAACTATGAGAACCAGTTTGACTCTTTGCTAGAGCTAATCGATTTAACCCAAGTCCATTGGTTGATTCATTCATCAGCTTATCGACTGGTAAGCCTTCTTGAACCGAACTCAACATAAACACACCACGAATCAAGGCAGGCTCTTCAAAACTGTTTTGTGCAAAAATTTCAGCTAAAAACTCGTCAAGATTAGCTTGTAGCACTCTTAATTGCTTTGGAAATTCAAAGATAAGTGCGCGTTTATCTAAATCGTCCTCAGTTTCAAGTATTCTAAGCATACGGGCATCAAGACGCTCCAACATGCCATGAAATTCTTTGTTGAATAGAGAAATAACGCCTCTTTCATCATCCACTTCACGAGGGAACATGAAACCAAATAATTCCTCTCGCTCTTCCTTACTTAAATCGGCAAAGAACTCATTGAAACCGGCAACTAAATCCATTTTGGTGAGCAATACGTAAATCGGAAACTGCATGCCTAACTGGTTTTTCAGTTCTTGAAGTCTCGACTTAATTGCTCGAGCATGAAGACTTCGCTCGGTTCGAGTCTGAGACATCACGCTGGCTAAACTTATCGTAACAATCGCACCATTAATTGGTCTTTGCGTTCTATACTTTTTCAACAATCCTAAGAAACCATGCCACGCTTTAGAGTCGACCTTTTCTTGACTGTCTTGTGTCGTATACCGGCCTGCCGTATCTATAAGAACTGCTTTATTTGCAAACCACCAATCACAGTGGCGAGTGCCACCTACACCGGCAATAGAGTCAGAGCCAAGGCTGTCTCCTAATGGAAACTCTAACCCCGACTGCTTTAATACGGTTGTTTTCCCCGTTCCAGGAGGGCCAATCAACACATACCACGGTAAGTCATACAAGCTTCTCTTGCCTTTGTGTGTTTTCGTCACTACTTTGACAGCTTGCTCAATACGCTCGCGCATTAAGTCAATTTCACTTGCTGCTTCTTTATCTGATTGGCTATCAACCTCAAGCAACGTTTGAATACTTTCGTCTTCTTTCACCTTTTGCTTATGCTGCTTGGTAACGTTAAATATCGCCCAAAGCAACACCAACACTAGAATAGTGACTAGCCGTTGAAAGTCACTCTTTAGGGGCTCATATCCCGCTATCGCAATAAGTGGACCAACAACCCAAATGAAAATAGAACAAGCAACGACACCGATAAGACCGAGAAACCATCTTTGAGTAAATATTCTGCCAATTTCTTTAATACGCATCTCTATCTACCTATTATTAATTCGCGACAAGAAGGTCGATTTCAATCCGGCGGTTAATAGCTCGGTTTTCATCACTACTGTTTTCAACTAATGGTCTTGCATCCCCCAATCCCTCGGGTATCACTCGCCCTTCTAATGCACTATTCGAGATCAGTTGTTCAGACATAGCAGTGGCTCGAGCTAATGATAGGTGCCAGTTCGAGGGATATTTACTCGTGAAAATAGGCCTATCGTCGGTGTGACCAGTAACAATGATCTTGCCTTGGGTCGACTCCAATGTTCTCGCAAGCTTAGAAATAACGGGTTGGATGTAAGCGACAACATCAGCACTACCTGATTCAAATAGATCTTGAGACTTTAACGAAATTCTTACCCTGTCTTGCAGCGGCTCAACATTGATTAGCCCCTTACCGATCTCAGTTGCTAGATACATTGAAATCTTTTCTGCAATTGGCGCTGATTTTGATTCTGACGTTGCATCTTGGTTAAGTTGTTGCGGTTGAATCAAATTGACTAATTGAGAAAAGGTGCGATTGGATGCCTTATTTAGCTCATAGCTAAAATACATATATATGCAGACCAATAATGCCGCCGTTACAGAACATACAACCCAAAGAGGGGCTCTATCAGAAGCCTTTGAGCCATTCAAAATGTGTTGGTCGATACTATTACTTAGCTCCTGAGGGACTCCTCTCCCATAAGACTTAAGAGTAGCAATAACCTGTCTTCTCAATTTCCGGTGCGATTCCAGTCCATTTTTTTCTAAACGGTATTGACCCAGAAACCCGAGAGATAAGCACACATACATTAGTTCAAGCAAATCTAAGTTCGCATCTGGTTTCGCCATGCACTTATCAAGATGCTTAAAAAACGCTTCCCCACCTTGACTGCTAGCATAGAAGGAGCTAAGTAATGAATCGTGACTCCAGAATGAATGCCCACCCCAATTGGTGTTAAGGACAACTTCATCTAGTGAACAGCATAAACAATAACGAGCTGTATCAATGGTATCCAAATCAACGTCATGCTGACGTAATCGGTTCTCATAATCTCTAAGCTTTTGTGCCAATGTCTCTTTTAGAAACAACGGATCGGAATGAGTCGCTGTCGACCGAATTTGACCGATAATAGATAACAGGCCATTCGCCTCTGCTAGTAGAGAGTTACTCCCATAAGCGACCACTGAATCATTGTTCACCAATTCAGGGCTTTTTGAGATAACTACGGTATTATCCACAGACTTTTCTGATTGTGGTTTCGATGCGGGTGCTCTTCCACCCGGTGTTGGTTTTACTATCGTTTGTTCCATACAGAGCGCGCCTATTGATTAATACTCCAAAGCTCAAGTTCAGCATTAGGAAAATGCCCTGATAGGTGAAGCGCAATACCGCCACTATCTTTTAGCCTCATCCAAAATGGCCCTTTCTTGACAACTTCGAAATAGACATAGCCCGTTTGGTAAGGAATCTGTCTCGGGACGACACTCAACGGCACTACGTTTATACCGTTGATCTGATTATTAATTAGATCGCGAATCTGTTCTGCCGGGCCAAACTTGAGTTGCGCTGGGACCAGGCGTCTTATTTCATCTGTTGTGGTATCTGCTTTAATTGCTAGCACAAATTGGCATGACTCAAGCAAGCGTTTATCTGGAAGCGGCGTCACTTGAATACCGTATTGGCGAGGCTCCAACGGAAGTTTGGTCGCAGTTTGGTCAAGAACAACACTGAGGTACTGACTGAGTATCTGATTCAACTCGCTATAAACACTTGATACATCTAAGTGATCATACGCAAGCAAACTTGGGACTCTTTTAGTTTTATTAGAAAAAGTGGCTAACTCACCAATGTAACCTTTAAGTGTCGTCGCTAATTCCAGTGGATGTAACCTATCTAACTCACTGAAATGCTTTAACTTCGCCTCATATCGGTTCAACATTTGGAGCATGATGAAATCAACAGCAGATGCCGATGCAGATTTGCCCTTAATCAAGCGCTGCGCAATAACGTCAGCACGCATCTTTGTCATCGCGATAACGTTACGTAGATAAGCTGACATAACTTTATCGCTCAGGAGATTGATAAGCGGAGGAACGTACTCATCGTCTAGTATAACTTCCCCTTCAGGAGTTACCTCTTTGATCCTTAAGATAGGTAACTCCACATAACCCGCTAATTTGTCATTACTCGCTTTCAACTCAAGGTTGAGGGCTGCAACTTGGATGGTTTCTTCATCTTGTCCTGTAAGGTTATCTATCACGTCGATATCTTGAAGTACATAACGAGAGACGATCGATTCGCTTACATCCGAAACGTTTTTACCTGTAACACTTGAAAGAGGGAGAGTTATTTTTACTAACGTATTTTCAGTGTTTTTATCAATAAGTAGAGGCGAAACTGAATCGTTGGATATTAACGTATTAACCAACGTCATATCCGGCAAAACAGCTTCAAGATGCTCAAGTTCAATAAGACCATCTTTTAGCGCGTGTTTTTTTACTCGACATTTGCAAACTCCCCAATTGTAAACCCCACCTAACTGATGTAAGCCTTTGAATTCTTGAGAGGTTGCGCGTTCTTGTTGTTGGAAGTGCTGGGGACGTAAAAACATTCCTTCGCACCAAGCCGTCTTGGAGTATTGCGTCATTTATAATTAGCCAACTAAACGTTATTTAACGACCAAAGACAGATCTTCTAACAATACTTGATATGTGTTGTAACCGGTCTTATCCACTTTAATGACTTGTCGCCAATTTGAGTTTTCAATATCTCGAAACGCGACGACAATGCCTAAATATTCTGTCTTTGGAGACATACTTGCTTGATATGTTTCTTTCTGACCTGGAGTTAATGAAACTTCATATTTATTCACTAAATCAGGTCCTAAGACTTTTTCACTTTCTTCATAAATAGAAAAAAAGTCCTGGCTTTCGAAAATGGTATTTGACGTTAATTCAAATACATACACCACTACAGGAGAAGGCCTGCCGTTTGAATCAGGATTAATGTTATGACTTGCTGCTATTTCTAAATCTGAGTATGGATCAACAACTAGGTTCGCTGCTGAGCACCCAAATAAAGCCATTGAAATTAATAACAAAATATATTGGTAAAACTTTTTCATCACCCTAATTCCTAGCCTTTGTTTTTTAATGCTAATTCATAGTGCTTAGCGAAGTCTTCTAAATAGAACGGAGACTCTTTATTGATAATATCATCGGATAACTTTTCATGAATATCCTCAAACCTCTTCCAACTTTGAGCATATTTTCTAGCTGGAATAACCTTATTGATAACCGTGTCTTTCGCTAAAGCATCTGAGTATATAGAAGTAGGTTCAACAAGTGACATAACACTCGAAACCGTACCTTCAACACCTTTCATTAAGGCTTGCTCATGACTTTCGATGTCATTAAATGCTTCTTTAATGGCTGCATTTGGCTTTAAGAAGCTAGCGGTTTGACGGTTATATAAGTTATGAATCGCATCTTCTAAGTTTGCAGAAAACTTTAAAGGGTTATTTTCTGACTTACGAAATGCGGTATGACTAAGTCGATTTGTTTGTTTAAACACTGCTCTGTTATGCAGTGTTTCCATTAAACCAACTAGCATCAAAGAAAATGACTCCCCCAGTTGTTCGAACCATTCCTCTCGGTTATCGTTGGGAATCATCATTGGATCTATACCCACCCCTCTAACAAAAGCCGCAAGTTCACCCCCATTGGTATCAAAGTTGGGAGTCGATAGGTGTTCTGATTGTCGGTTAACTTTCGGTAAAGTTTCAGATACGGTGCTCTGTTTTTCGGGCTTTGGGATATCAATAAAATCATCGACTAAACCAATATCTAGCTGAAAGTCAGAAGGAACACTTTCGTTTAAGAGTTCACTAGCACTAAGGCCTAGGTCAACAAATTCCTCTTCCGATGGACTTGAGACTACTTCAGGGGGGGCGCTAGAAAGACTTTTACTTGTCTCAAGACTGAATACATCTGTATCTGTTTGAATAGAAACTGAAATTTGATAATCCCCTAAGCTAACCATATCGTCATTGCTTAGTGCTATTTCATTTCCTTGACCCACAGGAGTTACAGCATTATTTACAAAAGTACCATTAGTTGAGAGGTCTTTTATCAAGTATTTGTCACCAAACTTAATCAGTTCTCCGTGGGTTCCGGATACCACTCTTTCAGGATCTGGTAGTGTCCAATCACATTGTTCAGACCGACCAAATGTAACCTTGGCATGTTCATCACTTGATTCAAACACGAACTCACTCTCAATCTCTGGAGTAAATTTGTGAAAACTTGTTATGGTTAAAACCAACTTCATGTAAACCTCGCCAAAGACCTGCTAGATATTATTTTTAATTTTATTATTAATTGCTTTCTTATTAACAGTAAGATTAATAAAAACCTTAATACTGCCATTGAAAATCATGCACGGAATAATGAATCATTTTTTTATCAAAGCAATCACGTATTGTTCAACAATTTTAATTATCCAACCAAGTTCAAATTTTTGACACTTAGACTTTCATCAATAAAAAAACGAATGTTAGTTTGGCCGAGAAATTCTAACATAATGACTTTTCATTGAGCAGAAAGGTATATATTCCCCCATCATTTATACGGAGTTCTTGTGATGGAAGACAGTAATAAAAACAATTCTATAAATAACAAAGAAAGCGGAGATAAAACTAAAATTGTAAAGACTCAAAAACGAGACAATGCAATTAAATCAACCAAACTCACTAATAATGAAACCTCCGTTAAAAATAAAAATGAAACAAATACAAAACTGTCTCAAAAAGAAAACACTCCGTTAGTTAATAAGAAAAAAAACAATAAATATGACTCATTAAATAATAACAAAGATGTTATTAACGAAAGCTTAATAGGAACGACCGTTAAAAATCGGTATGAAATTGAGTCGGTTATTGGGCATGGTGGGCTTTGCGATGTTTACTTAGCTAAAGATAAGATTCTTGAATCTTCAGGTTCAGAAACACCCTACGTTGCGTTAAAAATATTACAGAAAGAGTTTGCTTCTCAACCAGAGACTGCACGCATGTTAATACGTGAAGCTCAACAAACTCAAAGGTTAAGCCACCCTAATATCATTAGGGTTTTTGATTTTGGTGTTGATGGCGAAATATACTTTTTAGTTATGGAGTATATTAACGGAGAAACATTAGAGAGTTTAATACAGCGTTCTAGGCCCCATGGGCTGAAGTTTAATGCAACTTTATCAATCCTAAATCAGGTACTCGATGCACTCTCATATGCTCACTCTCTTGGTGTAGTGCACGCCGACTTAAAGCCCGCTAATGTGATTTTAACGTCTGAGGGTAACGTTAAGCTGCTTGATTTTGGTGTATCTAAAACTCATCAATTAAAGCAGGATCAATATGCGGCTAAACGTAAATCCGAAAATGTTGAAACGCTTGGTTATACTCCCAACTATGCATCACTCAACCTGTTATCCGGTAAGGAACCGAACTTAAGCGACGATATGTTTGCTCTATTTTGTATTGCTTACGAGTTATTGAGTTGCAAACACCCTTACGCAAGAACTCCAGTTAATGAAGCTCTCAAAAAGAAGATCAAGGTCTCTAAACCAACTAACATGCCTGCATCTAAGTGGCCAATATTTTCAAGCGTATTTTCAACTGGCATCATTCCGAACGAGCTGACCCCTGAGCAGTTGAAACGCAAATTGAATATGCGCTATTGGCCTATCGCTAGCGGCGCGGCAGCGAGTATATTATTAGTTAGCGGCATTGTATTTGGCTATCAGCAGCAACAAGAAACCATCGCCACTTTGGAAACCGTTATTAGCAAGCAAAATGATCAAATTGCCGGACAAGAGTGGCAGCTTGATACGCCAGCAGAAAAAAGTTTGGCACTGATTGATAGTGAAAAAAGCTTACATCCAGTCGTTAAGGCTGGCTTATTACGCTTACACAAGACCTATATTCTCAGCGAGTTTGAATCTGAAATTGATCAGGTTTTGAATTCTGATGCCAACAACTACCCGAATTATGATGAAATTGAGTCCATACTTGATAAAGCAAAAACCTACTACCCTGACTCACATAAAATAGAAGTTCTTGCCTTAGATATTCAGTCAAGCAAGCACTCCACGTTACTTTCGATAGCAAGGCAAATCAACAGTCAACTTGAAAAGTCTCGGTACAGTAAAGAAGACGGCAGTAAATCCATCTATGAGCTCAAGGATGAGTTAAATCAGATTCATCAAGGTTATCCTTTCACGCCAAGTTCGTTATCTAGCGATGTTTTCGGTCAGCACCTCACTGAAGCACTCAAAAAGAAAGACGCAGCTGCACTTGTTGCTCTTATTAAGGTTGGGAACACCTTCTTTTCAAACGTAGAAGATCATCAAGAGAACTTACAGATAAGTAATGCGATGAAAGATGCAGTGCTTGAAATGAAATTATATGAGACAGCGCTAGATTCCAACAGCCCTCTACCGTTTCCAGAAGATGCCGCTAGAATCCTGTTCCAAGAAGAGTTTGAAAACTTTTATTCTCGCCTAGAAAAGGCAAGGACGACAACTCATCTCGATAACTTGGTGAAGGATGTGGATCTGTTCTCGAAAAACTTTCCTATTGGTTTTCAGGATGTTAACGATTTAAGATTCAAAACTGCTGATAAATACTTACGCTTCTCCGATATATTACTTAATAAGCGAAGGACTTCAAGCGCAAGACGCGCTATGCAGAAAGCCAACGAGCTTATGAAGCAAATAGAACAGGACTCTAAGCAAAGCTAGTAATACAAAAGGGACGCGAGTCCCTTTTTTGCCGCAGATTACTTGCCAATATGCAACTAGATTGCTAATTTATACTTGTACTTAATGAGGAGAGTTAGCCTTGACTGAAGGAATAGTCAAAGTTGGCGAACGTCTGGCGTCCGTATGTAACGATAGCCTTAAACTAGGACTGCAAGACACTTACCGACTCGGCGTTTTACTTGGAAACGTCCCCTTTGCTACTTGTGTTAAAAACACGCGAGTTGAAGTTTTTTCATCCCTACATTTCGACCATTGCCGTTTGGATATAAGTCAAAATATCTTTAACAATGACTTTCTTTTTGTAAGTTTATCTCAAGCGACAAGCAAACTATTTCTGCTCAAATACTGGTTATGCCATTCATACCTTCGGCTAAGCCTTCATTATCCGAAACATTCCTCTACCTCAACGTTTAATAGGGGTATACATGATTAATTTTGATGTTCTCAATACATACATGGATAACGACGTAGATCTGATCGTCACTGTTTTTTCTACATACCTTGAAGATCACACGAATGATATAGAGCGTATAGATGAGCTATATGCAAGCAAATGTTGGTCAGAACTCTATCTATTAGCTCATAGTTTAAAGGGCATTCTAGAGAGTTTCGGAGAAGACACCGCGGTCATTGCGTTTCAAAGAATAGAAGAAAAAACCAGAAACGATACAGCGCCAGATAGCTCAGATATAGCTATAGTTACTAAAGAGCTAGCTGCAATTAATCAACAAATCTTCACTTACTTGAAGAATATGCAATAAAGAAATTCAAGGCTTAACTGGGGGAAATATGGCAATGAATAATAGCAATTTCAGGGAGTTGATTGAGTCTCTCAAAGACTTAACACCAACTCAAAAAAGGTACTTACTTAGCCGTACAAAGATGGCGCTAGATGATGAAAGTAATATGTTAAACATCAGTGATATTCTAACACCAGAAGAGTTGGAGGCGTTACTATCACCGGCACCAACAACGAATACAAAATAACAATGATATACAACGCAACCGTCAGATTAACGCTAGGGACCAAGTGAAGCAAATCGACTTTGCTTGGTTGTTAGTTTCTCTCCCTATTCCTTTTCACTACAACAAACGTATTGTTTTCGAAACCTTTTTCCAATGTAAACAGGTCAGATAATTGAGCGACTAACATCAGTCCGCGACCTGAGGAGGACCAACTATCGTCATCCATTAAGTTAGGTGCCTCAATCTGTTTATTTTTATGTTGGATGAACGTCTTTTCATTGATCGGCGCTCCGCAATCAGAGACTCTCAGTTCCACGAAACCGGACACTTGGTCATCCCCAACCCTACACTCCACTTCAATTGGCAGGCCTTCTATTTCACTGTAAGAATGAATATAAGCGTTATTCATGAGCTCAACGACACAAAGCTCCAATGATTGAATTGCATTTAAGGGGATTTGATGACCCATCAAAAACCGAACAACGTCTTTGCTCGCACTTCGTGAGTGAGTAAGGGAGCTCCCGTAAGTTCGTTTAAATTCGCTCTTTGACATTCTTTTCCTTAAAATCGAGCCTCTCACCATGCCATTTTACCTGTAAAAGGCTGGCATCATCATCAAACTCATCTTCGTTGTGCCAAGATTGTACTTTTTTAAAGACGTCTCCCACTTGATCTTCAACTGGCAGCGTGCAAACAGCTTTTATACTCGATGCCAATCGTTGTAGTGAAAACATCTCCTCACCCTGCCTCGCTTCAATCAAACCATCCGAATAAAGCCACAATGCATCGCCCTCATCTAGACTAATTTGGTTACCGCTATATTCCATCGGCTGCATTGCACCAACGATAAAGTTATCGTCACCTATCTGTTCCATCGTTTTCGTACTCGCTCGCCAAACTAAGATCCTGGGGTGGCCAGCCGTGCAATAGCTAAGTCGCCCTGATTTTGTGTTAAGAATGGCGTAAGCCATAGTAAAGTAAAGTTGACTGTTTCTAGTTTGCTGATAACGCCGATTTAGCCGTTCAATCACAGATGCTGGCTCACTTACGCAATAGCCGTCATCTCTCAACTCCATCGTGATCGAATCAGGCCCCTGACTTTGAGATAGTGTCTGTTGAATAGAAAAAGCCATCAAAGCTGAAGAAATACCATGACCAGAAACATCACATACATAAAACGCAACATGGTGTTCATCGAGCTCCAAATACCCCAACATATCACCACCAATCTGGGAGCATGGTTTGTAGACATAGCTAAAATTTACATTCTGAATAGTTGATTCAGCAGGGAGTAGTTGCTCCATCAGATGACTCGCAGACTGTAGGTCTTGGTGGATTGTTTGATAGGCCGCATCTAGCTCTTTATTTCTCTCAACGAGTTTGTTGTGCAGTTCTAAAGTACGAAACCCCGCACGGATTCTGGCCTGAAGTTCCTCTACAGACGTCTTCTTATCTACGAAATCATCTGCGCCAGCATCAATGCCTTTCACGATCGAACTTTGGTCATTTCTAGAAGACAGTAGAACAAAAAAAATGTAACGTTCGCTAACTTTAGATTTTAATTGGCGACACAATTCAATACCATTAATTCCAGGCATCATTAAATCACTCAGCACAAACTGAATATCAGGGCGGTGGGTTAGCACTTCGAGCGCCGCTCGTCCGTCTTCAACAGCAAGCACTTCATAGCCTTGCTTTTCCAATGCACTGCTGATGTAAAGCAGGACTGTTTTACTATCATCGACCAAAAGAATGGGTTTCATCTTCCTCCTTAATACGGTTGCTTTACTGGCTAACGCAAAACACTAGTCACTGACTGCTCATTTCTAAAACGGCTGTAGTCTTCGGCTAATAATTGGTGTTGATATCGAGTGTAAGACAACGCTTCATTAGAAATTAGTATCTGATGCTCTTTTTCGATTAACTGACTTTGCAGCCTTTCAATCTGTTCATTCTGCTGTGTGTAATTGAGGTACAGTGCGAATAGACCAAAAACCGAAACCATTAACAGGGCTATTAGAATATTATTGATAGTTTTCACTTGAATATTCATGACCTCTCCTTGTCTATTATTAGACTTTCCATGATGAAAGAGAGCGTCTACGGACCAAGAGCTCGAGGCTCTAAAACGCAACGAAGCAAATTGAGGTTGTTTTTCCAATTATAGGCGATAGGAGAAAAAATAAGAAAAATCTGAAAAAATTTGAATATCCTGCTGAGTTAAGAATCGGTAAGGTAGTAGCAGCGAGCTATCATCCACTCGCTGCAATACATTAACTCTGAAATGCAGGTCTAGCTAAAATTTGGTTATACCATCGAGCAATGTTTGGCGACGTCGATAGCACATCAATTTCTAGGCCTTTAATTGCGAAACTGATCAAGATAAAGCCTGTTATATCGACAATAGTAAAATGGTCTACGGCGATAAAATCATTATGTTCAAGACGCTTGTCTAAGACAGGCAGAAATTCGTAGACGCGTTGTTTTGATTCTTCGCCCCATGCTTCAACGCAACGTTCTCTGTCTCCATAAACTCCGGTCATGTTTCGAAACGCCTGAAATGCCGCATTTAGTCCTTGGAACTCCACCACACGATGCCACATTTCCACTTGAGCACGTTCGAGCTGGTTAGCACCAAACAACGCCAGATCATTTTTAAACGCTTCATCTAGGTAACGACAAATCGCCACGCTTTCACAGATCGTCGTACCATCATCCAGTTCCAATAAAGGCACTTTGCCGTTCACGCTTTTCGATTTAAACGGTTCAGATAGGTTATCGCCCTCACGAACGTTCAGCGCAATTCGCTCAACCTCGCCACCGATTTCCTTTAGAAAAATGCTAACTCGCTTACAACTTGGAGTCATTGCGGTTTCATAGAGCTTCATTTCACATCCTTTTATCTTTTTCTAACCGATTGGTTAGGATATACTGTAGCCAGTTTATAAACGATCAGTCAAGAACTTCACTATCAAAAATTTTCAAACAGTTGTGGGTCTGTTTGCTGAGAGAGATTTTTGATGCCGTTTGTGAGTTCACATGAATTTGGAGGCTGATACCCAAGAATAGATGGGTATTCATCATATTGGTTCAGTTCGAGCGCTAGAGGTTCTCTGTACCATCCCTCCAAAGCAATTTAATTACCCGATAAGCAGACCCAGGCAGGTAATTTATGGCAAGAAAAGCCAACTTCGACCGAGATGAAAAGCTTCTCGTGGCTATGGATGTGTTTTGGCGCAAGGGCTTTGCGAACACGTCTATCTCGGATCTCACCGACGAGTTGAACATCAACCGCTTCAGTCTTTACAACACCTATGGTGACAAGCAACAGCTCTACTACGAAGCGCTCGATACCTACTTGAAAAAGGTCTCGCTACCGTCACTGAATGATTTGGAAAAAGACGACGCGTCTTTACCTGAGTTGGAATCGTTCCTTAAATCTTTTGCTGAGCTGCAACGCAAACGCAACTGTGGGTGTTTTATTCAAAATGCGTTGATTGAGCACGCAGGTGAAGACGATGACGTACTGCGCAAAGGGCATTTTTTGTTCGACCATCTTATCGACATCATTGCGGATGCGCTGACCAATGCGCAAAAAGAAACCTTAGTGCCGAAAACGCTGAAACCAGAAGAGCTTGCTCGTTTTGTTCTCAACAACATGCAAGGCATGCGCGTGCTTGGCAAAGCCAAACGTTATGCCGATTTGGATACGGCGCTTTCCTGCTTGCTGGTTTTGATTAGGAAGTGACATGTCGATTGAAGTGATAGCGGTACGTCTTACCAAAGGCATGGACTTAAAGCTGAACCTAGCGAAATTGGTCGAGCAGCATGGTATCAAAGCAGGCTCGATTGCCTCATGCGTTGGCTGTATCTCTCACCTCAACCTTCGTTTGGCAGGTGCAGAGAGTACGTTAACCAAACAAGAGCCATTTGAAATCGTCTCTGTGATGGGAACCCTAACGCCTGAACATCAACACGTTCATATCTCGGTGTCTGATCGTGAAGGACGAGTTTGGGGTGGGCATTTGCTGGAAGGCACAGTGATTGATACTACCGCAGAGTTGATCATCCATTCGTACTCAGAACTTGAGTTCACTAGAGCGATGGACGACTCGACTGGCTATACCGAACTCCAAGTGAATCCTTCCAAATAACAAAAAGCTCCAGAGCGATACTGTGCTGTCTCTGGAGCTTTATTCGCTTTTCTCTTATGCCAATAATTTATTCATATCGAGCAAGCTAATTTCGAGGATCATTCTTCGAGTAAGTAACAAACCTGATTATCGTCGACTGTTACTTGCCACGTTTTTAGACAGTACGCATCGTCTTCCAAACATTGCCCACTCTTTAAACTGAAGTGCTGTTTATACAGTGGTGATGCAACACACATCTCTCTATCAATATCACCGACAATCCCTCGACTCATCACATAAGCCTTACCAATTGGGTCCCAATCCTGAACAGCGTAAACACCGTTATCGGGAATGTAGAATAACGCGACATGCTCGCCTTCAATCAACACCGTGGCACCGATGAACGGCATTAGGTCACCAAGCTGACACAATTTCACTTTGGTTAAAGCTGCCATTTACACCTCCTGTTTCACTGGAATACGCTGACCGCGCACACGTTGGTACGGTAAGACTTTACTGCCCGACGTGCTGTTCAAGAAAGGACGGAAGCGTTGCAATTTTTGAGGATTATCCAACGTACTCTTCCACTCACATTGATAAGTATCTACGACTCGCGCCATTTGTTCATCCAAAGAATCACATAGATTCAGAGAGTCATCCAAAATCACTTGTTTAAGGTAATCTAGGCCCCCTTCCATGTTCTCCATCCACACTGACGTGCGCTGCAAGCGATCAGCGGTGCTGACGTAGAACATCAAGACTCGGTCAATCATGGTGATCAACTCTGGTTTGGATAAGTCGGATGCAAACAAATCAGCGTGTCTTGGTCTCATGCCGCCATTACCACACACATATAGATTCCAGCCGTTTTCAGTGGCGATCACCCCAATGTCTTTACTTTGCGCTTCTGCACACTCGCGAGTACATCCCGATACGGCAAACTTAAGCTTATGGGGCGCTCGCAATCCTTTGTAGCGGTTCTCTAACTCAATGGCTAATCCGACCGAGTCATCAACACCATAGCGACACCAAGTAGAACCCACACAAGATTTCACGGTGCGCACCGACTTGCCGTAGGCGTGCCCTGTTTCAAAACCAGCATCGATTAAGGTTTGCCAGATTTCAGGAAGCTGTTCTAACTGCGCACCAAATAAATCCACGCGCTGACCGCCAGTGATCTTGGTGTATAGATCGTATTGCTGAGCAACTTCGCCTAGCACGATAAGTTTGTCTGGTGTGATTTCACCGCCCGGAACACGAGGCACAATCGAGTAAGAGCCATCTTTTTGCAGGTTTGCCATAAAGGCATCGTTAGAATCTTGCAGAGATTGATGCTGTGGCTCCATGATGTGTTCATTCCACAAAGAGGCAAACACAGATGCCGCTGTCGGCTTACAGATATCACACCCATGCCCTTTGCCATGCAGTGCAATTAAGGTGTCGAAGTCTTTAATCTGTTCTACTTGGCAAATATGGAACATCTCTTGGCGACTTAACTCAAAGTGCTCACAAAGGTGGTTGTTAACCTCTACCCCCATGGCTGCCAGTTGAGTATCCAATACCGACTTGACCATATTGCTACAGCCACCACAGCCAGTACCGGCTTTGGTGTTGGCTTTAAGGTCCGTCAGGTTGGTAGTGCCAGCTTGTATCTCGGCAACTAAGTCGCCTTTTGTGACGTTGTGACAAGAACAGATGATGGCGCTGTCTGGCATCTCTCCATCAAGCATTCCGGTATCAAACAACAGGTTCGCGGCGTGGTCTGGTAGAACCGTTTTGTTCAAATAACACTGTAAGAGCGCATCGTAGTCACTGTTGTCACCAACGAGAATCGCACCAAGCAATTGGGTGCCGCTCGCATCAACCACCAGCTTTTTGTAGATGCCTGCGACCGCATCTTGCAAGACCATTTCTTGTGCGCCTTCGGTTTGCATTTGTGCATCGCCGATAGACGCCACATCCACCCCAAGTAGCTTGAGCTTGGTGCTCATGTCTGCGCCTTTAAAACCTTCGCTTGGCATACCAGTCAAGACATCGGCAGTGGTTCTCGCCATGGTGTAACCGGGTGCGACTAAACCAAAGATCTTCTGCTCCCAAAGGGCACATTCGCCAATCGCGTAAATGTTCTCATCGCTGGTTTGGCATTGGTTATTAATCACAATGCCGCCTCGCTCGCCTATTTCTAGCTCAGCCAGCCTTGCCAACTCATCTTGAGGACGAATGCCTGCGGAGAAGACAATCACATCCACTTCGAGAGGATCTTTGTCTTTAAACACCATACGATGCTTAGCCGTTTCACCATCGCAGATTCGTTCCGTACCCGTTGAGGTGTGAACGGTTAGCCCTAGCGCTTCAATCTTCTCTTTTAGCACTAAGCCGGCACCATCGTCTAACTGTACGGGCATCAGACGAGGCGCAAATTCAATGACGTGAGTTTCTAACCCTAATAATTTAAGTGCGTTTGCCGCTTCTAAACCCAATAAGCCTCCGCCAATCACTGCGCCTGTTCTTGCGCCTTCACATGCCTTTTTGATTTGTGAAAGGTCATCAAGCGTACGGTAGACAAACACGTTGTCGCGGTCTTTACCTTCAATTGGCGGCACAAATGGGTACGAGCCGGTCGCGAGCACGAGTTGGTCGTAACCCAGCACATCTTCACCATCAAGCAGAATGCGCTTTTGCTCTCTGTCGATGCCTGTTACTTGGCTGCCAAGTACGAGTTGGATGCCATGCATGTCGTACCATTCTTGGTTACTCAGCATCAAATCATCATGAGACTTACCCGCAAACAAAGAAGACAACTGTACACGGTCATACGCGATAAAACGCTCTGCACCAATAACGGTAATTCGGTGATCCAAATGCGCGTTTTTCTGCACTAATTGCTCGACAAGGTGTTGCCCGACCATACCGTTGCCTACCACAACAATGTGGCTCAATGCGTTCTTTACTGGGATCGTTAAAGGACTGTTCATCGCTGCCTCCTTATGCCGTTTGCACTGCGGTTTTGGATTTGTCTTCTTTCGAAGCAGGAATCTCGACTTTGGATTGCTTCTCGTAAAGGAACTTCAGCACTGCTTGTCGACACTTCTGATACTGCGCATCATCTGCCAGTGCTACACGCTCACGAGGGCGAGGTAGATTCACTTCTAACACTTCACCAATGGTTGCCGCCGGTCCGTTAGTCATCATCACGATTTTGTCGGATAGCAGCACCGCTTCATCTACGTCGTGGGTAATCATGATGACAGTGTTGTTTAGCTCGGCTTGAATCTTCATCAGTGCATCCTGCAAATGCGCACGAGTTAACGCATCCAACGCGCCAAATGGCTCATCCATCAATAAAACCTTTGGTTGAAGTGCCAGTGCTCTCGCAATGCCGACTCGCTGCTTCATACCACCCGAGATTTCATCCGGCTTTTTGTGCGCGGCATGCTGCATTTGAATCAACTCCAAATAGTGATTCACTTGTTCCTGAATCCACGCTTTGCCCTTTTTGCCGGCGATTTGTTTTACTGCGAGCTCAACGTTTTGATACACGGTTAACCAAGGCAATAATGAATGGTTTTGGAACACCACTGCGCGGTCAGGCCCCGGTCCAGCTACTTCTCGCCCATCGACTATTACGCCGCCGTCTGTTGGCATGTGCAGACCCGCAACTAAGTTCAATACCGTTGACTTACCGCAGCCAGAGTGGCCAATCAGAGATACAAACTCACCTTTATTGATTTGTAAATCGACGTTCTTAAGCGCGATGAACTCGCCATCTGGCGTTGGGAATCGCATCCCTAAACGCGTTAGATCTAATAATGCTTTTTCCATGATCTTTTCCTTTATCTCAACGCTTGTTGTTTATTCCAAGACAGCCCCTTTTGAAGTTGCAGCATGCCTCTATCGAGCATCAAACCGATAAAACCAATAGTGATGACTGCCACCATGATGCGCCCCAATGACGCCGAGCTGCCGTTCTGGAATTCATCCCAAACGAACTTGCCTAACCCCGGGTTCTGAGCGAGCATTTCTGCCGCAATCAACACCATCCAAGCTATACCTAAAGAGAGACGTAAACCGGTGAAGATCATTGGAATGGCAGAAGGTAAAACGATAGTGCGAATGTGCTGCCACCACGAAAGTTGAAGCACTTTACTCACGTTGATTAAGTCTTTATCAACGCTTGTTACACCCACAGCGGTATTAATCAGCGTCGGCCATAAGCTACACAGCGCTACAGTAATCAGAGAGTTGATGAACGACTTAGCAAACATCGGGTCATCACTCACGTAAGTGGCACTCACCACCATGGTAACGATAGGCAGCCAAGCCAAAGGTGATACAGGCTTGAGCAATTGAATGATTGGGTTGAACGCTTGATACAGCCCTTGATTAAGACCAAGCACGATGCCAAGCGGAATCGCGATAACCGTCGCCAGCAAAAAGCCCGCAGTTACGGTCACTAAGCTTGTTATGATTTGGTCGAAAAACGTCGGTTTACCTGTGTAGGGACGAATCTTCACTTCCGCGTCCGGATTCTTGGCTAACTTCGCAGCATTGCGTTTTTCCTGACGCTCGATAAAAGCTTGTTCCTTTTCTCGTTCTTGCCAATGGTCATCGACAAGGTTGCTGAACTGCTGAAAAGTTTGCACTGGTCCCGGCAGCGTACCTAATGAGGTTTGCACTTCTCTCGCCGCTAAGTGCCACATTGCCAAAAAGATCAGCAAGCCAATGACGGGCAAAAGCACCAGCCGACTTCGGTTCACTACCTGCTTAGCAGGAAAAAGGGAAATGACATTACTAGACATACTCACTCCTAAGAAATTTACATCCTTGTTGCCACAAGCGAATCCCCTCGCCTGTGGCGTTTATCGTTATGGTTAAACCTTGTCTTTTCCTTTAAGCCCGATAGAGAACTTCTCTAGATATTTATTTGGCTCGCGACCGTCATAAACGATGTTGTCAATAAAGTGTGTTTGTGGCGCACGAAAACCATCTTCAGCACTAAAATCTGGGAAGTCTTTTTTGCTCAACACACCATCTGCAACCAGTGCTTGAGCCGCTTGTTGGTAAATGTCCGGTCGGTAAACCTCTTTTGCGACATCCATGTACCAATCATCGGATTTCTCGCTTGAGATCTGTCCCCAACGGCGCATTTGGGTCAGATACCAAATCGCATCGCTGTAGTACGGGTACGTGGCGTTATGACGGAAGAACACGTTGAAGTCTGGCACGTCTCGTGTGTCACCTTTCTCGTATTCAAATGTGCCCGTCATCGAGTTGGCGATAACTTCGGCATCGGCTCCAACGTATTCGCTTTTTGATAGCATCTTCACTGCTTCTTGGCGGTTGGCATTGTCGTTTTCATCCAACCAATGTGCCGCTCGAATCAAGGCTTTCACTACGCGAATGTGCGTGTTTGGATACTTCTCGGCCCAAGCTTTGGAAACACCAAACACTTTCTCTGGGTTGTTCTTCCAGATCTCGTAATCGGTCACGACTGGCGTACCAATACCTTTGAATACGGCTTGTTGGTTCCATGGTTCGCCTACGCAGTACCCTTTGATCGTGCCCGCTTCCATTGTTGCTGGCATTTGTGGTGGCGGTGTAACACTCAAAAGAACGTCAGCATCCAACTGGCCACTGTTATCGCCTGAGTCTGGTGCGTAAAAACCTGGATGAATCCCACCTGCCGCTAACCAGTATCGCAACTCATAGTTGTGCGTCGATACAGGGAACACCATGCCCATGTTGAACGGTTTACCTTTATCCAGATAGCTGTCGACCACAGGCTTCAGTGCATCCGCTTTGATTGGGTGAACAGGTTTGCCATCTGGTTGTTTTGGAATGTATTGCTTCATCTGCTCCCAAGTATCATTGGAAACCGTGATTGCGTTGCCGTTCAAATCCATACTGAACGCGGTAATCACTTCTGCTTTTGTGCCGACACCAATCGTCGCGCCCAATGGCTGACCAGCAAGCATGTGCGCGCCAGCAAGCTCACCGTCGATGACTCGGTCTAAAAGCACCTTCCAGTTTGCTTGCGCTTCTAAAGTGACGTACAAACCTTCGTCTTCAAAAAAGCCTTTCTCATAAGCAACCGCCAGCGGTGCCATATCGGTTAACTTAATAAAACCAAACTTCAGATCTTCAATTTCTGGCTCACCCAACTCTGCCTTTACACTGACCGCGGTGAATACCGATAACGAAATTGCTGACACTTTCAGCATCGAACTCCATTTCATTGGTTTGCTCCCATAAAAAAAGCGCCACTACTCCGAAGAGCAGTAGCGCCGTTGCTAAGTCTACAATTACCGCCGTTGATAATTGAGATAAGCGATTCAACAATAAACCCATACCTACTAATCCAATTACTGTGCCAACTTATTTTTCACAGTAAATACAATGAATTAGTTTATTCTACCGTTTCTTATTCCCTGCTATTGCTTGCTGATAGTGCAACACGCACCACGTTAGAAAACACACTCTAACCCCAAAGTGGTAAGGCAACTAATCAAGTACCTCCAAAGTTATAATCAAATTCTTGGCAACTTGTGCGAGCGTTTGGCTCGATTGCATGGCTGAATTTCTAAGCGCTTTATAAGCCTGAACTTCATCAACGCTGTGCATCTTCATCAGCAGACCTTTGGCTTTTTCCACCAGCTTGCGCTCTTCAATCTTGTGGGTAAGCGATTCAATTTCCGATTGCATACTTTCGAATTTCGCTCTCACTAGTGTGGCATGTTCAATCCAAGGCTGAAGCGCAAACTCACTATCGTGCGGCATGAGCACATAGTCCATTTTTTCTGATAAACGATTGATATCATTGGATGATAGTTGCTTTAAGACGATAAGAAGTGGTGCCGATTTTCTGCGGCAGAAATCGACGATCAAACGCAGTTCCGCGGTTGGCTGCTGCCATCCAACCACAACGCTTGCCGACGGTTCTCGTTGCATTAACGTTTCTAGTTGTGCCAATTGGCAGCCGATGATGTTGTCGTAATCTTTGCTCAATAAGCCGGACAATCGAGCCTGCTCTTGGAGGCTATCACTGCATACTATGATGGGTGTTTTTGACGTTGATTGAGTCATGCACATTCCTTGTTTATATCTCACTCACTAAGAGAGACATAACAAGGAATGTGCCAACTAAAGCTGAAGCGTTTTAACTAGAGGCGAGATGTTCTTTGAAGAAGCCGAGTGTACGCTCCCAAGCGAGTGCTGCTTCTTCCGGTGCGTAGCGTGCTGTTGAGTCGTTATGGAAGCCGTGGTTGACGTTCTCATACATTAACGCTTGATACTGTGCGTCGGTTGCGATCAATTGCTGCTCATAAGCAGGCCATGTGTCGTTAACACGCTTATCGAGCCCTGCAAAGTGAATCATCAATGGTCCTTTGACTTGCTTTTGGATCTCTTGTGCAGCTGGCGTTCCATAAAAAGGCACGCCTGCATCGAGCTCTTCAGGCATTACCGCCGCAAGCATGTTGACAATGTATCCACCGAAGCAGAATCCAACCGCGCCCAATTTACCGTTGCCACCCTCGTATTGTTTGAGGAAGTTAGCCGCTGCAATAAAGTCTTGTTCGATCTTGGCTCTGTCCATCTCTTTCTGCATCGCGCGCCCCTCATCGTCGTTCCCCGGATAGCCGCCGAGTGGATAAAGTGCGTCTGGAGCGAAAGCAATAAAGCCGTCTTTTGCAAGTCGTCTTGCGACATCTTTGATATAAGGGTTCAGACCTCGATTTTCATGGATCACCAACACGGTCGGCGATTTTAAGGTCTTCTTCTGTGGCATCACCAAATAACCACGCCCTTCTCCATGCCCATTTGGAGATGGAAAGGTTTCGTAAGTTGCTTTGATGTCAGGATCGTTAAATGAAACTTGTTCTGCGAGTGCGTAATTCGGGGTTAACGCATCGACCAGTGCTGTCATGCTAAAACCGAGCACAGCAAGGCCACCCAGCCTATTAAGAAACTCACGGCGCGTGATTTTTCCGTGGGCGTATTCGTCGTACCAATCGAAGGCTTCTTGCGGGATCGGATGAGAAGCCTTTTCACTAGGAGTGGTATGCTTTAGAACCATTATCCATGTCCTCTGTGTCTTACCATATGGGATTTTCTCATTCTCAAAAGCGCAGCGAGAAACGAACGCGATTGAGGCTAAAACTGCGGTTTCACCACTCTGATACGGAGCAAGGTGGTGAAACACATCATTGGCGAGCTAGGATCTTTTACCTTCTTCAAACAATAGATAATGGATTCAGATTCAACAACTTTGCGTCGTTGGTTTTACATTAATTGACAATAGTTCGTTATTGCTGGTCGCAATAGACTTGCCAGTAAGAGAAGGCGCGTTCGAATGCTTTTTCTCTGTCGTGCATTTGTGCAAACAAGACCACTGTCATGGTGGCAAGAACCGTATTTGCCATTTGGTTCATGTCGTCTTCTGACGTTCCAAACGGGCAGTTCGCAGGCATTGGCACCTCAGACAGCATTTGCTCCGTCCAGTAGTGCGATGTCACGCCGCTTGTTTGGCTTAACCATACGGTTTGGCTTACTTTCGGGTTGTATTCTGACTCACCCGATTGTCCTTTGAATGACACAACGGCATGAGCGGTTTGACCAATCTCGAATTCGACTTCAGCATGAAGTTGTTGGAACCCAGGATGGAAGCTACCACGAATACCAACCGTCGCCTGCCCCGGATTCAATGCTCGAACCACGGTATTAATCGGTGTTCTAAGCCCATAACGATTCTTCCAACCGATCATGGTTTCTGCTTGAGGAGCAAACGAACTCAGCGGTAGATACACAATGTTTTGTGTTTCTAACACACGCTTTGCGTCTTCTGCTGATTCCGCTTTCGTAATAGCAAATTTGTCGAGGTAGTCTTCAGCGTGTAAACGACCAGATTGACGGTCATGATAGCCGTGCATCAGCACTTTGTGGCCATTATCGGCAAGGATCTTCGCTGCCAGCAGATGCCAAGGCTGACCTGCCGCTTCACGTTTGCCCGCATAACATGGCCAATCAATATCTGCACCAATAGCTGGCATGCGGGATTGGAATGCTTTCACAAAGCCAGCGATTTCTTGTTGAGTCTCGTTCTGTACGCGGATCAGCATAAATAACATCGCCATCTGATCATCATCGCACTCACCGTTTAGGTATTCATCCATAACTCGAAACGCTTGGTCAAAGTTCAGTGGTTTTCTACCACGTTCGCCACGACCGACTGTTCTAATACATTCCAAAATGCTGCTCATATTCCCTCGTATTCCGTCACTGACTGTACGGTTTCTATTAGTTGTTCGCGCAGTTTGACAACTTCTCCCATCACAATCAATGCTGGGCTCACGCCTTTAAGTGTAATCGATAAATCATTGAGCTGATTGAGTTGTGTAACATGCACTTGTTGTTGAGGGCTGCAACCATGAGTGATGATCGCGACTGGGAAATCTGCTCTCAAACCGGAGTTGATTAATCCTGTTTGTATTTGCGATGACTTTTCTAACCCCATATAGAAGACTAACGTTTGTCCGCTTTGCATCAGTTGACTCCACGCTTCAAATGCGCCTGTTACCACTTGCCCTGTCACAAAGGTAACGCTGCGAGCAACGCCACGATGAGTCAGAGGAATCAAGCTGTTTGCTGAACACCCAATCGCAGCAGTAATACCGGGGATGACTTCGTAAGCGATTGAGTGTTTTACGAGTGCTAATGCCTCTTCACCTCCACGGCCAAATACGAAAGGATCTCCCCCTTTTAAGCGTACAACTCGCTTTCCTTGCTGAGCGAGCGATACCATCAAGTCACAAATTTCTTCCTGACCAATACTGGGTTGTCCGCATCGTTTGCCCACGTAAATCCAATCGGCTTGTGGCGAAGCCAACTCCAAAATATCTTTGTTAACCAAACGGTCGTACAACAGAACCTCTGCCGACATAATCGCTTTCACTGCCTTCACCGTTAATAAGTCAGGATCGTGCGGCCCTGCACCGACAATCGAGACAAAACCTTTGTGGTTCGCGTCGAGGTCTACTGAATGGTCTTCTAAAAGTTGGTTCAGTTTGCTTGCTTGATCATGCTTAGAAAAGCGAGACGAGCGTTCTTGTTTCTGACTCGCTTGTCCTTTCTTAAACCAAGACTTTTGATAAGGCGCTTCCATGTGCTTATCCTCTTAATGACTTACTTTATTTGAATAGCCAGACTTTGCTGGTTCGCTTGCTGTTTGCCCTTTTGATGCTGATGGCTGTCGACCATTTGTTTGATTTGAGAAACGCACGAGCCACAGTTAGTCCCGCATTTGAGTTTGTTTTGAAGTTGAGTCAGTGACGTGCAGTCTTGTTTCTCCATCGCGTCATGTATTTGTTTATCAGTAACACGGAAACAGCTACAAACCAGTTTGGCACTGCTTTGCGATTGAGTGATGGTAAGCAGTTGGGATAGCTCCATCGGTTTGCCAATCAAGCCAGTAAAGTTGGTGTAGTCAGTTTGAATCGGTTCACTAGACACCACCAAAACAGAGCGAATGATACGCACGTCTCCAACAAGGTCGTAATCCACCGCTAGCCAGCCTTGGGCAATGTCTATCGTAATTCTGCGGCTCTTTTCCGTTCGACAAAAACTCTGCTTCTTTGGTCTTTTATCGTGTGCAAAGCGCCAGATGCCCAGACTACTTTCTGCTTGAAATGCGCTGTAGAGAAATTTACCGGAATCAAACTGTGTACCGATGAACATACCGTAGGTTTTTACCGCCGCATCTTGCACTTCAACATAAGACGACTTAAATGCAGGCTGCCCGGAAATAGGGTCTTTTGCGCTGTTTACTATCGCGTTAACACTGCTTTCACCGCCATATCGACCCGCCCAGTGCATTGACATAAACAGCTCTTGAAAACCCAAACCTTCATCAATGGCAACTTTGGCATAAATACCAGTGTTTGAAGTAGGCTGAAACAGCTTGGTGAGTTGTCCTGCTTTTAAGCGATTTTGAGTGGCAGAGAGTGTGTTCATGTACACGGTTGGTTCTAACTCTGAGGCGGCAAGGTGTGCGATATGCCCTGTGCGCGTCATGGTATGCCATTGGTCGCGTTGCCTGCCCGTATTGAGCCACCAGCCTTTTGTTCTTTCTAAACGCGTTGGAGATTCACTTGTCACGACAAAACGCGCTTTACCATCTGGGTGCGAATAGATTCCATCAGCAAAAGGACGCTCTCCTCCCCATTGTGTCGGCACCCACTCTTCGTATTCTTGCTCGGTTAAGTTGGCGTATTGAGAAAGATCTAGCTTCAATGGTGAATCTGCATTCATGCCTGTCATCGCTGCATATTCCCTGAATACCGCCCGCTCTGAAGTAAACGAAAAGCCATTTTGTGCCTTTTCCAATGCACACAGAGCTTGTCCGACTTGGCTTATCGCCCACCAATCTGATTTTGCTTCACCGGGAGGCGTCTGAAACTGACGCTGCCTAGAAAGTCGACGCTCAGAGTTGGTCACCATGCCTTGCTTCTCCCCCCAGCCAGCGGCGGGTAGCAATAGGTCCGCGTAATGCGCTACATCCGAATCCGCTGTGATATCGGAAACAATCACAAACGGACAAATCTCTAGTGCACGTTTTACCAATTGGTTATCTGGCAAAGAGACAACAGGATTGGTAGCCATAATCCACAGAACTTTAATCTCACCACGTTCTACCGCCTCAAACAGTTCAACGGCTTTTAAACCGGGCTGAGTGGCAATTTCTGGTGAATCCCAGAACGCCTGCACTTGCTTGATAGACTCTGCGTCAAAAGCACGATGAACCGCTAATTGATTTGCCAAACCACCCACTTCTCGTCCACCCATCGCATTCGGCTGACCTGTAATAGAAAATGGCCCGCAACCTGACTTGGCAATTTTACCTGTCGCCAAGTGTGCATTAATAATGGCGTTGCCTTTATCGACACCATTTTCGGCTTGGTTAACCCCTTGGCAAAACAGCGTGATTGCGGTTGGGCTTTGCTCAAACCATTGGAAGAATGTCGTGAGTTTTTCTTCTGAAATGCCAATGGAAGACGTTAGATTAGCGACACTGTAACGTAAATCAGAAGCTTCTTCTGCAAGCGCATCAAACCCGTCGGTATAAGAATTTATGTATTCAGAATCAATCAATTGTTGTTCAATAAGAAACTTGAGCAGCCCATTGAAGAGTGACACATCACCATCGTTTTTAATCGGTAGATGCAAATCCGCTTGCTGTGCGGTGACCGTTTCACGCGGGTCAATGACCACCAGCTTGAGGTTAGGATTGTTTTCTCTCGCTTGTTGAATACGTCGGAATAAAACAGGGTGCGTCCAAGCGGTATTCGCACCGCAGATGACCAACAGCTCGGTATTATCAATATCGTCGTAATTGACGGGAACGACATCTTCACCAAATGCTCGTACATGAGCCGCAACCGCCGAAGACATACACAAACGGGAGTTCGTATCGATGTTTGCGCTGCCAACATAGCCTTTCATGAGTTTGTTGGCGACGTAATAGTCTTCCGTCAACAACTGGCCAGAAACATACATAGCGACGGAATCCGGTCCAAACTCCGCTTTCGCTTGATGAATCTTTTCTGCAATCAGATCCGTGGCTTGTTGCCATTGTACTTCTTGCCCTTGAGGTCGCTGCTTGGTGACAAGCTTTGGATACAGCAAGCGCGAAGGCATATTCAAACTCTCTGCCAGCGCGACACCCTTCACGCACAGTGATCCCGCATTTGCAGGATGACACGCATCCCCAACGATTCCTTTCGCATTGACCTCGACACCACATCCAACACCACAATAGGGACAAGTGGTTTTTTTGCATCCTTGCGACATAACACCTCCAGTGTGATTCAGCCCAACTTACTAGCAAAAAAAAGCCTCTCCCGAATCGAGAGAGGCAGCAATGCCTTTAACGCTGTTAGTACATTTTCAAAAAGTAATACCCTATACCGCTCTCGCCTGCTATTAAGAGCGGCGCATCGAGTTATCGATGAACGTTTATGTAAAGCAAGTGAGGTGCCAAGATTAAAAACCCTTACCATACAAATGGTTAGCTTAAAACCAATTATAGCAACGTAATGCTACGCACTGATTGTGTGCAAATTTCGGTCATTATCGTGCAGTATTACTTTACTAATTCCATAACTAACCTGGATTCTTCGTCACCAAAATAATGCGCTTCTTCTTCTAACGTTTTAAAGCCAAGGGAGAGGTATAAAGACAATGCAGGTTGGTTCTTAGGATCGACAGTCAATTTCACGCTTGAGCCTAACGTCAACGACGCAATAACGTTTTCTAGGAGGGAACGCGCAATACCTTTACCTCTATGTTGAATATCGACGGCCAATGACATGATCCAATATTGATGTGCATTTGTGCTAGTCGTTAGCAATATATACCCTGCGACCTGCTCTCCCTCTTTTGCTACCAGTAAACTCTCTCCCCAACAATCAAAAGCTTGCCGAAAGAAAAATTGAGGATAGGCGTGTTCTCCAAATAAAGTATTTTCGAGCTTATATATGGCAAATAAGTCCTCTTTTTGCGCAGACAAGATGTCCATTCAATGACTCCTTCTTTAACATGAATGGCAGCAGTATACCTAAATCCCATCTAAATGACGGGACACAAACATCTCAATTAAGTGCTTAAGAAATGTAATATTCTTCCTGAAAATTAGGCCTAACTCACTTAGAACATACATCCGTGATTAAGTTTTAACCGCAAAATCAAAAACCACACAAGATAAAAATTTCAATACATACGACCATTAAATATATTAAATTTAAGAACTTTATTCTGGTTTATTGAAAAATTCATAGTTGGATAATTTACAACCACCCCAAATTCACAGCATTATTCACCAAGCTTCGCGTGTGATAATAAACACTAAAACCTTTACCATTTTCAGCATTATTATTTTTATAAAAGCGAGTTTTAAAGTGAAAGAATCTCGAAATGCCTTAAATCCTAGTGAAATAAACACAACCACAGCTTGGTCAAAACATGATACACATTGGGTTCTTAGCCTATTTGGAACAGCCGTTGGCGCAGGCATCCTGTTTCTGCCAATTAACCTTGGGATTGGTGGTTTTTGGCCTTTAGTCGCGATGGCAGTACTTGCTTTTCCAATGACCTATCTTGCGCACCGTGGCTTAGCTCGTTTTGTACTATCTTCTAAGATCAAAAACGCAGACTTCACTGATGTAGTGGAAGAGCACTTCGGCGCAAAAGCAGGCCGTTCTATTTCACTGCTGTATTTTCTTTCGATCTTCCCGATCCTGTTGATATATGGTGTTGGAATAACAAACACAGTAGATAGCTTCATGGTAAATCAGGCTGATATGGCTTCTTTACCTAGACCTTTGCTTTCTGGCGTACTAGTGTTTGCACTAATTGCTATTATGATGGCGGGTGAAAAAGTAATGCTACGGGCCTTTGCCATTATGGTGTTCCCACTTGTTGCCATTCTTGCCTTTCTATCATTTTACTTAATACCGAACTGGACCATGCCTGTCATGGATGTGCCAGAAGCGTCAGCTTTTGCTAGCACTATGTGGTTAGCAGTTCCTGTAGTGATTTTTTCGTTTAGTCACGCAGCTGCAATTTCAAGCTTTGCAAATGTACAACGTCGCCATTACGGTAAGCAGGCAGATGCCAAATCCGAAGTTATTCTTCGCCGCACTAGCATCATGCTGATTGCCTTTGTTCTTATTTTTGTATTTTCCTGTGTGCTAACACTGTCACCTGAACAATTGGCTCAAGCAAAAGAACAAAACGTATCCGTATTGTCTTACTTAGCGAACGCAACCGATAATCCATTTATTGCAACACTTGGTCCTTTAGTAGCGTTTGTTGCTATCACTTCATCTTTCCTTGGGCATTTTTTAGGTGCGCGTGAAAGCTTAAATGGTTTAATTTACAAGCATTTTAACCTATCTGAGAAGCGTGTTGATCGTATCAGCGTGGCAGCACTGTTCTTCTCAATCTGGGCGGCGGCGATCATGAACCCAAGTATTCTTGGTATGATGGAAGCATTGTCAGGGCCTGTTATTGCAATGATCTTATTTATTATGCCAATGTTAGCGGTGTATAAAATCGAGGCGATGAAACAATATCGAGGAAATGTCTCTACTTACTTTGTTCTAGCAGCAGGCATTGTGGCGGTAAGTGCATTGATTTTTAGCTTCTTCAGCTAATAACTAAAGACTCGCTTGGATTTTCAGGGGAATACCTTACACAAGGTTAAGGTGATTCCCTGAATTTTCTTACTCTTTAAAAGGTAATCATCGTTACCCTTGACTCTTAAATAAGAGCGAAAACACCCGCAATCATAAGTACTGAAGCGATGCAGGTACGGCCGATAATACCGAAGTGCGAAGGTTGAATCATTTCATTATGCATAGTTAATCTCCTATTTATTATAAAAGCCATTTTTTATTGGCTTAATAACACTATGTCTAATATCCCGTTTTTTAACAACCCATACAAACATTAAATATTTATGACAGAAACGTAATTTTTTACACTTCGCCCTGATTTTGAGCGATGAATCCGCGGCTTAAATCATTAGATTGAGTCCACCCAATATGCTCGCCTACCTGTCATCGTTACCTTGTCTATACCATCGTCTAATCATTGCATAAGTTTTCAATAGATTTTGTTTTATAAATCATAATATTATAGAGAGTCTTCTTGTCTCTCACTCCCAAAACACTTTACCACTGGGAATCCATCCGCACTTAACCAACAAGAAATGGTAGACTTAACTGGTATTCGGTTAAGAGATCACATTTTATTAATACGCTCATGCACTTCTCAATTAAAAAACTGGCTTGCGCACTTTGTACTGCACTTGGACTTTTCTTGCATCCGACCAACGTACTGGCGAGTACCGAAAAGCAAGCTTATCTGGAAGAACACATTTCAGCAGAAAGCAAGCCCATGTTAAAACTCTACTTTCGCTCGATGGGTAAGCCGCGATCAATTCAAAAAGATGAGTTAAATACGCCACAGAATGCATCAGCGGAGTCTCTTGCTCTGTATTACTTTGCACGAAAGTACCTTAAGCGTTACGAAGGTGTTCCATTACCGAAAGATATGCCCGATTTAATCGAATTCGGTAAAAAGCACCATTTGGAATGGGTCGTCGCTGAAGCACAGCTCAATAAGGCTGTAACAATGATTGAGCAAGACGATAACTGGAACGCAGAATTGTTACTCCATGACGTTGTTTCTACAGCCCGTGATCTTGGTTATCTAGCATTAGAAGGCCGTGCTTACCGCTGGTTAGGCAATCTAGAAGTATCTCGAAATCAACTACGCAGTGGCCTAAAATATTATCGCAATGCCTATGAGTTATTAGAAAAAACAGTATTTGAAATACAAGTCGCGATGACACTGAACAACATTGGGACGGTCTACATCGACGCATCAGATTGGGCTCGGGCCAACAGTTACCTAACGCAAGCTCTCGACACTTACCTAGAGAGCGAATATCAATACGATAATAGCTTTTTTATGGGGGTTATCTACGCAAACCTTAGCATCGTTCACTCGAGCCTCGGAGATAACAAAGAAGCGGAATATTATTTCAATGAAGCCATTCGACTTTCAATGCAAACGGGGTCGGACACAGTCAAGCACCACTCTTTATCCAGCTTTTCACAAATGTTGAGCTCGATAGGAAAAATTGATGATGCATTAATGGTCGCACAACGTTGCGTAGACCTGCCCATTCCAAAAAATCTAGAAATGCTAAAAACGTCTTGTTACGAGGCATTTGCAGAGGCTTACCTCGCAAACAAACAATACGATAAAGCTATTACAACAGCGCTTAACGTTCTAGAACAAACCAAATCAACCAGTGAATTAGAGCTGCGTCAGCGTATTGATATGCTTTCGGTACTGGTAAACGCTCATCAAATTCTTAATGACTATGAAGCGGCTTTTCATTATTTAACCCAATTAAGAGAGCTAGAGGCTGAGTTTTCTCATCATATTCATGGTGAAGAGATGATTAACATTAAGTTTGACCTCGAAGCTAAGTTAGCCCAGAAAGAACTCAAATTGCTAGAAACAAAAAATGCGCTACAAGCCTCTGAACTGCGTTCACAGCGCTATCGAGAAATGTTCTACTTTATCGCTATTGCGGCAATTGGAGTCGTTGGTTTTCGTTACGTACTGCGCGTTAGACGTATTAATAAAGCACTCACTCAAGAAAATACTACCGATCCATTAACTCAACTGCATAACCGTCGCTATCTTCACATTTGGTTGGACAAAATGGCTCGTAGAAGCCCAGATAGAACATTTGCCTTAGCCGTTTTAGATGTCGATCATTTTAAAACCTTTAATGATCAATATGGACACGATATTGGCGATAAAATGCTGACTCATATTGCCACGCTATTTAATGAATCCACCCGCTCTGGTGACCTACTCATTCGTTGGGGTGGAGAAGAGTTTGTCCTATTATTCGAAGTACAGCGAGTTGAAGATTGCGCTAAGTTTTTGGAGCGATTGAGATATACTGTTGAAAACACACCATTGGTGGTTGACTCTAAACCATTAAGCGCGACAATTTCCCTTGGAGCAGTGGACAAACTGTCGGCACAAACAATTAAACAAGAATGGGATCAGTGGTTTTTCTTGGCAGACCACGCTTTGTATGATGCGAAGCAAGCTGGCAGAAACCAGTTCATCATTCATCCTACATCATAAAAAAGCACACATGAAAAAAAATCTAATCATTATTACTTTTGCGCCTCTATTTCTTATGGCGTGTAGTAATCAGCAAGCGTCTCAACTGGGAATGCGCAGCAGCAGTGTCAATGTATATGCCCAGCAAATGAGTAACACTCAACTATGTGAAACTCTCTACTACAACCGTGCAACTAACCAAACCAAAGTGGCGATTGGTGCTGAGTTCAATCGACGTGGATTAAACAAAAAGTGGTGTGATAAAGAATTCGATAAGTTGTACATTAAAAAGTGGATTGATAACGTGCTGCCTAAGGAAAAAGCCGAACCTAAAAAGCCAATGGCAACTATTCAACCCGCTTCAACTAAATAACCCCCCTCTTGAAGCAGACGGTACACTCGTATTTTCTGCTTTTCACTTTTCATGCATGTTCGATGCGACATATAAAAACCTCATGGTTTCAGTAAATTAACAAAGACTTATGTTATCCATCGAACTTTTAATGTAAACAAGTTGTAAATGGTTTTCGTCCTTATTCTTTGTCGTTAGCTTTGTTTGTTCCTGTTAGCGGAATATGAAACAGGAACTAAAAATTCCAAACAAAGACATGAGGTCAAAAATGGAAATACGCATTAATCGCCTATTTGCTGCTATGTTGGCAGTAGGCATTGCACCTGCCGTCTCGGCGTTTGATCCACTCTATTCTGAACAATGGCACTTAGACAACACGGGGCAAACTGCGTTTGCGGCTAATCCTGCTGTTGCTGGGAACGACTTAAACACTAAGCTCACTCAGGCAATGGGGATTGCAGGTGTTGGTGTGAAAGTTGCCGTTATTGATTCTGGAGTGCAGATCGATCACCCCGACCTTGCAGGTAATATAGTTACAGGTAGCAGAAACTTCGTCGAAGACTCTTCATTCCCACCAAGTTATCCGGTTGATACTAATGGTCATGGCACTGCTGTAGCCGGTTTGATTAGCGCCGTCGGCAACAACGGTGAAGGCGGACGCGGTGTCGCTTATCACTCTTCCCTCATCGGTTTTAACTGGTTAGCCAACCAGACATTAGAAGGCTGGTTAATCTCCCATGGCATGGACCCAGCAACACGCGATGTTCGCGTATTTAACCAAAGTTACGGTTTCAGCCCTATAAACCCGATTACTTTTGATGAAAGCGACCCTCAACTAAGACTTGAAATGGACGTGATGAAAAACGTCAGCGAGAGTAACGCCTGGGGTCGAGATGCTGTATTTGTAAAGTCAGCAGGTAATGGTTACCGCTATTTCAATGCAGGGCGATTCTTCGTATTGCCAAGTAACTTCTTTGCTGGTGGAGACAATCAAGGCTTACCGATGCACAACTCTGCTCAGTCTTATGATAACGCCAATTACTTCAATTTAGTCACTAGTGCACTACGAGCGGATGGTACGCGAGCGAGTTACTCATCTGTGGGTTCGAACGTGTGGGTTGCAGCACCAGCAGGTGAATATGGGCAAGATTTCCCTGCTATGGTCACCACTGATTTAATGGGTTGTGAAGAAGGGCAAAATACCAGTGATGGCCTTGGCATTAATGGGTTACACGGCGGAACGGAGCTCGATCCGAACTGTAACTATACCAGTACGATGAACGGAACCTCATCGGCTGCGCCGAACACATCGGGTGCCATCGCGGCAATCATGTCAACCAACCACGCACTTTCTGCTCGTGATGTACGTGCTTTACTAGCGGAGACAGCAAAAGTAACGGATAAAGCGCATCCAGGCGTACAGCTTGAATTTACTAACCATAATGGTGAACAGGTTAGCTACGAGGCCATTGCCCCTTGGCAGAAAAACGCAGCAGGCGTAGATTTCCATACTTTTTATGGCTTCGGCGCTGTAGATTTAGATGAAGCGATGCAACGTGCTCGCATGACGAATCGTGTTTTACCAGCTCAAAGCATTACGCCATGGGTTCATAACGCTACAGAAGTAAGTGTACCCGATGCAAGTCTAGTTGGTGGCTCTTCAAGTATCGCCATTGCCGATGAGCTGACAGTAGAATCCGTTCAAGTGACATTGACATTGGACCACGCTCGTCTGCCCGACTTAGCTATCGAGCTCATTTCGCCATCAGGGACTCGTTCCGTTTTGCAAACACCGCGCAATGGTCTTGTTGGTCAATCTCTTGATCCAACGATTACAGGCTACAAAGATCAATTAATGTTGTCTAACCAATTTTATGGCGAAGATGCAAAAGGCGAATGGACGTTGCGAGCAATAGATACGAACGGCGATGAAGTCTATTCTTACATTGCATATTTCAACTCTTCCACCATCTATGACGTTCCGATGGCAAACAACGCTCAGCCCGGTGTTATTAAGAACTGGTCGATGCGCATATTTGGACACTAAAGGAGTCAATAACATGAAATACAAATCATTTTCTATGCTGGCTCTCGTTATCATGACGTCGAGTGTATACGCTGAGCAACAGCTCTCTCAACAACCTGCACCAGAACTGTTTGTGCCATCAGAAGCGGTTGAGATTAATGGCCAAGATTATCGAAAATTGCAAACTGGCACTGTTAGAACCCTATCTGAAGACGTAAAACTTCAAGCGGGTGATGAGGTGTTTAAGAATGCGTTTAGTAACGTATCCAAAGCCACTGGACTGGTTTATATCACCGTAAACAATCCTAACGAAGCGAAAGCAGTCGCCAAAGAGTTAAAATTAGAAGTTATCTTCGCAGAGGGGGAATCAGCGGTGTTAAAAGCATCTCAAGATCAAGATCTGCTAAGTATTAGCGACTACCTAAACGCAGACAGCCGGGTAAAAGCGTCTAAAATTGAACTAAACAGCGGTAAATACCGTGCACAATAATTCTCTAACAAGAGAAGTTGGCCTGTAAAACCATGCCTCAGCGATTGCTGAGGCATTTTTATGGATAGGAACAGGTACGCTATTATTCTTTAGTAACATTTCGCATAACCAGTATGATACCTAAACACCCTACTCGCCTGCGCCTGTCATTTCTTAAACAAAATAATTTCCGTTCTTAGCTCTTCTTCCGTGGTTTCCTTCGGGCTATTCAGATAGCGTTCGATTCCTAAAGGACTGGTTTTGACTTTCATACCACTCTGACGAACCAAGTTCATCGCTAAAGCCCATGCATTTCCTAAAAACTGATATTCACCTCGGTGTTCAACGACAAATATTTCACTCTCAGGAATGGTACCGGTAACCGCCCCTTGAGGTGCTGGTACTGAGTTATGAAGAGGAAAGCAAGTGATAAACTCGAATATTCCTTTCTGCATATCCATCGACTGGTAATAACAAAACAATTCACCATTCACGGATAGGGTTTCGTCACTAATTAACTGTTCTAGTTGCTGAACATGCTTCTCAATTACCGAACCTAATTCCTGCAAGCTAGCCACACCCTTGATCCCAATGTAATGAATTTGAGGCAACGTTCGGTTACCTATTTCGACTAAGTCTGAATGCACTCTTCCGGTTTCAAGCTTACTTTTGAGCATGCGTAACCCACGTTGATAATCCATCTCTATCATCGACTTAAACATACTTTTCAGAAAGAACAGATACCAAGGGACGCGAGATTGCATTTGCCATTCGACTAAACAGCCATTTTGTGACGGCGTCACGATTAGAGTCACCTTTCCATGGCTCTTGATTGGGCGAAAGAAATGTAGCTCCATATCTAATCGATGCTCTTGAGTACTTTCCAGTACAATCGCGCCAGTCCCAATACGCTGACCATTCCATTGATAACCAGCTCCAACGTGGCCCTGATTATCACTGAATGTCAGCTCGCAGCTTGGTTCAAGAATGATCCATGGTGACCAGCTGGGCCAGTTATTGAAGTTCTTGAGATAGCCAATAATTTCACTTTGATTCTTATTAATTTTAATACTTCGGCTGACCTGATAAGAGAGCATAACGGTTCCTCGAGTTTCCGCTTCACTAACTTCAGTCTAATTCAAATTCCAGTTTTTTCTTGTTTGACTGCGGGTTAGATGCGTACGACAAGAAAAATCCAGAGCGTTAATTCTCACTTGAATCAATACGCGCAAAGCTAAGAGCAGAACTCCACTTTTGCACTAAATCGAACACCATCATCGTCCAGTACTAACGCCCACCCCATCCGTTCACATATTCGTTGTACGATAACAAGCCCACAACCATAACCAGCATTGTACGTCTCGTTGCCATCGTGACGGTTTAGGATCTTAAGCGCATGACCTTTCAACTCAATTTCAATATCTCCCACACTATAGCTAAAGGCGTTTTTAATCAGATTGTTGATTACAATGGTCACAAAACTCTCCGGTGCATTCACGACACCACTATGTTGTTCGTGCAAAGCGTAATTCGAATCTTGCTTGGCAAATAAAGGCGCTAGCTCTTCCAACTGTTTTTGTAAACAAGTGAGAAGCTGATGCTCTCCGTAATGCTGAGGCTCTATTTTCTCTTTACCAAGTAAGAGAAACGCTTCTGTCAGTACACGCATCTCGTCACAAGCCGACTGCATCCTCGTGATGGCTTTTTGCGCAACTCGAGGTTGATCAGGAATACGCGTCAGAATGTCTGTTGAGCCTTTAATCACCATGATTGGCGTTCTCAACTCATGCGATGCAAAACGGCTAAATTCTTGTTCTCGTTTGAAATAGCCCGCGATATCGTTCTTATTATCCAGCAAAGTCTGCTCTATCTGGCGTGTTTCGCTGAACTTAGTTTCAACTTGGAAAGCGGGTTGATCCGGTGACATTTGGCTAATTTTGTCTTCAATTTGCGCTAATGGCCGAGACAATATTCGCACCATGTAAATGCCATACCCAACCATGACAAATGAAAACAAACCACCGAGCAGCAGCGTAAACTGATGCAGCGAGCTTTCGTATTCGTCCAAGTAATCATCTGAGTCATCTTGAAACACAATATACATAAGCCCCTTCCCTGAGGGATGGTTCAATACAACAAAGTGTTTGTCTTCTTCACCAAGCAGGTATTCGTAAAAACCAGGTGAAGTAAAAGAGAGCAACCAATCGGGTGTCGGTGCTTCACTCCAATATGAGTTGAATTCCAATACGTTTGGCAATGGCGCATCCCAGCCCTGTTTCTCGAAATTCTCACTATAAAGCGCAGCTTCAGTATCTAGCCAGTGATGTAAACTCAGCACTTCCAGTTTGTTTTCTGCCACATAAATCAGCGACCAAAAAAGAGTAAACATCACAAACGTCATGACCCCAAAACCCCAACGGATCTTGCGATAAATGCTTGGATATTCGTTATGCTTTAAGTCGGTAACCTTGTCCATGAATAGTCTCTAATCGTGATTCTTCAAAACCTTTGTCTAGCGCGGTTCTTAAACCGTAAATATGGCTACGAAGTGCATCACTTCCAGGTGGTTCGTCTCCCCACACACTATCGATCACTTCTGTGCGCGAGACCGCTGCTGGAGCACGCTGGAGGAGCAATTTTAAAATTTTAGTTTGAATTCGACTCAGCTTAATTTCTTTGTCTTTTCTCGTTACTTTTCCTGTACGCGCATCTAAACAAATATCTGCAAATTTGAGCGTTCCGATATCTTGTCTTGGACCACGATTAGCCAAAGCATGAACACGCAAACTGAGCTCTTCCATCGCAAATGGCTTCATTAAATAATCATCTCCCCCCGCTTTAAAAGCCGCGATTTTGTCATCTAGCGTATCTTTTGCCGTTAGGAAGAGAATTGGCGTTCCACATAACTTATCTTGTCGAAGCTTCTGTACCGTACTGATGCCATCGAGCTTCGGCATCATGATATCCATGATGATTACATCGTAATGATTTTCCTCGATTAACTTAATCGCAGCCTCTCCATGAAACGCACAATCGATAATCATGCCTTCGAGCTCAAGATAGTCTGCAATCGTCTCCGAGACGTTATGGTTGTCATCTACAATTAAAATTTTCATAAAATCAAATTTCTTCACGATCTCTTCACGATATGCCCAATAAGATACAGGCAATTTCCTAAACTCGCTCGTAAATTGAGGTTAATACAATGAAAAAACTCGCTCTTATTTCTGTAGTAGGTTTGGCATTGTCTGGTTGTGGTGGTTCAGGTGGTGGCAGCAATAGCGATAGCACATCAACTCAACCAGCAGTGAAACCAAGTGTAGCGATTGGCTCTGTTGAAGCGGTCAACGCTAAAGAAAGCACGTTAACCGTCAATGGACATACGTATCGTGTGTCTGAGGTGGTTTATGACGGCACACAAGTGCAATTGGCCGATGTAAAACCAAAAATGGTGGTTCGCGTGGGGTCAGATATTCGGCAAGCTTCGGACAATGGCGTCCGAGTCACACTTGAACCAACCATTACTGGACGTGTGACAGCGATTGATCATGTGAAGAAAAAATTCACGGTAAACAGCATAGAGCTGCAGTTTGACGGTTTAAGTGATGATATAGAGATCAACGACTGGGTGATGGTTTCATCCTTACCGACTGCGGATGCGGGTTATCGAGTGTTGTCTGTGGTCGAAATCGACGTAGATAACGATTACCCAGCCCTTGGAAGCTACTACGAACTGGAAGGTCGCATTACTAGTACCGATGAAAATGCTGGCACATTTGAGCTTGGTACAAATATAACCGTATCTTACGACAACATTAGCCAACTTAGCATCGGCCAATGGGTGGAAGTAGAAGGTGAAATGCAAAACGGCATCTTCATGGCAAATGAGGTAGAAGTTGAAGGCTACGACGTCATAAGCAATGACAGCGATGTGGAAGGCATCGTGACTTGGGTTGCCAAGGATTATAGTGAGTTCTCTCTAAACTACCGAGGAGCCTTCTTCATTGATAACGCAACACGCTTTGAGGATGGTAGCAAAGCTAATCTAGAACAAGGTCAAGAAGTAGAAGTGACCTCTGTGATGAAAAATGGCAAACGCACCGCTACCGTCATCGAATTTGAGCGGTCGGAGTTTGACAATGACAACCAATGGCGAGGTAAAGAGTTTGAATGTGAAGGCTATGTATCAAACTACGATGCTGATTCAAGAGTGTTTGAAATCGAGCATTGTGAGAATGATGCTGATCAAGTACTAAGTAACACCACCGTTGTGATTGATGCACAAACACGCTTCCAAGGCATTGAAGAACTTAACCTAAATGGTGCTCGTGTCGAAGTCGAAGGTGTGATCATTAACGACCAAAATATTGCCCGTGAAGTGGAGTTAGACGTTTACGACAACTAATCCCTTCTACGCTTAAGAAAAAGTGTCACTTCGGTGGCACTTTTTCTTTTCACCTTACTTTGCTTCCCAAGCTCAAACCAACAAATTCTCAGCCAAAGCCTTTTCTCTCCGTTACACTTTACCTATGTTTCACAACATTGGTGACGACTATGAAAAAACGCAACCTCATTTTGTTAATCTTGTTTTTTGGTTCAGCCACGAGCTTAGCTAGCGTTATGGATCCTGATTGCGATGCAGAAAAGGCAGCTAAAGCCGCTGCGACAAAAGCCGTGGTTGGTGTTGGTGGTCGCTGTACGCCTAAAGAGGCACTGAAAGATACCGCAGTTGATGCAGGAAAAGACAAATTGCCAGATGAAGGGATGGCGGGTAAAGCTGTTGATGCAATGACACCGGAAAAAGAGAAGAAAACGGTGAAAGACGTAACCAAAAAGCTCAATAAAGATTGATACGCTTTCTTGTAGTTAACTTTAATAGCGAAACTTCCCCCCAAAAAAGAGCGCCGGTTGACGCTCTTTCCGAACTTTAATAGATAACCAATTATGCGGTCTCTGCTTCACCTATCCAATGATAATGGTGGTTGGCTTTTTTCCCCACTAAACCGAGCTCTGCCAATTCTTCAAATACCTTGTCTACCTCTTCCGCAGACAGCCTAAACTGTTTAGCAACGGCTTTTTTGGTGCACGTAATTTGATGCGTTTTAAGTGCATCGCTAACTTGCTCTAACAAGGTTTTCGGTTCCTTTGGTTCTTCTGGCTCCGGTGCAGCTGGTATTTCTTGCTCTTCTTCCTCTTTTATATGAGGAAGATAACCCGCAGGCGCTGGGTCTATATCGCGAACTGTTTTCAATATCATGCCCTCATTTCTGCGATAGAAATATCGGAACCGTTGCTCTTCACCAATCAAGCCAACAAAAAATGCAGCAAAGAAGTCCAAAAGAATCGAAAGAAATACAACCAAGCCAAGCTGAGCTTGCTGAGAGGTGGTACCAAATGCGTTGGCTAGGCTATCAATCAAACCAATCACTGAGCCTTGCGCAACCGGCGGTAAACTATCACGCTCCATAGCCAAGCGTTGCTGCTCTTCACGTAAGGTTTTGTTTTGATCCTGAATGCGAGTTACACCAGTCGCGATACGCTCCATCTCGATGTATTTCTGCGCTGCCATATTGTTGAGCTCAATCTGCTTATCGATTGCCGCAATCTGACGATTAAACGCTTCCACTTTCGCCTGCTCTACCGAAATATGACTTTGTGCACTATTGGTTGCACTATTAATGCCACCAATACTACCGCCAATGGAAATCGCAGCTAAGACTAAATAAAACACGAGAGCGGTTGCTGCTCCTGTGTAGTTGCGATGGGCTCGGCGCTCACCGTATTCATACCAAGCGTAAAATTTACCCGCTTCAAAAATGATCGCTAAACCACCAAATAAGGTTTGCATCATCGGATTTTCGTCGATAGACAAAAATAGCAATAGAGAAAAAATAGTCGATGCTAAAATCGCAGCACCAGTGAATGCGTATACACTCACCATGGCAAATCGACCTTTAGGGTATCGATATCCAATCTGTTGTTCGTATTTCATTTGAGAAATTTCTTAAGATTAATCGCCCCTCCTACTAAGTAGGACGGACGTTTCTGGCATGTACAAAGGAGCGCAGAATACCGTATCCTTTATTAAATTACTGTCATAATTCCGTTAACGGAAAACAAGTGAAGATTCGGTGTGCATTTTGAATCGATATCAGCCAAATCTAGCACGTAAAAACACCACCACGACACCCACTAACCGAAGCTTCAGTGGCATATAAGAGAGATTAATTCGGTATCTTCAAAAGCGACTAGGCAAGACTGACAAGTTGAATTGGAGGTTGTGAATGTCAGCCGAATCAAAACATTAAAGCGTTAAAAATAGGCAATAAAACAAATAATGCACACTTGCATCACCTTTTAGTAAACTGATAATTACATTGTTTGGTTAATTTGTTAGTATCCCGCGCCGAAGAAGATAAGCACTCAATTGTATGGAAAACACTCTAATACAGCACAAACACCATCGCTTGCAAGCTATTGCGGTTATTATCGCGGTGTTGTTTCAGTTGTATTTAGCGTCCACAGCCGCTCTTAACCCTACACAAGTTCACAGCACAACTTGGCTCAACAAAGTCCAAAGTGAAAAGGTTTTACTGTGTACCGCAGATGGTTTCAAATGGGTGGATATCAATACGTTGATTGAGGCTAACGCTCAATCTTCTTCTAAGCTCATCCAAGATCTTAACTTACACGACGGCTTCCAGTTTGAATGCCCGCTTCTTCAAGCTGTTCAATTCTTTCTTTTAGTTGCGATTGGGCTTTACCTGACAACGATCCATTGGCTGCGCCGAGTAAAGTATGCACTGACGACTTATCACTTTTCAAAATGCGATAAGCTCGTTTACAAACACATCGCGCCTAAGCACTCTCCGCCGAGTGTTTTTCCTGCCTAACAGGCATCTAATCATTAACAACTTTATCCAAAAATAACGATGACTCTGTTTGTTGTCCATTCAGAGAAGCTATTAATTCAAAAGGAAAAACACATGCTTAAATCATTAAAAACCGCCGCTATCGCGCTTATTGCTGTCATCGCTAGCCCACTGAGTTTAGCGCACGATTATGAAGCAGGAAAAATTCATATCGACCATCCATGGAGCCGCGAAGCGCCACCAAACGCACCTGTTATCGGTGGTTTTTTTCAACTAACCAACCACGGTGACAGTGAAGATACATTGATCGCAGCAGAAAGCCCAATCGCAGGACATGTCGAAATTCACACGCATAAGAAAGAAGATGGTGTGATGAAAATGATTAAGATTGACGAAGTGCGCGTTCCAGCCAATGAATCTGTGTTGTTTAAACCAGGCAGCTTCCATTTAATGATTTTTAACCCAACACAAACTCTTAAAGAGGGTGACCGCTTCCCTATGACATTAACCTTTAAAAACGCAGGTAAGGTTGAAGTGGAAATGGCGGTTGAGAAACAAGGCCACATGGAAAAACACATGCATCATTAATGACGCAAACAAAAGTGCCCGCTGATTTAGCGGGCATTTTTATCTCAGCTTAGTCAAAATCATTATCCAATAGGTCTTAACTCGACTCTTCAGAATAATGGTGATAAATAACGCTTGGCGAAACGGCGTCATATATCATAACAGCGTGCTCGGGCAAGAGATTCTAAATCACGCTCGTTCCTCGCTATTCAGAATGACCTTGAAAGACTTAAGATCCTAAAAAGGTTCCCTACCCGCTTAAAACTCAACCTCTCGACAAAGTTATCCAACCATCACTTGGCAAGCCTAAATGAAATCATAAGTTTGGCAACAAAGATCCACGGTTAATCGGCTTTCTTTCTACTTGAAACAAACCTCAGCCCAACGAGCTAAGCCAGCAGTTACTGAGCCAAAATAGTTTCCACTGACAACCGGAATACTTGGCAGTACGGTTTGCACCGCATCGCGCAAGATTGGCGAGCGTGCCGAACCTCCAGTCATAAAGATAGCATCGGGGTTAACTCCAGCTTGCTCTACCGCTTCTGTCACCAACGCCGTCATTTTATTCTTTGGCGACTGGATCGCTTCGATCATTTCGTCACGTTGTACATCAACTTCAATCGTTTCTGATAACAAGTTGATGCCAGTTCGGTAAGAAGCTTGTTCTGAAAGTGCCACTTTTGCCTCTTCGGCACGGCGAACAATGTTGTAGCCTAAAGACTCATGATACACCTCTAGCAAACGAGCAAGTTTTTCTGGCTCTTGAGCCTGCTTTTGAAGCAACTTTAACGCTGATAGGTTCTCTCGCGAATAGAAGTCACTCTGCGCTTCTACATTATTGATTGCTATCGGGTTCCAGAATTGGGTAGTCGGCATCACAATACCTGACTCCATTTTACTTCCCATGCCAAAAGGGAACATGAGCTGCTTAAATGCTAACGCAATATCAAGATCATTCCCGCCGACGCGCTGGCCACTGTGAGCTAACAAGCTTGCGGTCCTATCTGCTTTGCCGCGCCAAGACGGTCCCATTTGAATCAATGAACAGTCCGTTGTACCACCGCCAATATCGACTACTAGAATGATTTTATCTTCGCTGAGTGTGGCTTCATACTCTAAGCCCGCCGCGACAGGCTCAAACTGGAACTCCACACTTTGGAAGCCCGCACGTTTCGCTGCTCGCAGCAAAATGCTTTCTGCCTGAATGTTAGCCGTTTCGCCGCCACGCCCATGGAAGTTAATTGGTCTGCCGATCACAGCATCGGTAATACTTTGCTGCGCATCGCTTTCGGCTTGAGACTTAATATTGTCCATCATCGCGCAGACAAGGTCTTCGAAGAAAGCCAATTGCACATCACGCAAGCCAGATGCACCAAGAAAAGACTTCGGCGATTTCACATAATAGATATCGCGAGGATCTTCCAAATAGAGATTAAGTGCAGCCTGACCAAACGCGATGTCGTCGGATTCTAAGTCAATACTTTCTTCTCGGTTTAAATTGATTGCCCGGCGTAAAACCTGCTCACCAACTTGATCTAATGGTTTAATATCTCGATGGCGAAATAAATGCTCGGATACCGATTCACGAGTCGGTGCAGCAAGGGTGGAAGGAATAAAAGGGCTGTTTCCTTCTAGATTAAGCAGTACTGGCTCACCCGATTCCATTTTAGCCACTGAACAGTTTGCAGTACCATAATCAAAGCCGATAAACATTGTTTCTCCCACTGTCCCACTGATTAGTGGCCTTTTGACCGTTAAAAAGCTGGCAATGCTAACTTAATGGCATAAGAATTACTATCCTAAAATCGAATGTAATTTAACGTGGAAAATCTATCTAAGGTACACTACTTTCTCTTTTTGCAGATGGCACAACAACCGCTACCAATAAAGCTAACAACAGGAACACCGGGCTAAGCATTAATCCATGCCAGATTGAATACCCATCATGGAACAGCCAGAATATACCAAGCGTCAGTAGGTACGAAAAGTAGCTGCAAAACACCAAGCTAATCGCGACAAAGCGCTTTTGATTAATAATAAGAATCCGCACTAGATACTGGCTAAGAATACCAGAGCAGCGCATGGCAAGTTGCCAATTAATGATAAAGAAAGCAAGCGCAATAAACCCAGCTACGACCAGTGCATCATGCGTACTTAAAATGAAGTAGCTACCAAATCGGCTTATGATGACCGGATAATCGCCTTCGTATATCGTTGACCAAGATATTGCGTTCGCTGCTGCTACGTAATTGGCAAAATAAGCAATAGCGTAGAAAGTCGTTTGAGAACTGAACGGCTGAAATACATCCCTACAAAATCCTCGCCACTCTTCTTTGTTGGCGGTAGGCCCTACCCAGTCACGTTTTTTTTGGGCGGTACGCCCGGCAAACTCAGGCCCGTTGCGAAACAACAGCCAAAATATATAGAGTGCAAGTATAACCAAGAGTATTGAAAACATACCCTTCCCCCTCAGAAATTATCGGCGCCACTGCCAATGGCGTTGGAGTCGTAAACTGCACTTCCCTGCTATACCTATTTGATTTATCAAAGACTTATTATTTTATTACCACCAAAACTCATTTAATGGCATGCTAAACAGCGATATTTTCACGCTTTGTGCGTGAAGTTCGAAAGCCTACTTTTAGGTTTAGCACAAAAATGGCTACAGCAAAGCGTAAGAGAGGGATTCCGCACCCATCAATGAAGATGAGGCGTTAAGCAGAAGCTGCGACCGCAATGAGAAGAGAAGGATTCAAAGCGGTCATGCATGGGCGAGAGGAGCAACTATTTCTCTAACTTTTCTTCAAATACACCAATCTCTCTGCCCAACCAAATCGCGCGTTCTGTGTGATCGAGCAACTCTTCTTCGCTTACTGGGTGAATAAGCACAGAAAAATCGCCTCGAATCGTATCAAGCCACGCCAAGAACTCTTCACTCAATGATTCTAGGTGAATTTCAAACATCGGCATCTTGTGTGGGCCAACTAACCTTCCAACTAATGGAAACACACGCAGCACATCTTGACGCTCTTGACGGATGATCTCGTTCAAGGCTTGCGCTTTATCTTGTTCTCTTAGGGGAAAATAAACATGAGCGTGGTACATAACTTCTCCATAATCACTTCCACTTGAGCACCACCTACTTTGGATAAGCTCAAGGACTGCCGAGGGTATACATTTGTAATGCCGTCACCCTACCTTGATTCCACTCAGTTGGGAAGAAGTTATGCATTCTCATAAGGTCGAGGCTTCGAGCACAACAAAAATTTGCAATTCATCATATAGCAACTGTTTGAGTTGATTCATTAATAATGACTCACTTTGTCAAATTTTACAGCCAAATTTTGTTGCAAATATATTTCATTAACCAGTAATTAAATTCGAGTTTAAAAATGCCAACAACAAAATATCAGCATATTACTCTGCAAAATTAGGGTGTAAGCAAAACTTTACTACTGAGCGAAAGTCAAAATGAAGCATAATTTAACAATTTGTTTACACTTATTGTATCTGGCTATACCACGATTTAGTTAGAGGGTTAGATACAGAAAAGCCTTTCTCTGTATCTTGCGGTGAAATAGTCGCAGCGATGTTATCGACAAATAGTTTAAGGGACGAACAGATGCCTACCGCTATCGAAAGCACACGCAACCTTAGGTATGGCCTTTGCGCTGATATCAGAGTTTGAGTACCCATACAAACTCTGGTTTTGTATGAACAGCTGCAGTCCAAAAGACCCGCAGCGTCAAAAGGAGCTTGAGATGAACGTTCAGGCATTACCCATGCATCGGTTTATCGACCATCGTGGGGACCTAGTCGGCCAACTACCCAACTGGGCTGACACTGAAACATTGGTCGGGTTTTACCGAGATATGGTATTAACTCGCACTTACGACAACAAAGCAGTTGCCTTGCAACGCACCGGTAAGCTAGGGACCTATCCCTCACACTTAGGCGCGGAAGCCATAGGCATTGCGGTCGGCAGAGCACTTAAAGCCGATGATGTGTTTGTTCCTTACTACCGCGATATGCCTGCGATGTGGTGTCGTGGCATTGGCATGGAAAAGAACCTTCAATACTGGGGTGGCGATGAGCGCGGGAGTGATTTTGCTCCTGAAGGCAGTCCGGTTCCTAGCCGAGACCTTCCCTACTGTGTACCCATAGCGACGCAATGTACGCATGCTGTCGGGGTGGCTTCCGCACTAAAAATTCAAGGTAACCATGAAGCTGCGCTAGTCATGTGCGGCGATGGTGGTACATCCAAAGGGGACTTTCTTGAGTCGATAAACTGCGCAGGTACTTGGAATATTCCACTTGTTTTCGTCGTAAACAATAACCAGTGGGCAATTTCAGTGCCGCGTAGTCTCCAATGTGCCGCCGATTTCTTATCAGAAAAAGCGCAAGGTGCAGGTATACCAGGTATTACTGTCGATGGTAACGATGTCGTCGCCGTTTATGATGCAACTAAAACCGCCCTTGAGAGAGCAAGAAAAGGGAAAGGCGCAACACTCATCGAAGCGGTGAGTTACCGACTGAGTGACCACACTACGGCCGATGATGCGACTCGTTATCGTAAAGAAGATGATGTTCAAACTGCATGGCAATACGAACCTATCGCACGTCTTAAAACGTACCTCCTTAATCAAGGCGCTTGGAGCGACGAACAAGAACAGCAATGGCTAGATTACTGTAAAGAGCAAGTAGAGTTAGCTGTTGAACGCTATCTGAGCTTACCGCCACAAGCACCAGAAACCGGTTTCGATTATTTGTATGAATCGCTACCTCAAGAGCTTCATGCACAAAGAGATGAACTCATCAACAAGGCAATGAGAATGCAGGGAGGCAGACATGGCTGAGCTAACGTTGGTTGAAGCAGTAAACCTTGCCCTGCACCACGAAATGCAACAAGACCCCAATGTTGTCGTACTAGGTGAAGACGTGGGCGATAATGGTGGTGTATTTCGTGCCACTGTTGGACTCAAGCAAGAGTTTGGTCTTAAACGAGTCATCGATACGCCACTCGCTGAAGCCTTAATCGGCGGGGTTGCGGTCGGTATGGCAACGCAAGGATTACGACCTGTCGCCGAATTTCAGTTTCAAGGTTTCGTTTTTCCTGCGATGGAGCACTTAATGTGCCACGCGGCTCGAATGCGTAACAGAACTCGCGGTCGGCTCACTTGTCCCGCGGTTTTCCGTGCGCCATTTGGCGGCGGTATCCACGCTCCGGAACACCACTCAGAAAGCGTGGAAGCGTTATTTGCTCACACTGCTGGATTTAAAGTGGTGATTCCTTCTTCTCCACAACGCGCATACGGCTTACTTCTCGCTGCAATTAGAAGCAATGATCCCGTCATGTTCTTCGAACCGAAGCGCATATATCGCACCGTTAAATCTGAAGTCGTTGATAACGGCGAAGCACTCCCACTCGACACCTGCTTCACCTTACGCAAGGGGCGAGATATCACGCTCGTTACTTGGGGCGCATGCGTCGTAGAGTCACTTCAGGCCGCGCAAACCTTGTCTAGTCAGGGAATTGAAGTCGAGGTGATTGATTTGGCGAGTATTAAGCCAATTGATACCGCGACGATTTTCAGCTCACTAGAAAAAACTGGACGTTTACTCGTTGTTCATGAAGCGAGTAAAACTTGTGGTGTGGGATCTGAGCTATTAGCTCGAACCGCTGAACACGCCATGTGCTTACTTAAAGCCCCACCTAAACGAGTAACTGGAATGGACACCATTATGCCTTATTACCGTAACGAAGATTATTTCATGGTTCAGAAAGAAGACATTGTGACCGCAGCGCGCGAACTCGTGGAGGATTGGAAATGAAGACGTTTAACTTACCCGATCTCGGCGAAGGCCTCGCTGAATCAGAAATTGTAAAATGGCACGTTAATGTCGGTGACATGGTTAAATTAGATCAAGTGATCTTAACCGTAGAGACAGCAAAAGCGACGGTAGACGTCCCTGCCCCCTATTCGGGCCGTGTGGTCAGCCGTCATGGTGAGGAAGGTGAAATCGTCAATATTGGTGCATTACTGCTAGAGATTGATGAAACAGGTGCCGGGAGAGAAGTAACGGCAGAGAAAAAAGCCACTGCTGACGCCGCAACCGTCGTCGGTAGCGTTTCTCACCAAGCGCATCATGTTAACGTTGATGATTTCTGGATTGGTGGCAACCACAACACGACAGAAAGTAACCTCGTTACCGCCCTGCCTTCGGCTCGCTTGTTGGCACAAAAACTTGGGGTAGATCTTAACCTTGTGTCAGGTAGTGGCCCGAACGGACTTATCGTAGATGCCGATATTTACGACGAAGCCGGAAAACAGCGTCCAGGCACCGAAGTTTTGAAAGGCGCTCGACGTACCATGGTATCGTCTATGACCGAATCGCACGAACATATTGCTGCCGTAACCATTACGGAAGAAGCATTGTTGGAAGATTGGCTGCCAAACGAAGATATCAGTATCCGCCTTGTTCAAGCGATTGTTCATGCGTGTCAAGAAGAGCCCGCTTTAAACGCTTGGTTTGATGCCGAAACCATGACACGCTGTGTACACACAACGGTCAATGTAGGAATTGCAGTAGATAGCCGTCATGGATTGTACGTGCCAGTCTTGCGCCACGCAGATGAATACGAGCCACAAGATGTTCGTCGTTGGCTCGATCAAACCGTTGAAGGGATCAGAGAGAGAAAAATCGGTCGTGAGCAATTGCAGCACGCGACGATTACGCTTTCCAACTTCGGCGCGATTGCCGGTATTTACGCAACACCTGTCGTCACACCGCCACAAGTCGCTATTGTCGGCGCGGGCCGAATACTCGACCGAGTTGTGATAAGAAATGGTCAAGCAATTTCGGTGAAAGCAATGCCGCTATCCGTAACGTTTGATCATCGCGCTTGTACTGGTGGTGAAGCTGCAAGGTTTACGAAAGTACTTGCAGCGCACCTGCAACGTCCGAGCGAAAAGTAACTTATAAAAATCAAATGATAAAGGCTTCCAGTCCGGAAGCCTTTTGTTTTAGGAAGCAAGACTATATCTACAGCTTCTCTAACAGCTCAGGCATTACCACAAACAAATCGTCGACCAATCCATAATCTGCAATGTCAAAAATAGGCGCATCAGGATCGCTATTAATTGCAACAATCACCTTGGAATCTTTCATTCCCGCCAAATGCTGGATCGCGCCAGAAATTCCGACGGCAATGTATAACTCCGGTGCAACAATTTTGCCGGTTTGCCCGACTTGATGGTCATTAGACACATAGCCCGCATCGACAGCCGCTCGTGACGCCCCTACCGCTCCACCTAGCTTGTCAGCCAATTGTTCTACTAAAACAAACTTCTCTTTACTCCCGAATGCACGACCACCCGACACTACTACTCTAGCCGCTGGCAATTCTGGTCGCTCACTTTCTGGCGTTTGTTGCGAAACAAACTCACTAAGTTTATTGATAATCACCGTGTCGACTTGAGTAAGCTTAGGGACAACTGGCGTGTCAGATAGCTCTGCGGCATCAAAAGCCGTACTTCTTATGGTCATCACTTTATAGGGATCATTCGACGTGACTCTCGCCAATGCATTTCCAGCATAAATTGGACGAATCACCGTATCGATAGACTCGATTGTCATCACGTCAGAAAGTTGACCAACATTAAGCAACGCCGCCACACGAGGCATCACATTCTTACCAAATGTACTGGCAGGAGAAAGAATGTGTGAGTAGTTTTTGGCTACTTGTGAGATCAAAGGTGCGATATTTTCCGCTAATCCATGTTCATATCCCTTCGCATCAACCCAGATAATTTCTGCAACACCCTGAACACAATTCAACTCATCCAAAACTGATTGGCACTGATAACCAATAAGCAACACAGCAACAGGAAGCGATTTATCATCATCCTTAATCTCAAATGCCGCTTTAATTGCACACAGCGTCCCTACAGCCAACGATTGGTTGTCATGCTCTGCGAGCACAAGTGTTGCTAATGGTCGGTCTTCCATGGTCATGCCTCATATAACACGTCAGATCCATTACTTGAGCTTAGTCCACTTCACGTTAACGTCAACTGAGCTATAGTTTTCTGTATAGAAACCAAAAACCTGTCACGCAGATGACGATAATAGAAAGGAAGCATAGAGATGGAACGAGAATGCATGGAGTTTGATGTCGTGATCGTGGGGGCCGGACCTGCGGGCTTAAGTGCAGCTTGTCGACTAGCTCAACTCAACCAAGACAGTGAAGATGACGCACTTTCAATTTGCGTTGTAGAAAAAGGCTCAGAAGTGGGCGCGCATATTTTATCTGGCGCTGTTTTTGAAACTAGTGCCTTAGATGAGCTTTTCCCCAATTGGAAAGAAATGGACGCCCCGCTAGCAGCCTCAGTTCAACGAGATGATTTCCTTTATCTTACTACTGAACAAAACCATATTCGCGTTCCCCACTTCCTTACACCGCGTCCAATGATAAATGGCGAGAATAATTACGTAATTAGCCTTGCCAACCTTTGCCGTTGGCTCGCTAACCAAGCTGAAAATCTTGGGGTGGAAGTTTTTCCGGGCTTTGCCGCTGCAAGCATCAATTATGATCAGACTGGCGCAGTGACAGGCATTAACACGAGCGATATGGGACTAGATAAGAACGGCCAGGCCAAACCTAACTTTGAACCAGGTATCGAGCTAAGGGCAAAATACACCCTTTTTGCTGAAGGTTGTCGCGGACATCTGGGTAAAGAGCTTATTCAAAGGTTCGACCTAGACGCAGGAAAGCAACCACAGCACTACGCGCTTGGCCTAAAAGAGATATGGGAGTTACCCACTGACAGTAAGGATGTATCTGGCAGTGTTATCCACTCCGCTGGCTGGCCCTTGAGTGAAACAAATACCACAGGCGGCGGTTTTCTCTATCACATGGAGAACAACCAAATCGCCGTGGGGCTTATTGTCGACTTGAATTACAGCAATCCTTACTTGAGTCCGTTTGACGAATTTCAACGCTTTAAACACCATCCTGCTATTGAACCACATTTGAAAGGTGCTCAGCGCATCGCTTACGGCGCAAGAGCCATTGCGAAAGGTGGACTTTCCTCTCTGCCGAGACAGCAATTCCCTGGCGGTTTATTGATTGGTTGTGATGCGGGGACTTTGAACGTTGCTAAAATTAAAGGCAGCCACACAGCAATGAAATCCGGAATCATTGCAGCAGAAGCGGTACATACGGCCCGACAAACTGGAGCTTCTGAGCCAGACTACCAGTCGTTGTTTGAATCATCATGGTTGTATGACGAACTCGCTGAAACGCGTAACTTTGGTGCGAACATTCATAAGTTTGGCAGCATACTGGGCGGTGCTCTTTCGACTTTTGAACACAACCTGTGGCAACCACTGGTTAAGAAGCCGTTACCTTGGTCTATCAAGGACTATTCGCACGATCATGAGCAGTTAAAACCTAAACAAGAGTGCCACCCAATTGCATACCCAAAACCAGATGGTGAAATCAGTTTTGATAAGCCTTCGTCGGTATTTTTGTCGGGAACACAGCACGAAGAGAATCAACCTTGTCACCTTGTTCTGACTTACCCTCACATTCCAATTGATGTGAATTTAGGTATGTATGACGAACCGAGTCAGCGCTATTGCCCCGCTGGGGTTTACGAAGTGGTGGAAGTGGACAATAAGTTGAAGTTTCAGATAAATGCCGCCAACTGCGTGCATTGCAAAACCTGTGACATCAAAGATCCTTCGCAAAACATCACGTGGAAAGCACCAGAAGGTGGCGGTGGACCAAGCTATCAAAACATGTAGATACGTTAGTATGTTGACGATCTAACAAATGGATAAACAAACCGATTGGCAGAGCCTCATTACTCCTGCCAATCGACAAAATGATCAAGCAAGAAGTCGATAGCCAATCGCGCTCGTAGTGGTAGAAAGTGACGATTCTGATAAACAATCCAGCTGCTGTTGCCGCTTCCCCAATAGGGCTCTAGGATTGGCACCAAACGACCAGACGAAATAGCATCGTTGAAACTGCTCTTCGGTAAGTACGCCACACCTAATCCTTCTGCACAGGCTTGCAAGACCGTGTGTGCGTTATTGCTCTTCCATCTGCCCTGCACTTTTACGCCATCTAAAGGCTTGCCGTCTTTTTCAAACAACCAAACGTCTTTGTTGGCAATAATGCAGCTATGACGCTTGAGTTGCTCGGGGTGCGTTGGCAAACCATGTTCATCGAGATAACGCTGACTGGCTGCCGCTGCCATGGGACGATCCACCAGCTTTCTCGCAACCAAGCCTGAATCACTCAACCTTCCGTAACGAATAGCGAAATCGAAGCCATCTTCAATAAAGTTGACCATGCTGGTGTTGAAGTTGATTTCTACCGTGAGATTAGGATGTTGCTTGGCAAACGCCATCAAGGCAGGCGCTACATGGTTCTCAGAAAACGCACCAGCGGCACTCACGCGTAACGTACCACTCAACTGAGTTTGCTGCGTGGTGAGCTGTTCATTGGCTTGCTGAAGCCCAATCACCAATTCTTTACACTGCTGATAATACGCTTGCCCCGCTTCCGTTAGACTCACCATTCTTGTCGAACGGGCTAACAAAGCGACACCTAATCGCTCTTCTAATCTTGTGACTTGGCGACTGACATGACTGGTACTGCAACCTAACTGTTTTGCCGCTGCAGAAAAACCTAAGCTCTCAGCAACCGTAACAAACTCATTGATGCCTTCAAAACTGTCCATACTTACCTTTGCTATATAGCAATAATGTTTTGCCAATTAATCGTATTATCACTTATTTGTTTAGCAATTAGTATGAAGGTGTTCAACAAATACACGTAAGCCAAAAAGGAAACCATCATGAAGAAAGTACTCATCATTGTGACGAACCATGCGACTCTTGGTGAAACTGACCAAGCAAACGGAACTTACGCGCCAGAGCTCACTCATGCCCTTAGCGAGCTACTAGGTGCAGGCTTCGATTACGACATTGCCTCTATCAAAGGTGGACAAGCACCACTGTACGGAACCGACATCGAAGGCGACGCAGTGAACGAGAAAATCTTGGCGGATGATGATTTCCAGAACCGCATCAACAACACGATTCCAGTGTCACAAATCAACGGTGACAACTATGATGCGATCTTCTATCCGGGTGGTTTTGGTCTTCTTTCAGACCTAGCGAGCAACGAAGATTTTGCCAAGATTTCTGCAAAACACTATGAAGATGGCGGTATTGTGGCAGCAGTTTGTCATGGTCCAGGCGCTCTTCTCCCTATCACGCTTAGCAATGGCGAAAAGCTGCTTGCGTCTAAATCAGTAACAGGCTTCACTCGTGAAGAAGAGATCGACTTCGGCACCATCAACGACATCCCATTCCTATTGGAAGAGTCTCTTGCTCGTGGCGCAGCGCGCTACTCTAAAGTGCAACCATGGCAAGAGTTTGTAATTGTGGATGATCGTGTCATCACAGGTCAAAACCCAACGAGCGCACACGGCGTAGGCAGAGCGATTGTTGAACACCTAGCTTAAACGCGCCGGAAACGACAACCATCCTAGAAGAGGAAAGCGTGCTTTGTCATGCTTTCCCTTGCTACAGGCGATCGCAAGATGCGCTTATACTTCTTCCCCTGCCTCGTCCTCTTCTACGATATCTGTTTCTTGGCTCGCCTCTTCCAGCCATTGCTGTAAAGATTCACTTGCTAGCACCTTCTGTTGGTATGCTTTGGCACCTTCCGATAGCTCGATGCCGTAAGTTTGGAAACGCAATACCACAGGTGCATACATGGCATCTGCAATCGACCATTCTCCAAATAACCAGCCGTTGGGATACAGCTTGGCTTGCTCTACCCAAATGGCGTCAATACGAGCAATATCTTTAAGCGCACCCTTCGTTAAGTCGACTTTTCTGTGTGCGCGGATGTTCATTGGGAGTTCGTTTCTTAAATCAAAGAAACCCGAATGCATTTCTGATGCAATGGCGCGTGCTTTAGCCCGTTCTGCAGACTTACTTGGCCAAGCTTTACCTTGTAAGTATTGCTCGTTAACGTATTCCAAAATCGCTAATGAATCCCACACGGTTGCGTCACCATCCACCAAGGTAGGTACTTTCGCGGTTGGTGTAATACCTTCCAAGGTCTTATAAAAATCTTCTGTGAATAATTTGAGCTTGGTGACTTCGACATCTAGTTTGAATTGAGAAAAGATCAACCATGCGCGCAGTGACCAGCTTGAGTAGTTTTGATTAGCAATAAACAGTTTCATGACGCCTCCATGCGGTTCGTGTTTTGATTACCCATTCACAATATCTGATTGTATTTAAGGGGACTAACGGATAGTTTTGATGGAACACTTCAACAAAAACGATGGATGAGTTTTAGATATGGATATCGATGCGTTACGCAGCTTTCTGGCTTTTGTAGAAACGGGCAGTTTCACTCGTGCAGCCAAGCAGATTAATCGTACCCAATCCGCGTTCAGTGCACAAATGCGTAAGCTAGAAGACGAACTCAGCGTCAGCTTGTTTGAAAAAGAAGGTCGCAACCTAGTATTGAGTGAAGCAGGGCTGGCACTGCGCTCTCACGCCGAGCAATTGGTTAACTTGCACAATCAAGCACTGAAACAAGTGAAGCGCTATGAAAACAAGCGCCCTCTTCGCTTAGGTTGCCCCGAGGATTACAACGACAATATCCTGCCTAAAGTCATCCGCGTATTACAGCAATCTGAGCCCACATGTTCAATTCAAGTCTTCAGTGAGCCAAGCATCACCTTGAGAGAAAAACTTGATGAAGGAAAGCTAGACGCCGCTATTGTGACAAGAGCACCGGACAGTGAGGAAGGTTACTGGCTAGCAAGCGACAAAGGCGTGTGGATTGCTCATCCTGATTTTGACATCGAGCAAGCCCAACCTCTCCCTCTCGCCCTATTCCAAACCGACTGCAAATACCATGCGGCAGCAGTAGACGGATTAACCAAACGTGGTACTCCTTATCAACTACTGGCATGTTGCAATACGGCCTCCGCACAACGAGCAATTGTACGTTCAGGCATGGCTATCGGTGCGATGGGCAGTATTAGCGTTAGCGAGGATCTTAAGATCTTAGACGATATGCCATCGCTACCTTCCGTGGATATCGTTTTGGTCACGGGCGTCGAGCCTCATCCGATACTGGATAAAGAATGCTTGGCGCAATTGGTTGAGTTAATGGCTTAACCGGATTAGCTAGCCAATCACAAAGTTAAATTCGCCCGTTAACCGCCCGTCGGTTCGTATGGTTTCAAACTGTAGATAATCACGGGCTTTGCCACCCCACCATTCATCACCAGTATTGCCTTTTAAGTACAACTGAGTGGTCAGAAGCTCTTGGTTATCCCGCCACAACTTAACGTGAATGTGCGGTGGACGAGAGGCATAAGGCACGGGATACAGAGTCTGGAATAAGTAGCGACCATCCGATTGAGTTTCTACCGCGCCAAAACCTGCAAAGTGAGTATCAAACTTATCATTATTTGGCTGCTTAGGGTGATCGTAAATCCCCTGCCCATCGCATTGCCAGATTTCTACTTTGATGCCTGAAACTGGGTTTCCCGATGTATCTACGACTTTACCTTGCAACACGATAGCTTCACCGACCAAACCTTCTGATTGCAGAATCAAGTTTTGACGAAGAGGAATGTTCACTACTGGATAAAATGGCCCTTCAGTTTGTGCTGGCGTTGGCCGGATTGGTGCTTTCGCTTTTAAAGAGGGTACGAACAACAATGTCCACAGCGCTAAAAAGTGTCTTCTTTCCATGGTGCCACCAATACAATTGCGTTGAATTAAGTTTGGGGGAACTTGAGGAATTTGCCATGACGAATATAAAAAATGCCCCTACAAGAGAGTCATTCGCAGAGGCACTGTGGAACTAAATGATGAGTGTTGATTGAAGGATTATGCGGCTTCGAACGCCAATGCTTTCTTCTCTACCTGACGGAAAATAAGAGTTAGCACACCATTTACCGTTAAATAAAATGCACCTGCAATACCAAATACCGTCAACGTATCGTAGGTTTGTGCATTAATGCGCTGCGCGTAACCCATCAGATCCATGATCGTAATCGTGCTTGCTAGTGACGTGCCTTTGAAGACCAAAATCACTTCGTTCGAGTAAGCCGGAACAGCACGACGAATGGCGTATGGCAGCAGCACTTTCAGCGTTGCGGTTTTGTTCATGCCTAATGCACGACACGCTTGCCATTGACCGGAAGGAATCGCGTTGAATGCCCCTTTGAACAACTGAGTACTGTACGCCGCGGTATTCAACGCTAACGCCAACATCGCACAGAACCAAGGTTGGCTTAACCATGTCCAAAATACGCTTTCTCTTACTGCGTCAAACTGACCCGGACCGTAGTACACCAAGAAGATCTGTACCAACAAAGGCGTACCTGTGAACAAGGTGATGATGCCACGACTTACCCAATGCAAACCCGGAGTACGTAGGATCAGAGTCAGCGTCATCATCAAAGCTAAGAGGCAGCCCACAACCAAGGAAGCAGCGGTCAATTGGAGGCTAGTGCCTAAGCCATCCAGCATTTGCCAAACGTGTTGTTCGTTCATGCGGTCGCCTCCTGTCCCATGCTCATGCCTTGAATTGAGAACTTCTTATCAATCAGTTTGACGGCACGTTGTGTAATCAAAGTAATGCCTAAGTAAATCGCCGCAGCGGTTGCGTACCATGTAAACGCTTCATGGGTCGCTGCAGATGTTAGCTGCGCTTGTTTCAACAAATCCGTCACGCCAATCAGTGATACAAGCGCGGTGTCTTTCAGCAGAACCAACCATTGGTTAGTTAAACCTGGTAGTGCGTGTCTTACTGCTTGTGGCAAAACAATGCGAACAAAAGCGTGTGCTTGACTGATGCCGAGTGCACTTGCAGCCTCTCTCTGCCCTCTTCCAACGGCTTTCAATGCGCCACGTAGAGTTTGAGAAGCATAAGAAGCGAAGATCAATGACAACGCCACCACGCCAGACAAGAACGGGCTAACTTCAATAAAGTCGCCGGTGATTAAAAACAGAACCTGAGTCGATCCAAAATAGATGAACAACACGACAAGGATTTCTGGCAAGCCACGTACAATCGTCACAAACGCCGTCATTGGCCATTTAACGAAAACGCGGCGAGACATTTCACCACTGGCGAATACCACTGCCAGAATCAAACCGACTAAAAGGCTTGTGAAGGCCAGTTGGACAGTCATCCAGCTAGCTTGAACAAGCGATAAAGAGTAACCCGTTAGTGCCATATTACTTACCGAAGTACTTGTTGTAGATTACGTCGTATTCGCCGTTCGCTTTCACTGTTTTCAGTGCCGTGTTCAGCTTGTTCACTAGCTCGTCGTTACCTTTGTTTACTGCGATACCGAAACCGTTACCGAAGTATTTAGGGTTAGTAACGTGCTCGCCCACGTACGCTAGGTTGTCTTCTTTCTTGAACCATTCTGCTACGACTGCCGTGTCACCGAATACAGAATCAATACGGCCATTCTTCATATCGATGAATGCGTCTTGGTAGCTTGAGTAAGGAACCGCTGTTACGCCAGGCATTTTCTCAATCAGGTAGCTTTGGTGTGTTGAACCGTTTTGAACACCAACACGCTTACCTTCTAGTGCTTTTTGATCGGCCACTTTTTCTTTGATAGAAACAAACGCTGCTGAGTTGTCATAGTATGCATTCGTGAAATTCACTTGCTCCAAACGCGCCTCAGTAATGTCCATTGCAGAGATTGCCGCATCGTAGCGCTTGAATTTTAATGCTGGGATCAGGCTGTCAAAAGATTGGTTGTGGAAGGTGCATTTTGCTTCGATTTCTTTACATAGTGCATTCGCCAGATCCACATCAAAACCTTGGATTTGGTTGTTTTCATCCATGTATTCGAACGGTGCGTACGTCGCTTCCATCGCGAATTTGATCTCTTCTTGTGCTGCTGCGTTTGCTGCCATAGTTGCAGAAGAAAGGCCGATTAGTGAAGCTAGTAGAATCTTTTTCATTGCAATACTCCGTGTGTACTTAGTGGGCTGACACTCGCAATGACAGCCGAGCTTATCTGTTAAATAGACTGAACTTTAAAAACGTAATTTAGTGATTTAGTGATTTAAGTAGTCAGCAAACTGGGCGGTTTGCGGGTTAGAAAACGAATCATTTGTGCCGTGCTCAACGATGTGTCCTTTTTCTAAATACAGTACGTGACTAGCGATTTTCTTGGCGAAATCCACTTCGTGCGTCACAACTACTTGTGTAATTCCGGTTTCGCTTAAATTTTTAATAATCTTAACGACTTGGTTAGTAATTTCCGGATCAAGCGCAGCGGTCGGTTCATCAAAAAGCAAGACTTCCGGTTTCATCATCAATGCACGAGCAATCGCCACACGTTGTTGCTGACCACCAGAAAGTTGCATCGGCCATGCATCCGCTTTGTCTGCCAAATGCAGCGTCGCAAGAATTTGCATTGCCTGCTTCTTCGCTTCTTCTTTATCCATGCCAGCGACTTTTACCGGAGCCTCAATCAGGTTCTCCATCACTGTCATATGCGGCCATAGGTTGTACTGTTGGAACACCATGCCCACTTTACGACGAAGCGCTAAACCTTGCTTCTCTTTGATTTCAGTTGAAAAGTCGAATGCGTCATTAGCGATGTTTAACTGGCCGTTATCCGCTCCTTCAAGAAGGTTAAGAACACGTAGTAGAGAGCTCTTCCCTGCACCACTCGGACCGAGTAACACCAGTGTTTCGCCGCTTTCACACTTAAAGCTGACATCGTGAAGCACTTGTGTCTCACCGTAGGATTTATTGATTCCGCTTACCTGAATAGTCATGCTGACATACCGCATTAATTGTCACTTGGCATTTATATTACTCAAAAGGATTTTTTATGCAATAAAAATGTATAAAAATTAATTTTGTTAAATTTTTGTATGATAAGCAATCAATACAACAGAGAATATGACTGGTTTAATCAGTTGGTTTTAACTGAAATTGTTGATGAAAATCCAACAATATGATGGCAATCGAAACAAGGTTAAAATTCTGGTTACTTTTGTGCTTATGTAGACGGAATTTTGAGTCTTTGAACGTACTACACCCGACGCAGACCTTCTCATTTTTGCCGGGCTTCCCCCCTCGATTTCCGGTAAAGCCTTCTATCGGCGGGTTCCTGATTAGGACTTTGTGAATGGACTATAATTTCTCTTTGTATTCTGGCCCTTAATTCGAGTCATCTAAGTATGAGTGAGATAACCCCATGTTGAAGTCGCATTGTTTTTCTCTCATTGCACTTGCTTCTCTGAGCTTACTTTCTATACCCAGCGTTTGGAGTAGAACAGCAATCGTGTTACCTGGATTGCATGAACAGGGTATTGATCTTCAAGATAAACCTATCTCTGCTGTGGCTACACGTGAATGGGAACTGGATCATGCTGATATCGTATTCGGCGCTTACGAAAGTAAAAGTCATAATGAGCGTGTACAAGCACTTGGTTACATGCACAACCAAAAGCTGGAACTTAACTCAGGTTGGCTGGAAAACGATATACGTAACCAAACAGAACTGAATGGAATTGACTACGAAGATTTCTTTCTCCACTTTTCTGAAGACACTATCCTAGCTGAAGTCGACTCAAGCCATGGTGAAAATACATTACTCAATCGAAAACCGATGATTGTTGGTTATACGGCTAGTGCTGACCACGCCGGTTTTTGGCTATATCAACCACCGCCATGGGATGCTGATGTATTCGGTCAGGCGAATAATGGTGGTGCCCTCTATGTTTATCACTCAGAGAAGTTCGACCGCTTAGCCTTTACGTTCTCTCAGTTTGCTCAAGGCGGCAGCTTCACGATTGAATACCCTTCTGCTATCGACTCGTTTGGTCGGGTAACTGAATGGAAAAGCTTCGCGATTAAAAAAGACAAAACTGAGAACATGACTAAAAACCAAACAGTAAGCTGGTCTGTTCCTTTGGATTGGGTTCGCGCTACAACGCATGATGGTAGCGGAAAAACTTATGGTGGCGGTCAGTACTTTGGCTCCACCTTTTTACGCGACGGCGGCCGCCTTTACGTTGCGAAAATTACTTGGCATGACGACAACATAGAAAACCGCCTACGTCTCGAAAACATTCAACTCAAAGATAGCTTCCCTGCCGTCAATATCTCAGGAGCACCAACGGAGACACCTGAAGGTCAAACCATTCAACGCTGGCGTAAAATTCGTGGCTTCGACAAATCTGCAGATCGAAACCAAGACAATTATCTTTCTTGGAATGAATACAAAAACCGTTCGAATAAGAATGCAACGGCACGATTTCGTTGGGAGTCACGCGTTATTCCATTTGGTCGTATGTGGAATCAAACCTCTTCTTGGGCATTGACCAATCTCGGTAATCCCGTTTTTACCAATACAATGCGCCACTATTACCAAGCTGAATGGGCGAAACAAGGTTTAAATGGTGCGTACAACGACGACACGAATAAGTTACTCGGAGAAAATCAGTTCTACGTTTATTCCGGTGGTACGGTGGATGAGCTTGGTTTGGTGGCGGGTAGCCAAGCTGCTGACGATGCGTACAAAGCGCAATTCTCGGCGTTCTTGAATAAACTGGCAACGCTGGATGAAGATGCGTTAATTGGCCTCAACATAGGTACGGCAAACTTATTCGGTCGTAATGGGCAAAACCACTTGGTTAACGCTGGCTCTCTGTACTTACGCGAGCATTACCTTTTCCCTTCTACTGGCTTTAGTGGCTATGCTGGCTTAGCTAAGTTTTGGGATAACTCTGCACTCGCCAAAGCGGGTCAGAAAGTGATTTATCAAGCGACCACGCGTTATGGTCGCGTTCAATACTTTGGTAACACAGAAAACAATTGGAAACAGGACCAATACTCTGCACTAGCGGTGTTCTACTTAAACTATCACCCTGAGCGCAGTTACTTTAATCAGTGGAACAATGGCTACTTATATGGAAGTAATAACACAACAGGTGACAACTTCTGGAAGGCAGGCGTACCAAAGAATATTGCTTATCAACCTAGCACCTTGCTTGCCGTTGATTTGGGAGAGCCTGCCAATCAAACACCAGAGGGGTATCAGGCGACTCCGGTAATGATGTCCACCAGCACGCCCTATCCTGCCGATTACACAGTCATTGGAGATGCTTCTATGAGCAAAGTGGTTCATCCTGACTTGCCCAATGGCTCTATCGATTTGTTACCAACCCATACGTACTTTGCGTATCGCTCAGACGATACGGTGGTGATGCATGGTCCTGCGGAGATGGTGTTAGCCCGCGAATTCACTAAAGGCCGAGTGCTGTATCGAACTGATTTCTTTGGCAAGAATATTGATTATTTCACCTCACCGAAGATGACAATCGTGCTTCCAGAGCCTATGCGACCTGTAGATCAAGACGGTAACATCGGCGACTATGTTTCTCATATTGAGATTGGCGGCTACGAAGGAGTGTTCTTGCTGTATTAACTCCCTTTCAACACGCCTCACCAAACGCTTCATAAATCACCGTTTTTATGCTTAACGTCACTGAAAAAAACTTGTTCACTGAATCTTTATAAACCGATGTATATACTGAAGTAAATGACAACGACAAGGAAATTCAGTCACATGAAGACGACACCTTCAATGCTCTCTGTTCTGCTGCTATCAGCATTATCTACTCATGCAAATGCGGACGAATGCGGAAAAATAACCATCGCAGACATGAATTGGAATTCGGCCAGCTTAATGGCGCACATCGACCAATTTGTCTTAAATGAAGGCTACCAGTGCGATGCGGAATTGATCCCTGGTGATAGCGTTCCTACAGGCACCTCTATGATTGAAAAGGGACAGCCTGACGTTGCGCCAGAGTTATGGACAAACGGTATTAAAGAAGCACTTGATAAAGGGATTGCGGATAAACGCTTGCGCATCGCTAGTGAATCGCTTGTCAATGGTGGTGAAGAAGGGTTTTGGGTTCCCGCCTATCTGGTAAAACAGTATCCAGAACTCGCGACGATAGAAGGCGTCATCAAGCACGCCAAACTATTTGAACACCCAGAAGATGATGACAAGTTCGCGTTCTATAGCTGCCCTGCTGGTTGGACATGCCAAATCACCTCCGGTCACTTGTTTAATGCATTAGGGTTAAGTGAGCACGGCTTTGAGATGGTTGACCCAGGATCTGGCGCAGCATTAGCTGGCACCATCGCCAAAGCCTATGATCGCAAAATGCCTTGGTTTGGTTACTACTGGTCACCGACCCCCGTATTGGGCAAGTATGATATGGTCAAAGTGGATTTTGGTAGCGGAACAGATTTAGAAGAGTATCGCAACTGTACCACTCAGCCTGATTGCGCTTCACCAAAAGTAACAATGTACCCACCTTCTCCAGTTCGCACAGTAACAACTGAGGCGTTTGCGAGCAAAGAACCCCAAGCATTCGCGTACTTGCAGAAACGCGGATTTACCAACGAGCAAATGAGTGAAATGCTGGCCTGGATGGAAGATAACTACGCGGACGGTGAAGAAGCGATGTTTTACTTCTTTAATACCTACCCTGACTTGTGGAAAGGCTGGGTATCTGAAGACGTCGCGGTGAGAATCGAAAAAGCGCTTTGATGATTAATACTTAAAGTGCCACAAATCATTTAACCTCCCATACCGTTTGAATAAACGGCATGGGAGACTCGTCAACGACTCGTTAATACATGGTGTGACCATTCAATGTTTCTTTAGGGATCTCTTGCAGAGCGTCCCAATGTTCAACAATCTTCCCATTATGATCAAAACGAAAGAAATCCATCGTCACGTATTCAATATCATTAGGCCATGTTTGGTGAGTGTGTAGTGCCACCAGATTCCCTTCAGCAATAGCTCGCACAAACGTAATGTCTTTATTGGGATACTCATTTTGCATCCGCTCAAAATACTCGATAAAAGCCTCGGGGCCATTTCCAACTAATGGATTGTGCTGGATGTACTCATCGCCAACATAGTCTTCAACCGCTTTTCTTGGATTACCTCGATAGGCGGTTTCGTAAAACGCAATGGCATTTCTTTTATTCTCTTGCAGATCCATTTTTCTTACCTGTGTTGCTCCATCTTGCGGATAACGGTAATCATAGTCTTTGAACTTCAGAAGTGACCAAACTTCGCGCACAAAAAAGGCCGCTAAAGAGCAGCCTTCATCACTTCTACTTGGAATCATCGCCTTTCATCGCTTAAACCACACCGCCAGCACCGAGCATAGAACGCTCACTGTTCTCCACCAGCAACGCGGTTGCGGTTTGTTTCAGTGTTTCCCATTCTTGGTCTTCGACAAAGATACCATTTTGCCAAGAAGCTTGTTGCGTGCGGCTTAACTCATCACCTTCAATGTGGGTGGTATACCCTTGTGCACTTTTCTCGATATCGAAATCGTTCACGGAGAGCTCGATAACCATACTATGCAAATCCGTATCATGCCCATCAAACTGATCCGAGAAAAAGACTTCTGGCGCGATTCGTCCACGGTTTAACACATAAAGCGTTCGCTTGGGACTAGAGCCATTGACCCATTGTGCACGGCACGCAATGCCTTTTGCAGAGAGCTTCAACAACTCACTAAAACCTAGCCAACGGTTATGGCACTGTTTCAACGTAATGGTAATCGACTTACGGTTAATCATTTTCTCAAGTGCGAAATCCAACACAGCGGGTAAATGACACGCTACACTCCCGTTGTGCAGTTCTACCTCTATGCTTGACGGCGTACTGTTGGTCACCGATACGGCGCAGTCTGAATCTAACCCAAGAAACAGACTGGCGTTATTAAAATGACGAACTCCATGTAAGCCAACCATTTGCAAGTCCGCCACCATATTCGCAATGACATCCGCCTCACCACAGTGACGGCGCATGCCAAGAAATGCCTTATTAACGGCGGCCACCAATTCGTTGTGAGAGACGATCATAATTCAAATCCTCCATTGATTTTTTGATTATCACTTTGCGCAATTTCGTCACGTGGCGGCATGCTAGGGAAAATCCATGTGTCTGCCAGTTTAAGATCGTGAATTTCATCCAACAGCGGCGCGCCTTGGAAAAAAGTTACTCTAACCCAACGATCCGAGCGCGGATCAAACTTAGTCGCGCCAAAGATCGCCAATTTACAGCGCAGTAAGTGCATTGGTAACGCATCTTTACGCAGCACATTCATTTGAATATCCCCCATCGCACGGTTGCCTAGCGTCCATACGCGACGTGTGATCGAACGATAAGCCGGTTTTTGCAATAGAAACTCTGCTACGGACATTTCTACATCACAGTCAAGCAAGGCCTGGTACAAGCGATTCACTTGTCTGCCGATATCAAGCGGCAGTTCTTTTTCTTCTCCAGCCTCTTCCCCGCGAACACCAAGCCTTGGCTCTTCTTTATCTTGTGAGCGATACCAGAACCAGTAGTTGTTCTCGGCTAGTGAGTAATCCGCATCAATCGCCCAGCGGTACTTGCTTTGCAACACTTCCAGTAAATCTTGGATCTTTTTCCCGCCCGGAATAGATAACGTTTCATCCGTATTCATTTGGCTAGCAAATTCATCCACTAAAGATGGGTAGAGTTCGATCAAGCAAGAGGTGAGGATTTCTTGGGCTTCCACACTCATTGTTTTCTTATGCTCGACCAAACTCGCCCAGTTCGGATGTAATTCCATTAACGTTGTTAGCTTCGATAGCAGTTGTTTGATGTCTGCTATCGCTTGATGATTGAGCCTGTCTTGATGTTCATTGATGGTGATGACTTGCTCTAAATGACGCTGTGCTTTTTGCAGCAATCCTTGCAAAGGAGCATGGAATGAAGCTTCACATGGCATCGCAAAGACTCGCGCTACCGCACGTTCGCGAGAGGTCATCCATTGGTCAACGATGCACGGGTGATTAATCAAGTATGGAGCCATGCCTAAGCCAGTCGCATTGCCGACACCAAGGTAGCGCTGCAAGCCACGATGCAAAGCCACCGCGTTGTCGCCACCTTGTTGAAGTGCCAGATAGTGCACCCAATCTAGGCTGAATTCACGCAACATATATACGGCACACATTTGCGCACTAAAAGACTGGCTGAAATCTGAGTTGTTCTCTAACAGTTTGAAATCGGCGATACCAAACTTTCCGTTACCATAAACAGCTGTGGTACGCAGGATATAACCCACTTCCGCTAACTCTTTCGGCTCAGGCTGCTCGCCTTGAGAAAGCGCGCTAACAATGTGCTCAAACACGCGCACACTTTTGTTTGCGCGAGCAAGAACAAGTACGTTGTTTGGATTACGTCCCGCTTCTTGCAGCGGTACATTTTCTCGCAATCTTTCCAACAAAGTAACATCAACATCGCCTTGAACCAGTGCAAATGTGACGTCCCACTTTTCAGCAATTACGCGATCATTACGCTCGTCGTCGGCAATTTCATCACAGAATACCACCAAATGATAAACGTGCTCTGGCGTGGTCAATTTGTAAATCACATGACCATAACCACGAGGACAAAGCTGCCACTCATGCTTGGTTACTTGCCAGTTTTGGCTTGCCATATTACGAATCAGACTGCGTACAAAGCTAATTCGGTTTTGGTGCATTGCGCCAAGCCTTTCGGCTGCCATGACAATCGCTGCATCGCGCATAGTTGCTTCCGTATAAGTAGAACGATGTGCATCCATTTTGCTCACCACCTATTTGTTATTGTAAGAATACTAGGGTTTGTGCGGATGCAGGAGGAAAACACCCGCACAAGCTCCACGTTGTTTGAATTAGATAATTGTTATAGCCCTTGCTCTTTCGCCATTTTGATTGCGATTTGCGGTGCATTCCAAAGTGACGGCAACAGAATCAGCGAAACCGGAACCGCGGTAATCACAATGAAAGATTGCAGTGCAGAGATGCCACCAGAGCCAAGAGAAATCAGGATTAGTGCCGTCACACCCATCATTACGCCCCAAAAGGTACGGATGATCGCATTCGGCTCCGTTTCACCACTGATCACGACACTGATTGTGTAGGTCATTGAGTCGCCCGTCGTGACGATGAAGATCGTGGTTAAAATCAGAAATAGAATTGAAGTCAGCATTGGCATTGGTAGTTGCTGAGTCACCGCAAGCAAAGCACCTGGCAGGTTAAAGCCTTCGAACGCCGCACTCACGCTACCCGGTTCAGCAATTTCAAACGCAAGACCTGAGCCGCCCACAATCGTGAACCAAAAACAGGTGGTTAACGGAGCCACAATACTGATGGTGGAAATGACTTGTCGGATAGTTCGACCGCGGGAAATACGCGCAATAAAAATTGCCATCATCGGACCATAACCAAGGAACCAGCCCCAGAAAAATACTGTCCACCAGCTTAGCCAACCTTCATCACCACGGTAGGTCGCCATTGGGATAAAGTTATCCAGCATGCTCCCTACACCTTGAATATATCCGTTAAAGATAAAATTCGTAGGGCCAAAAAACAGGATGTAAACCATCAATGCCATTGCCAGAATCACGTTGTAACGACTAAGCAGTTGCATGCCTCGGCTTAATCCACTGAGTGCTGACAAGGTGTAAAGCGCAATCGCAAACAAGATGATGATAAGCTGAGTGGTAAAGCCATCAGGGATATCAAACAACGCATTTAACGCGTAGCTAACCTGCAAGCCCAGAAACCCAATTGGACCAATGGTGCCCGCGGCTACCGCGATAATGCAGCATGCGTCAATCAATGCACCGAGTTGGCCTTTAAGTGCTCGTTCGCCCAAGACTGGGTAAAGCAAAATACGGGGTTTTAGTGGTAAACCTTTGTCGTAATGTAGGTGCATCACCACGATGGAAGTTAAGCTACCTACAATCGCCCAAGCCAGAAAGCCCCAGTGCATAAAGGATTGCGACAACGCATTCACCGCACCTTGCTGCGGGTTATCTTGCGCGCCGTACAAAGGGGGTGGGCTAACGTAATGCGCGATAGGCTCAGCCGCGGCCCAGAAAACACCACCACCAGCCAATAAGGTACAGAAAATAATCGCCATCCAGCGGAAAGAATCCATTTCTGGTTTTGCAATCCCGCCCAACATCACCTTGCCTGTTCGCCCTGCAGCCAAGCCAAGACCAATAAGAAAAGTGAGAAGCAGCAGTAACTGCCAGTATGGACCAAACACCTGAACTGCCCAGCTAAAACCGGCGTTAACGATCGTAGATAACAGCTCGCCGTCATAAAGTGCAATAGCAACGAACAACGCGATGAAACCACCGCTATACCAAAAGGCCGGGTTATTCAGTCCTAATTTGTCCGTCGTGTTTTCTGTTGTTGATGTGTTGTGTTTTGCTTTTGACTTGCCCGATGACACGCTCATCGTGGAAGCTTTCATGCTATTGGTTAAATCAGACATACTCTGGCTCCAGAGGTTCTTTGCAGCAGCCAAAGACTGGCTACAAATGTGAGTTTTACGCCTGCCGTATTGTTATTATGTGGGCAGGCGGTTCCTACTTTGGGGAATGCTATGAAATAGGCTCTAATCCTTCTTTAAGGAAGTTGAACCAGTTTTCACCCAATATTTTTCCAGCCTCAGATTCACTGAATCCGTGACCCATTAATCCGTTGTAGATGTTCTCCATCCCTGCGCTGCCGCAGAACCATGGCAGCGCATCTGGCCATCCCGAGTTACTTGCTGAACCTTCGCCGTAATCCATCGCTTTTGACCAACGCCCGTTGCGCATCCACTCCAACACTTGTTGCGGCTGATTTAGGCACAAATCGCTACCGATACCTAAATGGTCAACGCCAAACATGTCTGCGGTTTTCGCAACCATCTGGCAGAAATCATCCAGCGTGCACTGGCTGCCATTTGGCAAATGGAATGGATATAAACTGAATCCAATCAAACCACCGCGCTCCGTCAGTGCTTTGATCACGGTGTTGGACTTGTTGCGCAGTGCGTCATGCGCAAATGTCGGGTTAGCATGGCTGATACAAATTGGACGCGAAGAGAGCTCGATAGCTTCCAGCGTCGAACGCTCCGCACTGTGGGACATATCAATGATCATCCCGACTCGGTTCATCTCTTCAATCGCTTGCTTACCAAAGCGAGTTACGCCGGAATCGTTTTGTTCGTAACAACCTGTCGCCAGTAAGCTTTGGTTGTTGTAGGTCAGTTGCATGATCAGCAGACCTTGGCGGCGCATCACTTCAATCAGACCAATTTCATCATCGATTGGTGAGCAATTTTGCGCGCCGAAAAAGATGCCGACTTTGCCTTCTGCTTTGGCTTTTTCTACATCTGCCATTGAATAAATAGGCATGATGAGGTCCGCATTTTGCTCGAAGCGCAAGTTCCATTCAGCAAAACGAGTTAAGGTTTCGCGCGCAGTTTCATGGTAGACGATGGTGGCATGAACGGCGGTAATGCCACTCGCCTTAAGCGTTTGGAAATACTCTCGATCCCAATTGCAGTACTGCAATCCGTCAATCACAATCCGTTGTTGGTACATAACCACTCCTTAAACAATTTCTTAGCCTTTTCGTGCGGGTAACTGACACCATCAGTTACCCTGCCGATCTTAGTAAGGACGCTGATAAGCGGTTTTCACTACGGTGTAGAACTCTTTGGCGTACTGACCTTGCTCACGAGGGCCAAAGCTAGATTCTTTACGGCCACCAAATGGAACGTGATAATCTGTACCCGCAGTTGGCAAGTTAACCATGACGCAGCCCGTTTGGACTTGCTGTTTGAAGATCGCGCTATTGCGCAGGCTTTGCGTGATAATGCCGCCTGTCAGGCCAAAGCGCGTATCGTTCGCGACTGCAATTGCCTCATCCAGATCAGAAACGCGAATCACGCTCGCCATTGGCGCAAAGACTTCTTCTTGGTTCACTTCCCAGCCATTCTGTGTATTTAAAAACAGAGTTGGTGACATGTAGTAACCGTCATGCTCTAGGCTCAGACGCTCACCACCGAAAGCCAGCTCCGCGCCTGCTTGGCGTGCGTTTTCGATCCACTCAAAGTTCGCATTCAGCTGGTTACCATCAACAACAGGGCCCATGAATACGCCCTCTTCTAGAGCGTGACCCACTTTAAGTTCGCTCATGCGTTGGATTAGCGCTTCAACATACGCGTCGTGAATTCCGTCCATAACCACAAGACGAGAAGACGCGGTGCACTTTTGACCTGCACCCGAGAATGAGCCTGCGATTGTCGCTTCAACGGCAATTTGAATGTCTGCATCATCTGCCACTACGAGCGCATTTTTGCTACCCATCTCTAGCTGACAACGCACAAAATTTGGTGCCGTTGCCGCTGCAACTTTACGGCCTGTGTCCACAGAACCAGTGAAGCTCACGCCGTTCACATCCTTCGAATTGATAAGGGTATTACCTACTTGCGAACCGCTACCCAAAACGAGGTTAAACGTGCCGGCAGGTAAACCTTGGCGATGGATAATCTCTGTCAGCGCAACGGCACTTGCTGGGGTGAGGTTGGCAGGCTTCCAGACGACGCTGTTGCCAAACGCAAGTGCTGGCGCGATTTTCCAAGCCGCTGTTGCTGTTGGGAAGTTCCAAGGAGAGATAATGGCGATAACGCCGACGGCTTCACGAGTAACTTCAACGGAGACACCTGGACGGACGGAAGCAGCGTTATCGCCAATTTGACGCAGAACCTCAGCAGCAAAGTATTGGAAGAATTGGCCAGCACGGTAAATCTCACCTCGACCTTCAGAAAATGGCTTACCTTCTTCACGCGAAAGCAAGGTACCCAATTCGTCACATCGTGCAATGAGCTCATCACCAATCGCTTGCAACACTGCTTGTTTGCGCTCGATTGGTGTTTTTTCCCACTCTGGCTGCGCTGATTTAGCCGCTTGAATCGCTTGCTCTACTTGCGACACACTCGCTTGTGCGAAATCGCCAATGTTTTCGCTGATATCAGAAGGGTTAATATTGGCGATGGTGTCCATGCCCGATTGCCACTCACCCGCTATATAGAGGGATTTTTCTGCTTGAACATTGTTAATAAAAGTCATGGTTCTTTCCTTGTTCTTCCGATTTGTGATGGCAAGCCACCCACTCACTGATCTCTAATTGTTCTTATTGGATTTATTCAGGTTGGCTTGCCGACGCATAGACGACAAACTCCACCAACATCTCTTCTCGCGCTAACCCTGCAACCACCATGGCGGCGCGATTTGGGTACGGCGCTTCAAAATATTCCGCGTACACTTGGTTAACGGTCTTTAAGTATTCTCTGTCAGTCACATAAATCAGGACCTGCAACACCGAGTCCAAAGACTCCCCTGCACACTCCAGGGTGTGAATGAGATTGTTAAAGGTTTGACGTGTTTGTGCTTCGATACCGCCTTCCACAACCGCGCCTGTGTCATCAATAGGAATTTGAGCCGTATACAGGGTTCCGTTGTTGACTATCGCCCATTCAAGCGGCGCTTTAGAAGCAAATAGACTGGTTTTAACTGGGTGTTTTTTAGTAGGAGTATTCACGTGCCTTTCAACCTTTGTAACAACTTTGTTTCAATATGGTTAAATGATGCACATTGACAGGCGATAAATCTAACGGTAAATTTTTGACATTTGATAAGTTAAACTTATCACTCTGTTTAAAATAACGTAAATAAAGGGATTAAGAGGCATTAGGGATGAGTATTAAGCTTCAACAATTAATGCATTTTGTGATGGTAGTCGAGGAAGGAGGCTTTCGAGCCGCTTCACATCGTGCAAATCGTTCTCAGGCGGCACTGTCAACATCGATAAAAGAGCTTGAAAAAATTCTAGGGCAAACGCTGTTTGAACCCGGAAACAAAACCAAATTGACCCCGTTTGGTGAAATTTGTCTGCCCAAAGTGGTTCAGTTTCTCAATATCTACAGTGCACTAGACAACGATCTCAAAGCAGCCGCTGCCGGACAGCAAGGGAGAGTGCGAATTGCGAGCGTTCCTTCTGTTGCAGCGAAGCTCATTCCTAGCGTGTTGGGCGCCTTTTGCGAACAGTATCCAAATGTAGAAGTAAGCTTGATAGACGATAATGCCGCTGGCGTCGAGGCTCGCCTACTCTCCGGTGAGGTCGACTTAGCGCTCGGTAACCCCTCTCACCTCGATGAGGGCGGCATTGACTTTACGCCGCTGTTAGCCGATCCAATAGGCGTGGTGTGTTTAAAGGACAACCCTATTGCGAGTCATCCAGAAGGAGTCGAGTGGCAAACTTTGTTGGAACAACCCTTTATCCGTAACGGCACTTGTACACTTCTCGATCCAACCCCAGCAAGAGCTCTGAGTCAGCAAGCGCTCTATTCGGTCGAAAATATTACTTCGCTGTTTTCTGTCTTAGAACTTGGGATTGGTGTCACGACCCTACCGAAGCTTGCTTTCCCAACCAATGAAACACGCTTGGTTTGGATTCCACTTATCGATCCACCACTTGAAAGGCAAATTGGTATATTTACGTTAACCGATCGCACGATCTCGCCTCAAGCTAAAGCATTTCACGATCTTTGTGTGCATTATTTAAACTACCAAAAAGAAGATAAATAATGGTTCGATTAACATGCGGATAATTGAAAGCCTCCATGTTCAGAGTGGAGGCTAATTTGTATTTGTGTATTCGCTTCGTTCTATTTTTTGCGACGATTTCGGTTCTTATACACCACGCAAAAGTTACCACGCTTGGTACGACACTTTGAGCAACGTTCACAATCTACTGGTGCGCGATTGCCTTCTTTCCAACGTTTGATCAACTGTGGCTCAGCCAATAAAGGGCGTGACACAGCAAAAAATTGGATACCTGTGTTTTCTGCAATTTTCTCAATCGCATCAATGTCGCTCAGCCCGCCGACAGTAATCACCGGTATGCTAACGTCCTGACTGATCACGTGACCATATTCGTGAAAGTAACCTTCTTCTTGTAGTGTGTAACCATCGAACGTTTGACCAACAAGTTCGTTTGCTTTGCCGTGAACATTGCCAGATACGATGATCGCATCAACGCCTACTTCTTCAAGTTTCTTACAGACGACGCGAGTTTCATCGAACGTTAAACCGCCGTCAAAGAACTCTGTTGCCGCCAGTTTAACGAGGATGGGAAATTCGCTTCCAACCAGCTTTCTGGTTTCAGAATAAATTTCTAAAAGAAAGCGCATGCGATTTTCTAAGTCACCACCATATTCGTCTTCGCGACGATTATAGTACGGGCTTAAAAACTGGTTAATTAAATAAGTGTGCGCCGCATGAATCTCTACGCCGTCAAAACCAGCGTCTTGAGCACGTTTACTCGCCAATGCGAATGCCTTTACGATGTAGTCGATTTCGTCCTTTGTCATCGCTTTGCCTTGCGTATTTGTACCACGCTCAGGCACGTCACTCGGAGCGAAGATGACACGCTCACCGACGTTATGGGTGGTTTTGGTGCCACCGTAAGCAATTTGCATCACGATTTTAGAATCTTGTTGATGTACTAGCTCTGTTAGCTTTTTGTATTCTTCAATAAAAGAGTCGTTGTAGATCCCCATCATACCTGCGTTGGGTTTCTCTTCTTCAACGATATTGGCATAACCCGTGACAATAAGCCCAACCTCCCCTTTCGCAAGCGTTTCGTAAATATCGTAAAGCTTTGCCGTCATGTGACCATCTTCGGTCGCCATGTTCTCCCACGTTGCGCTTCTCACAAAACGGTTCTTTAGGGTCATGTTGCCAATGCAGGCTTCGGAAAACAAAATGCTCAAAACCAGTCCTCTTAAAGTTGTCTTTATGTTTTATCTTTTCGCAAGTAAACAAGAACGAAAAAGGAACAGCGATACACGATGTATGGCTGTTCCTTCTCTGAATCCTTGAGACCTGCAAACTACAGGCGCACCTTAATGCCTCGGAGACGACAAAACTTTAATCTGGGTTAATGTTTAGTGAGTTTTTAGATTATGTAAAAGGATGATTCTTAATCGTGTTCATTTCACTGGAGTTAAGATGCTTTCTCACCCACTTTCAGTCGTAAAGCTTTTGTATTTCGCTAGCTGGTGATTCAACTCAAACATTCACATTGTTAGTTTGTATGCTGCCATGGGAACTAGCACTCCCCCCAATGTTTACATTACAAACTATCGATATTGAATTCTCATATGGTAAGTAGAGTTATTGCGCTGTTTATACTTTTTGGCTTAATCGTCGCTATCTCTTGGCATTATTACGCGTCAGCGGAAACGCGCGATCCACTATGTTTTACACACTGGTTGTTTTTGCTTTTAGATATGAATACGTGATAGTGAAGCTAGAGGAGGAACAGGAAAAACAGTGAAAATAAAGGACAATAGAAAGTTAAATGACCTTACTTCCAGGTAAGGCCATTCATGCATTCAGCAGCAAAAGATATTGGCGTTTAGCAAACGCTTAGGTTTGGTTGTTACAGAGCTAGAGGAATCAACTCGACACCAAGCACACCACTGATCCCCATCACCACTAGCAGTGAGACTTTAAACACCGACTTTGACCAAGCGATGTAGTTGTTGTCATCAATGCTGCGAAAGGTCACTTTCGCCCACATAAAGCAAACAACCGCTGCAACCGCTAAGTATTCATACCCGGCTTCACCTAGTAAAAATAACCCCAACGATACTGCTCCAAACACCACGACATACGCTTTCATGTGTCGATGCGCTTTATGAATACCTTCTTTAACTGGCAATACGGGAATCCCGGCTTCTCGGTAGTCTTGCATGCGGAACATGGCAATGGCATAAGAGTGCGGCATTTGCCAGAGACAGAACATGGTAAAGAGTAAAATCGCTTCCAAGCTAATGAAGTTTGTTACCGCCAAGTAACCCACCAATGGCGGAACTGCGCCTGAGATACTTCCCACTAAGGTTCCATACACCGAGTTACGTTTGTACCACATCGTGTAAAAGAACACGTAATACACGTAACCAAGCAACACGACGACAGCGGATAGTGGGTTCACTCGGATAAATAACAGTGCGGTTCCTACCAGCAATAAAGCAAGTGCATAAACAAACGCAATATCGATATTGATGTTGCCTTTCACTGTTTCACGATTTCGTGTACGTGCCATCTTTTGGTCGATATCACGATCGAAAATATTATTCACCACACAACCTGAAGCGATGACTAACCCAACACCAACTAACGTCGTAACGAACAACATTAGACTGGCTGGTTCTGTTTTTGCGGCGAGGAAGAACCCCGCCGCAACAGAAATCAGGTTGCCGAAAATAATGCCCGGTTTAGTGATAGACAAATAACTTTTCAGCATACCTTGACCTACAACTTCATGTTGACGTTCATGTTGTAGATGATCCATACCGAGCCAGCGATAAGGATAAGTACAACAATGGCGGTAAACATCAGTGATACAAGGTTCCAACGTCCGTCGGATGTTTTTGTTTCCATGTGCAAGAAGTATTTAAAGTGAACAAATATCTGCACTAATGCACATCCAAATAGAATCGCATAGGTCGTTGTATCTGGTAATGATTTCGTCCAAACAAAGTAGAACGGAATTACCGTCAGAATCAGTGAGGCAATAAAGCCTTTCACGTAATCTGACGAACTGGTTTCTACATGTTGATCCATTACATTACCCCCAGTAAGTAAACGATGGTAAAGACACAAATCCAAACGATATCTAGAAAGTGCCAGAATAGGCTTAAGCAGTTAAAGCGCATTGCCATATTGTCGTTCAGACCTTTCGTCGACAGTTGATGATACGCTACCGCTAACCAAATCAGACCAAAGGTTACGTGCAGGCCGTGCGTACCAACCAACGTAAAGAATGCCGATAGGAATGCACTTGTTTGTGGCCCATAGCCTTCTTCAATCAGGTGATGGAACTCATAGACCTCCATACAGATAAAGCCAAGACCAAGCGCGAACGTGACTAACATCCAACGTTTGAGACCAGCAACGTTGTTGCGCTTCATCGCGATAATGCCAAAACCAAATGTGATACTGCTAAACAGCAGCAGCATGGTTTCGACAAACACGAATGGGAGTTCGAAAATGTCTTTACCTGTTGGGCCCGCAATTGAATTGCTCGACAGCACAGCGTAAGTCGCGAACAAGGTCGCAAACAATACACAGTCACTCATCAGGTAAACCCAGAAGCCAAATAGCTTGTTGCCATTCGTGTCATGGTGGTGATCATGGTCGTGATGTGCTGCGATATTAGTTTGCATACGTCACCTCCAGATCATCTTTACTTTCGCTGTCTTTCACTGAGTTTTTCTTCGCTTCTTCAAGCTGAGCTCGACGTTCGGCCTCAATTGCTTTGATCTCTTCAACTTCCACGTAGTAATCCACATCATCGTTATAGCTATGCTGAATACACGTCACGATAATACCGACCAAACTTGCCGCCGCTAGCCACCAGATGTACCAAATCATTCCGAAGCCAAATAGGAGCGACCAAGCCGACACGTAGATGCCTGTTGCCGTGTTTTTTGGCATATGAATACGTTCGTATTCCACTTCTTTAGTTGGATCGAACTCGCCACTTTGTTTCTGGTACCAGAAGGCATCCAGCACATCACCTTTTGGTAGGTGCGCAAAGTTGTAGAACGGCGGTGGAGACGATGTTGCCCACTCAAGAGTACGACCACCCCACGGGTCACCAGTTAGATCACGGTTTTGCTCGCGGTCACGGATACTCACGTAAATTTGGATGAACTGAGACAATACGCCCAGCGCAATCACAACCGTACCTGCTGCGGCAATCGACAACAGTGGGAAGTATTCTGGGTTGATGTCTTGGCTTAAACGACGAGTCATACCCATGAAGCCCAGCGCGTAAAGCGGTAAGAACGCCATTAAGAAACCAATAATCCAAAGATAGAACGCGCGTTTGCCCCAAGTTTCATTCATGGTGAAACCGGTCGCTTTCGGGAACCAGTAAGTGATCGCAGCGAAACACCCAAACACCACACCACCGATGATAACGTTGTGGAAGTGAGCAATCAGGAATACTGAGTTATGCAGAACGAAATCTGCGCCCGGAACAGCCATTAGTACGCCGGTCATACCACCAACAGTAAAGGTGATCAGGAAGCCCACCGTCCACATCATTGGCGTCGTAAAGCGGATGCGGCCTTTGTACATGGTGAATAGCCAGTTGAAGATCTTCACCCCAGTTGGGATAGAAATAATCATCGTGGCAATACCGAAGAAGGCATTTACGTTCGCGCCAGACCCCATCGTAAAGAAGTGGTGTAGCCAAACGACAAACGCAAGAATCGTGATAACTACGGTAGCCCAAACTAGCGATGTGTAACCGAACAACTTTTTACGTGAAAAGGTTGCGGTGACTTCTGAGAACACACCAAAAATTGGCAAGATCAAGATGTACACTTCTGGGTGACCCCAAGCCCAAATAAGGTTGACGTACATCATTACGTTGCCGCCAAGATCATTGGTAAAGAAGTGCATGCCTAGGTATCTATCCAGCGTTAGCAGAGCGATAGTCACCGTTAGGATTGGGAATGAAATGATGATCAAAATGTTTGCACACAGAGACGCCCAAGTGAAAACTGGCATCTTCATCATTGGCATAGACGGTGTACGCATACGCAAAATGGTCGCGAAGAAGTTCACGCCTGTTAACGTCGTACCAACACCTGATATCTGCAGCGCCCAAATCCAATAGTCGACCCCGACTCCTGGGCTTGCCTCAATACCTGAAAGCGGCGGATACGCTAGCCAACCTGTACGACCAAATTCACCTAAGCCGAGAGACATGTTTGTTAGGATGACACCAACAACAAACAGCCAGAAGCTCAAGTTATTCAGATACGGGAAAGCTACGTCACGCGCACCAATCTGCAATGGCACGATGATGTTCATCAAACCAATGACCAATGGCATCGCTACAAAAAAGATCATGATCACGCCGTGGGCAGTAAAAATTTGATCGTAGTGATGCGGTGGCAAGTAACCTGCTTCACCCGCAGAAGAAAGGAGTTGCTGACTACGCATCATGACTGCGTCAGCAAAACCACGAACAAGCATCACCATCGCTACTGCGATGTACATGAAGCCAAGTTTTTTATGGTCTACTGAAGTAAACCATTCATTCCACAAATATTGCCACTTTCCGGCTTTGGTCACCGCGTAAACTACGGCTAAACCAACCAGCGCCACAACCGCTAGGGTGATGACGATAATAGGTTCGTGGAATGGAACTGAATCAAGAGTTAATCTTCCAAACATTACGATTATCCTTGGTTTTCAGGCAAACAGTTCATTGAACCAGGATGCTGAGTCACAACGTCGGTGAACAAGAACGGAGGAACGCTAGAGAACAAAGTGACTGGCTCTGCGATACTTGGCGCTGCCAGTGAGCTGTATTGCTCCCAATCTTCAATACGATCAGGGCTCGCCTTCACTTTCTGCACCCAATTTAGGAACGCAGCACGATCAGACATTGCTGAAGCTGTGAACTTCATTTGCGAAAAGCCTTCGCCGCTGTAGTTCGATGCAAAACCCTTGTAGTCACCTTCGTGGTTCGCTATCAGGTTGAGCTTGGTTACCATTCCTGGCATCGCGTAGATCTGTGTACCTAAGCGAGGGATGAAAAACGCGTTCATGATGTTGTCCGAAGTCAGTTTGAACTGCACTGGCACGTCTTTCGGGAACGCCACATAGTTCACCGTCGCAATGTTTTCTTCTGGATAGATGAACAACCATTTCCAATCGAGTGACACCACTTCGATGGTCATTGGTTTAACATCACTTTCCAAAGGTTTGGATGGCTCTAGTTCATGAGTCGAACGCCATGTGATCGTCGCAAGAATCGCAATGATGATGATTGGAATTGTCCATACCACCACTTCGATTTTGGTCGAGTGTGACCACTCGGGTGCGTACTCTTCTTCAGTGTTAGAGGCGCGGTATCGGTAAGCGAAGTAAATCGTCATTAAAATCACAGGGATTACAACGATCAACATCAGCAAAAGAGCAGTAATAATTAACTCTTTTTCTTGCACACCAATGGCACCTTTGGGGTCAAGTAAAGCTGAATTACATCCTGAGAGCATAAGTATGACGGACGCCAAACTTCCCCTCGACAAGATGCGTTTATATCTTGAGGCTTCCATTAACTTTCTCGATGGTTGTCTGGTTTCAAAGCAGATGCCAATCAAAGTAAATAAGAGCTCACAAATTGCGCAGAGGTAATGTATGAGAACAAGAAGAAACTTCGATAAGTAGTTATTCTACTTACAATTTTTCAACTTCGCCATCAAGCATTTAACCAGCTAGAATGAACCGTTATTTGCTACGATACGATTGGTATCAAGCCAAGAACCAGTTGTTATAGTCATTAGAATGTTTATGTGTTGAGCATGAGTAACGTCGGGCTCAGAGCGAAACAAAACGGAATTGAGTGGAGATCAAAACCACACTCTTAGTGTGAGTTTATTGTTACACTTTGAAACACTATGTTACATTTGGCGCATTATGAGGAGTAAAAAGTTAAAGCTCATTAGCCACAACTGGAAACTAACCTTCCATTAATGGAAGTTACACACTTTAAATAGAATATTAACCTCAACACGAATTTCTCGTGCTTCAACAATTAATTATTTAAAAACAAACAGTTGAAACTTAAAATTGATGAGACCGACTATCAACTTCATTTACGCAGATAGCCTTAATGAGAAGCGGAAACTAAAAAACAAAAAGTGTGATCAACGTCAAATTAATGATTTCACTTAATATTTGAGTGGTATTTACATGTCTTTATTGGATTGTGAGAAATCATTCTCAAGGTAAATCCAAACATAAGTTGTAAATACATTTGGGTTGCGCAGAATGAGCACTCCACAACATAGAAAATGTTGAAATGGAAAGAGACTTATTATTCAGGTCCATCAGAGCCTTATTTCAGTGGTCACTTACATACGAATACCGCCATCCACTTCTAAAACTCTGCCAGTAAAGTAATCACTCTCAATAATGTATTTTACTGCATGCGCGATTTCGCTTGTTTCGCCCATCCTGCCAACTGGGATCATCTTTTCTAATCGCTCTATGGCTTCGGGTTTCATTTGCTCTGCCATCGCGGTATGAACTACACCTGGTGCAACCGCCGCCGCGCGAATACCGTATCTTGCGAGCTCACGAGCCCATGTTGTCGCCATGGTCGCGACCGCCGCTTTAGATGCAGAATAATTGGTTTGTCCGATATTCCCAGCTCTCGCAACACTAGAAATATTGATGATAACGCCTTGGGATCCACTCTCAATCATCTTGACGGCAGCTTCACGCCCACACAAAAATGTTCCTGTCACGTTAACGTTCATGACCAAATTGAATTGATCCAAAGACATCTTACTGATCACGCCATCTTTTGCTTTTACAAGTAACCCATCTCTTAATACGCCAGCGTTATTGACTAACCCATTGAGTTGACCAAAATCTTGGATAATCGCTTCAAACGTGGTTTCAACGTCGATTTCGTTGGTGACATCCACTTGATATGTCAACGCTTTCGCACTCAGCATTCGACACTGCTCTTGTGTTTCCATTAAGCCACTGGCGTTTACATCCAACAACGCTAAATCAGCGCCAGCTTGAGCAAGGGTAATGGCCATCATTTGCCCAAGCCCCTGCCCTGCTCCTGTAATGGCAATAACACTACTTTTTATGTCCATATTGGTGCACTCCATAGCTCGTAATGTTCTCTATCTCAACCAGTCTAAGTTGGCCGAAATGATGCGCGTTTTAGGTCACCATCTCGGGCTGGTTTGTCACAAAACTCAGTCTAGCCTTTCTTACTCTTGTATAACTCAAATAAGCTTGAGAAATCGAGCTCGCCGTGGCCGCTCGCGTTGTGGAAAGAATATAAGTTGCGCGCTAACGACCCCATCGGAACCGAAGAATGTGTTTGTAACGCCGCATCTAACCCCAAGCCGAGATCTTTTAGCATGAGTTTGCTCATAAAGCCCGGTTGGTAATCGTGACTGGCTGGCGCACTGTCCATCACGCCTGGGCAAGGATTGTAAAGCTCCAATGCCCAATTTCGGCCAGAGCTTTGCAGCATGATGTTTGATAGCACTTTTGGATCGAGTCCATGATCGATACCTAGGTTTAATGCCTCGCACGTACCAGACATTAAAATGCCGAGCATAAGGTTGTTACAGATTTTCGCCATTTGACCATCGCCTGCTTTGCCAGCATGGAAAACATTTTTTCCCATATACTGCAAAATCGCATTGGCTTTAGAAAACGCTTGATCCGAACCACCAACAATAAAGGTTAATGTCGCCGCTTTAGCGCCAGCAACGCCCCCCGAAACGGGTGCGTCGACAAACAACACGCGTTTATTTGCCGCTTCATTGGCGACTAATCGCGCGGAGTCCGGATCAATGGTTGAACAATCAATCATCAAGGTACTTGGCGAGACAAGATTGAGGACACCTACACCACCGTGTAAGTCACCAAGATACACGGAACGAACGTGAGACCCTGCTGGTAGCATCGTGATGACTGTGCTAGCACCATCTACTACCTCTTCGATAGAGCTCGCCACCACCGCACCAAAAGGTACTAGTTGCTTTGCGGCTTCGCTATCGACATCGAATACTTGCACGTTAAATCCAGACGCGAGTAAGTTTTGCGCCATAGGATGCCCCATTCTTCCTAAACCGATAAATGCGATGGTACTCATGATCATTCTCCTTATTGACCTAGTGTTTGTTCACCCAAATTAGCAAGCGGATGCTCGTTATCTGACCAAAGAGAGGTAAACAAAGTATCGATAACATCTTCATCGACTTCACTGACACTGTTAAATATCCAGCTCGGCTCGCCATCCCGGCCAATGAGCCGAGAACGGACGCCCTCTTTAAACTCACCTAATAAGGCACTTCGAACCGACAAACTCAACTCTAAACGGAAGCAATCTGCAAGCGGTAAGCTGTGGTATTCTTTCACTTGTCTGAAGCAAATATGCGCGGTGATCGGACTGCCCGATGCGAACGTTTGTTTCGCGTTTTCTATCCACTGGCTATTCCCTTCGATAGTCATGATTCGCTGTGCTATCGCATTAAGATCAAAGCCTTTGCACGCTTCCTCTATCTGATCTAAGTATGGACAAATTTGCGTGGTTGGTTTGCTATCAATAACTTGTTCTTCCATTAACTGTAGTAGTGCAGTTACCAACTCTTTCGCGTCTTCTTTGCCCCACTGGAGCCGCTTTAGCTCATCCAGTAAGGTGGGATACTGCTCTTCCAACAGTAACCAATCGGCCAAACCAATAGTGACAGCGTCACTTGAATTTACCATTGAACCTGTCAATCCGAGGAATAAGCCCACTTGCGGATCTATCTGGCTTAAAAACCACGTACCTCCCACATCGGGATACAGTCCAATATTGATTTCTGGCATAGCAAGGCGTGATGTTGTTGTCACAACTTTATGGCTGGTTCCCATAAAAAGCCCCATCCCACCGCCCATGACAATACCTTCTCCCCAACCGATAATGGGTTTGTTGTAAGTGTGGATGAGATAGTCACACTCATACTCCAACGAGAAATAGTTCGTACAGAACTCTACGATTTTTTCTTTACTCTCGTTATGCATGACGTGATACATAGCTCGAACATCACCACCAGCACAGAATGCTTTTTCTCCAGCGCCAGTCAGTACCACACAAGCCATATGTGGATCATCTTGCCACTTGATAAGCTGATCGTTAAGTTGGACTAACATGTCATACGTCAATGCATTCAATGAAGCGGTGTTGTCTAACGTTGCGATACCAATGCGGTGCACGCCATCTAAGCACTCTATTTCACTAATGGTTACCATCCCTGCCATGTGGCCTCCTATCGGTTTTTCCATTGCGGTGGGCGTTTTTCTAAAAAGGCGCGAACACCCTCAACTTGATCTTCCGTATCAAAAAGATTCAGAAACAACTCTCGCTCTTTCATTAAGCCGTGCTTAAGTGGCGCAGAGCGCATATTTTGAATGAGCGCCTTACATGCGGCGACAGAAGATGGTGACTGGTTCGCAACAGATTCAGCAAGTTCCAGCGCTTTACTTAAAGCTTCACCTTTGGGAACCAACTCCTCAACTAGGCCTAGTTCTTTTGCTTTGTCAGCGCTGACTTGCTCTCCACATAAAATGATACGCTTTGCCCAGCCTTCCCCTACTAACGCTGTGAGGTTTTGGGTACCGCCAGCGCAGGGCAAAAGTCCGACTTTGGCTTCAGGTAAAGCAAGTACCGCTTGCTCTTCAACGACTCGAATATCACAAGCTAATGCCACTTCTAAACCTCCACCCATGGCGTAACCATTAATAGCGGCAATGGAAACACCACGGAATTCCGAGAGCATTTCAAAGGCTTCACCAAAGCATCGCGCCATGTCTAACGCAACCGCTTTGTCACCGTCAGAAAATAGCTTGAGATCTGCACCAGCAGAGAAAAACTTTTCTCCACTGCCGGTTAAAACCAGTGCGTAGACCTGCTTATCATTGTTAAGTGTGAGTATCAGCGACTTCAGTACCTTGAGGCTCTCTGCTGTCCACGTATTGGCTGGCGGGTTGTTCATCGTCACCACCGCAACGTGATTAGTGATCGTATGTTGAATGGCTTCTTGGGTTAATGGCATATCTGAATCCTTTCTCAATGAGCAAATCCAATACTTCGCTACAGCAAGGCCGACTCCTCTGAGAGTAAACGGCGCGCGATGATCAAGCGCATGATTTCGTTTGTCCCCTCCAGAATTTGATGCACACGCACATCTCTGAAATGACGCTCCATTGGATACTCTTTGATGTAACCATAGCCGCCATAAAGCTGTAGCGCGTGGTCGCAAACCTGAAAGCCCACATCAGTCGCGAACCGTTTTGCCATAGCACAATAAGCCGTGGCATCCGGATCATTTCGGTCGAGCTTGCTGGCGGCATAGCGCACTAACTGCCGCGCAGCCACTAGCTCTGTTGCCATGTCTGCCAATTTGAATTGTAAGGCTTGAAACTGCGCAAGCGACTTGCCGAACTGCTTACGTTCTTGAACGTACCGTGCCGCCTGATTAAGGGCCTGTTGAGCCGTACCGACGGAACAGGTCGCAATATTTATACGCCCTCCATCAAGCCCTTTCATCGCAAAGACAAAACCTTGCCCTTCTTCGCCCAGTAAATGGCTAGCTGGAATAACGACATTTTCAAAAGTAACCGCTCGTGTTGGTTGGCTGTTCCAACCCATTTTGGGTTCTTTGCGTCCATAGCTGATACCATCAGCGTGAGCAGGGACAACAAATGCGGACACGCCTTTGGCACCCGCTTCTCCAGTTCTCGCCATCACGACCAAAACATCTGTCTCTCCTGCGCCAGAGATAAAGGTTTTGCCACCATTCAACACGTAAGTATCACCTTTTTTGCTCGCGGTTGTGGTCAACGAAGCGGCATCCGATCCCGCATTAGGCTCGGTTAAGCAATAGGAGCCTAACCACTCCCCCGTAACTAATTTCGGACAGAACTGCGTTTTGGCTTCATCGGTAGCAAAACTGGCTATCATCCAACTCACCATATTGTGGATAGTCATGAAAGCGGTCGTCGACGTACAGCCCATTGAGAGTTGTTCAAAGATAATTGAAGCATCCAAGCGACTCAGCCCTAGGCCACCTTGCGCTTCTGGAGTGTAGAGACTGAGAAACCCCAGTTCCCCCGCCTCTCTCAATACGTCTTTGGGGAAGATCTGCTTTTCATCCCACTCCGCCGCCATCGGTGCTAAACACTCATCGGCAAATTGCTGAGCGGTATCGGCAAATGCACGTTGATCTTCATTAAGTTCAAAGTCCATAAAAGCTCCTTCTATTCACTCAGCGCAGTTGGATGGTCAAATTAGGCCCCGTTGGAATATCGTCATCAAACCAACGTGCCGTCACCGTTTTGGTCTCGGTATAAAAACGTACCGCTTGTTTACCATACGCATGTAAATCACCATAGAAACTGCCTCTCCAACCAGTAAAGGAGAAAAATGGTAAAGGGACTGGAATAGGCACATTGATCCCAACCTGACCGACTTGAATGTCATGCTGATATTTTCTCGCAGCAGCGCCATTAGCCGTAAAAATGGAAGTGCCGTTCCCGTATGGGTTGCGATTCACCAACTCAATGGCCTCTTGCAACGTTTCGACTTCCATACAAACTAAAACAGGGCCAAATATCTCTTGCGTGTAAATCGACATGTTCGCTGTTACACCGCTAAACAAGGTTGGGCCAATCCAGTTTCCATCGGGAAAGCCTTCCACTTCACACTGACTGCCATCGAGTTCACACACTGCGCCTTGTTGTTTGCCATCTTCAATTAGGTCCAATACGCGTTGTTTAGCTTGCTCACTGATCAGTGGGCCATAAGCAGCTTGCTCATCGTCCCAAGGCCCTGGGTGTACTTTCGCCATTGCCTGTTTGAGGTCTGTAATCCATTGTTTTGAATCGCCGACAAATACCGCAACAGAAATTGCCATACAACGCTGTCCCGCCGCCCCAACGGAGGCTCCGATTAGGTTATTCACCACTTGTTCCTTGTTCGCATCAGGCATGATCACCATGTGATTTTTAGCACCAGCAAAAGCTTGAACGCGTTTAAAGTGTTTCGTACCCGTGGTGTAGATATAACGGGCAACAGGAACCGAGCCAACAAATGACACCGCTCGAATATCAGGATGAGCCAGAAGAAAGTCGACTTGCTCTTTGCGGCCATGAACGATCTGCAACACTCCTTTCGGCGCGCCAGCTTGCTCAAATAGTTCAGCTAAACGAATAGAGGTCAACGGCACTTGTTCGGAGGGTTTAAGCACAAATGTATTGCCCGCAGCGATAGCGATTGGGAACATCCACAACGGAATCATGGCAGGAAAGTTAAATGGCGTAATGCCGCAACACACACCTAGGGGCTGAATCATTGAGTAACTATCAATATCCGTGGCAACGTTTTCGACGGTTTCGCCCATCATGTTGCTGGCAATATTTGCAGCCTGCTCAACCACCTCTATGCCTCGCCACACATCGCCTTTAGCATCCGCTAAAATCTTACCCGTTTCATGAGAAAGCAGTGTGGCAAGCTCATCATGATGCTCTTTGAGCAAGTGCTGATAACGCAGCATGACTCTGGCACGCTCGGGTATCGCCACTTCTTTCCAAGATTGGAATGTCTCTTTCGCATTATCAATGGCGGCTTCCATCTCGTGCTCTGTGGAACATGGAACGTACGCAATGACATCATTAGTGGCGGGATTGGTTACCTCAACCCAATCCGATGTTTGAGATTCACGAAACTCGCCACCAATAAACAAGGGAACCAAACGAGTCATCATTTACTCCTTTCTGATTTCAATTAAAGCGGTATTTCAATGCCTATCGCCGTGGCTTCTCCACCGCCGATACAAAGTGATGCAACACCCCGCATCACTTTTTTGGCTTCGAGATCACCATTGGTGCCTAACGCTTGTAGCTGACGCAAACTGTGAATCAATGTCACCAGAATTCGTGCGCCACTAGCCCCTATCGGATGCCCAAGCGCACAGGCTCCACCTTTAATATTTACTTTGCTCGTATCTAGTCCAAGTTCCGCCACCGCTATTTGTGTCACGACGGCAAAGGCTTCATTGATTTCCCACAGGTCCACTTCATAAATTGACCAATCTAGCTGGAACAGCAGTTGCTCAATTGCGTAGACGGGTGCCAAAGTAAATTCTGCAGGTTTTCTGGCATGTGTAGAGTGCGCCTTGATGATCGCAAGTGGTTTAAGCCCCTGATGACGCGCAGTGTCTTCATCCATAAGCACAAGAGCCGCTGCGCCATCTGAAATGGCACTCGAATTAGCAGCGGTCACCGTACCTTTTTCATCGAATGCAGGTTTGAGTTGAGGAATTTTACCAAGGTCAATCGAGCGAGGGTGCTCATCGTAGTCCAGCACCGCTTGTTCTGACTTAGTATTGAGTGAAACCGGCGAAAGTTCATCGGCAAACAAGCCTCGCTCTTGAGCTTCCAACGCACGTTTTGCCGACATCACGGCCCATTCATCCATTTGCTCTCTGGTGAACTTAAGCCTGTCAGCGACTTGCTGAGCATAAACACCCATTAAGTACCCTTCGTAAGCATCTTGTAGCCCATCGAGAAACATGTGGTCATACGCAGACTGGTGCCCCATACGCATTCCCTTTCTCGCCTCCCTCAGCAAATACGGCGCATTGGTCATACTTTCCATACCACCAGCAATGGCAGAGCGAATCGTTCCAGCTTTAATGAGATCGTGCGCTAACATGACGCTCTTCATGCCAGAGCCACACACTTTGTTAATGGTGGTGCACCCTACACCCAAAGGAAGATCTGCCCCCATAGATGCTTGCCTAGCAGGAGCTTGTCCACACCCTGCTGGAAGCACACATCCCATGAACACTTCATCCACCGAAGTCACATTCACTTCGTGCATTGCCGCCTTGATCGCCAGTGCGCCTAATTGAGGAGCAGAGTAAGTTTGCAACTTGCCTTGAAAGCGCCCAATTGGCGTTCTTTTCGCGCTGACAATCCAGATGTCTTTTCCCATGATTCGCATTCCCTTAAGGTATATGTGAACACTTGGCAGACTGATGACACCCTACATAGAATTACTCACCAAGCGCCACACCAGCCTTTATCGCCTTTTTCACTAACAAACTTTCATTCCGCGATTTCTTGACGTTTACGTAAGCATAGCACTAGCCTTTACAATGAGATGAAAAAACACACCAAGCAGACGTTTATATTTCAAAGTTGATGTTCGGCCTTCCCATTTAAGGTTCGATTTCCAGAAACTGGATTTTTATTCGAGGTAAGTATGTTATGGAAAAATACAAGATCAGTGACCTCGCCAAGGAGTTTGATATTACTACTCGCAGTATCCGGTTTTATGAAGACGTGGGTCTGATTGAACCAGAGCGAAAAGGCAATATGCGCGTTTATCAACGCAGGGATAGAATTCGCCTCAAACTGATTTTAAGAGGGAAACGACTCGGTTTTTCGTTGGCAGAAATTCGTGAACTTTTCGAGCTCTACGACATGCAACAAACCGAAGGACAGTTGTTGAAAATGCTCAATATCATTGAAGAGAAACAAGCTGTCCTACAGCAACAACTCAACGACATCAGCGTCGTTATGGCAGAGTTGAATGCCGCTAAGGAGCGTTGTATTCAAACACTCAAAAGCAAGCAGACATAAACGCTATACTCAATTAGCAACACCGCTACAGGCTTTTCCACCTTACCTCTGATACCGGGAGACGTTATGAAAAGCACCTATACCCCACTCAATTTCGGACTTGGTGATACCATCGATATGCTCCGAGAACACGTTAATGCCTTTGCTACGGAACATATTGCGCCCATCGCCGCTGAGATAGACCGCGATAACCAGTTCCCGAGTCATTTATGGCCTTTGTTGGGAGAAATGGGGTTGCTTGGTGTGACCGTCGATGAAGAGCTTGGTGGTGCAGGCATGGGATACCTCGCTCACGTTGTTGCCATGGAAGAAATCAGCCGTGCCTCTGCGTCTGTCGCTTTAAGCTACGGCGCTCATTCTAACCTGTGCGTCAACCAAATCTTTCGTAACGGCACGCCTTCTCAACGCGAAAAATACCTTCCAAAACTCATTGATGGTAAGCACGTTGGCGCCCTAGCGATGAGTGAGCCCAATGCCGGTTCAGACGTGATAAGCATGCAACTGAAAGCGGAGAACAAGGGCGACCATTTTGTACTGAATGGCAACAAAATGTGGATAACAAACGGGCCCGATGCTGACGTAGTGGTGCTTTACGCTAAAACGGATGTCAGCGCAGGTTCACGTGGCATTACCGCATTCATTATTGAACGTAACTTCGCAGGTTTCACTCATGCTCAAAAGCTGGACAAGCTAGGCATGAGAGGCTCGAATACTTGCGAACTTGTATTTAACCATTGCGTAGTGCCAAAAGAGAATATTCTTGGCGAGTTGAATCAAGGCGTCGAGGTGTTAATGAGTGGGCTGGATTACGAGCGCGTCGTCCTCGCTGCCGGACCACTCGGGATAATGCAAGCTTGCATGGACATTGTGGTCCCGTACGTACATGAACGAGAGCAGTTTGGAAAACCCATTGGCGAGTTTCAGTTAGTTCAGGGCAAGATCGCCGATATGTACTCTCGAATGAGTGCAGCAAAAGCGTATGTATATACCGTCGCAGCGGCTTGTGATCGAGGTAACGCAACACGCAAAGATGCCGCTGGCGCGATTTTGTACAGTGCAGAGCTCGCCACACAAATGGCACTCGATGCAATCCAGTTGCTCGGTGGGAATGGCTACATCAATGAATACCCTGCTGGTCGTTTGCTACGTGATGCAAAGCTTTATGAAATCGGCGCGGGTACCTCTGAGATTCGCCGCATGTTAATAGGCCGAGAGCTGTTCGAAGAATCTCGCTAACGGAACATACGACAAGGAAGTCATTATGGCCATTATCAAAAGTAAAACTAAGCCAACTGACGAGTTATTTCTTTCCAATAAAGCTGCGATGGAAACGTTGGTCACTCAACTTAATCAACACATCGAGACCATCAAACAGTGCGGCGGTGAAAAAGCCATTCAGCACCAGAGGCAAAAAGGAAAACTCCCCGCACGAGAACGCATCGCGCGCTTGCTTGATGACAACACTGACTTTCTTGAAATCAGCCAGTTTGCCGCCTGGCAAGTGTATGACGAAGCGATCCCCTGCGCTGGCGTTATCGCCGGCATTGGTATCATAGAGGGGATTCAATGCATGGTCATCGCCAACGATGCTTCGGTAAAAGGCGGAACCTACTACCCACTCACGGTAAAAAAACACCTTAGAGCGCAAGAGATTGCCCAACGTTGCCAACTCCCCTGCGTGTACTTGGTGGACTCCGGTGGCGCAAATCTCCCTCACCAGTCCGACGTCTTCCCCGACAAAGAACACTTTGGTCGCATTTTCTTTAACCAAGCGAGAATGTCGGCGAAAGGCATCCCCCAAGTTGCTGTTGTGATGGGGCTTTGCACTGCTGGGGGCGCGTACGTTCCTGCCATGGCGGATGTGTCCATTATGGTTAAAGAGCAAGGCACCATTTTTTTGGCGGGGCCACCTTTGGTGAAAGCGGCCACTGGCGAAGTCGTGACGGGTGAAGAGCTCGGCGGTGCAGACGTGCATTGTCGAAAATCTGGTGTCGCAGATTATTACGCTGAAAATGATGAACATGCCCTAATGCTTGCGAGAGAAGCCATTGCCAATGCAAATAGAACAAGACCTGTTAAGCCAGAAAACACCGTGCTTCCTCCCCGCTACGACGCAGAAGAAATCTACGGAATCGTGAATGCCAACTTACGACTGTCATTCGACGTTCGAGAAATTATTGCCCGCATCGTCGATGATTCTGATTTTGACGAATTCAAAGCCTTGTACGGCAGAACGTTAGTGTGTGGCTTTGCTCGCGTTCACGGACACTTGATCGGCATTGTGGCAAACAACGGCATCTTGTTTTCTGAATCGGCACAAAAAGGCGCACACTTTATTGAACTTTGCGCCAAACGGAAAACACCGCTTCTCTTTCTCCAAAACATTACCGGATTTATGGTCGGGAAAAAGGTGGAAGAAGAAGGCATCGCAAAACATGGCGCCAAGCTGGTGATGGCCGTCGCTTGTGCTGATGTACCGAAGTTTACCGTGATCATCGGTGGGTCGTACGGCGCTGGCAATTATGGCATGTGCGGCCGAGCTTATGATCCAACCATGATGTGGATGTGGCCGAACGCGCGTATTTCTGTGATGGGCGGAGAACAAGCAGCAGGCGTTTTAACACAAGTTCGAAAAGACGCGAAGGAACGTCAGGGGGAAGCATGGTCAGAGCAAGAAGAGCACATTTTTAGAGAATCGATCATAGACTTGTATGAAACACAAGGACATCCCTATTTTGCGAGTGCTCGGCTATGGGATGACGGAATTATTGACCCTAAAAAAACGCGTCAGGTGTTGAGTCAAGCGTTAATGGCAGCATTAAACGCCCCCATTCCTGATAGCGAGTTTGGCGTCTTCAGAATGTAAACATCCAAAGATGAATTAAGGAAGTAAGTATGCAGGAAATGCAACCAAGCATTATTCCCAACGCCCAAAGGCAAGATGATGTTCTTTGGCATGTCGATGATAATGGCGTAGCGACCATTACCCTAAACAGAACAGCTAAACACAATGCTTTTGACGCTTGTACGATCGACTTGCTTATCCACCGTCTAGATTATCTCGCTTTACGAACGGATGTGCGGTGCTTGGTATTAAGAAGTAACGGCAAGCACTTTTCATCCGGGGCCGATTTGAATTGGATGCAGTCGATGGCCGAAAGCACGAGGCAAGATAACTTCGTTGATGCCCAAAACTTGGCAAGACTCATGGAAACACTAGATTCGTTCCCTCAACCCACCATCGCAGTTGTTCAAGGTTCCGCTTATGGTGGTGCTTTAGGGTTGATTTGTTGTAGTGATATCGCCATCGCAAGCCAAAGTGCCAACTTTTGCTTAAGTGAAGTTAAGCTTGGTTTAGTTCCAGCGACCATTGCGCCTTACGTCATGCGCGCGATGGGGAATAGACAAGCTAGACGCTATATCTTAAGTGGTGAAGTCATTTCAGCCGAAGATGCCGAACGGTTTGGTATTGTGCACGAAGTGAAAGAAGCCAAACAGCTTGAAAATGCGGTCGATAGCGTAATCAAGACGTTGCTACTTAATAGCCCAGATGCGATGCGTAAAGCGAAAACGCTCTGCCATCAATGTCATCAAAACCCCATCGATCAACAACTGATTCACTATACTAGCAAGCTCATTGCGGACATTAGAGTATCACCCCAAGGTCAAGATGGGCTGCAAGCGTTTCTTGAAAAGCGTAGCCCAAGTTGGGTCACCAAGTCACAGGACAAGTAATGCTACCTTCCAAAGTAAAGATTGTCGAAGTAGGTCCTAGAGATGGGTTGCAAAATGAATCTCCTGTTGCGACCCAGACTAAAATCCGGCTGATCAACTTACTCTCTGATACTGGGTTAACGCATATTGAGGCGGGCTCTTTTGTCTCACCCAAATGGGTGCCACAAATGGCGGACTCAATAGAGGTCATGAAAGCAATAACACGGCGAAATCATGTTACCTACTCTGCCCTGACACCAAACCTAAAAGGCTTAGAACAAGCGTTGGAGGCTGACGCCAATCAGGTCGCAATTTTCACTTCATCCTCAGAAGGATTCTGCCAACACAATATCAATTGCTCGATTGCAGAAAGCCTAACTCGCTTCGAACCTGTAATGCGATTAGCCACCAAATACGGTATCCCTGTTCGTGGCTATCTATCCTGCGTTGCCGACTGCCCTTGCGATGGCCCGACAGCCCCAAAACAAGTGGCGAGCGTGGTCAAATCACTCATCGATTTAGGGTGTTATGAGGTGTCTCTAGGCGACACAATCGGTACAGGCACGCCAAATCGTATCGCTGCTATGCTAGAAGCCGTCATGTTGGTTGCACCTCTTCCCCAGCTTGCTGTCCATTTCCACGATACATGGGGACAAGCACTCGCCAATATTCATCAAGCATTGAGTATGGGCATCAATACCATCGACAGCAGTGTAGCTGGGCTGGGTGGATGCCCATACGCTCATGGCGCATCAGGAAATGTCGCAACGGAGGATGTACTATATTTATGCCAAGGGTTAGGAATAGAAACGGGGATCGACTTAGAGCTACTGGCTAAAGCTGGCTGGATGATCAGCGAAGAGCTGGGTCGGCAGCCTACATCAAAAGTGTCATTAGCATTGCGTAACCGCGTATTATCACTTTCGTAGAAGGCCATCCGGCACCTCAAATTCTCCCAACCCAAGTTAACTTGCTCTACTTTCGAGTAGGGAAGCGAAACCGCCCGCCAGTACGATAAATAATTAGAGAAAATAAGATAAGCACACAACCTACTAGTTTATTTGCCGTTAGCACTTCGCCATACCACAGCACGCTCAGAATAACCGTCCAAACTGGTTCTAATATCATAATTAGAGCAGCGTTACCTGCCTGAACAAATTTTTGCCCCATGGTTTGCATTACGTAACGCAAGCTCGTCGCTAATAAGGTACTCAACGCAAACCACCACCAAATAGAGGAATCCACCTCTGCTGGGAAAGATTCCATAAAAAATGAAACCAACAAACCTAAACAACCTGCTGAAAAAAGTTGCACGCAAGTAAGCAGCAGCACAGGTAGTTTTTGAGAGTATTTGCTGTTCACATTAAAATGAAGCGCCAAAACCAGTGCTGCACCAAGAAACCACAATTGACTGGCCGATTGTTTCCAGCCACCAACTAAAGAAAGACAAGCAAGACCTAATACAGCGATAGGCAAAGAAAGCCAGAAAATTCGTTGTGGTCGTTGACGAAACATAACCCATGCAACAATCGGCACAAACAGCATGGAAAGGCTCATGATAAATGCGCCTTCCCCGAGAGTATCACTGATAGAAATAGCGTAAATCCATGTCATAACGGCACTGCCTAACAGGAGCCCGACACCACCAGCAGAAAGCACATCTTTTAAGTTTGCTTTCAGCAAAGGTCGGTAACATAGAGGCAGTAAGCAGAGCGAAGCGATAGTAAATCGCGCCCCAATAAAGCCAAAAGGTGGTAAACCCTGTATTGTTTCCTTAGAGAATATCCAGCCAAGTGCCGCGATCATCGTCGTCGCAACCAGAATAACCGTCGCTTTGCGTTCTGAGTTAAACATAAGTACTCACAAAATATGGAACACACAATAGCGCAGCAAGAGAGTTTTACTGCGCTATTGTGTAAATTTGAAAGGGGTTTGTGTCGAGCGAAAAAGTGAAAGCCCGATCCTCTCCTGTATTGTTGTCACGCAGATTGAAGTTCTGCTGCTAGATACATTAAATGCAGGCAAAGTCTTAAGGCAAGCCTTTTCGCATACTAAATTACTTTAGCATTCTATACAGCAAGCAAACTGGCTAAAACCTGTACCGGGTGTCGAACTACCTCCCCTTCAAAACGCTTAACTTGACTGCGGCAGGAGTACCCCGTGGCTAACACACGCTCAGTGGGCAGGTTCTTTATATTCGGTTTCCAACTAAGCTGATATATAGCTTCAGACGTACTTTTCTTATCCACTTCATGTCCGAATGTCCCAGCCATGCCACAACATCCCGTAGGTATGACTTGCAGATTTAAGCCAAAGTGCTGAAAAATAGACTGCCAAGATTTCTCAGTCTCCGGTATTTTGGTCTTTTCTGTGCAATGCGCCATCAAATACCAAGGCTCTTCATCTGATGCGCGTACAGCTGGCCATTCGTTGAGTGTATCCACCAGCCATTCATGAGCCGTATAAACTGTAAATTCGCCCCGCTTTTCTTTTAGAACCTGATGGTATTCATCACGATAACAAAGCACTAAGGCTGCATCGATACCGATCATAGGAATTTCAAGCTCAGCAACTTGTTTGAGAAAATCCGAGGTGTTTTGTGCATTTCTGGCGAATGCCTTAAGGAAACCTTTTACATGTTGAGCTTTCCCATTGGGTTTGAAAGGCAGAACAACAGGGTGTTTCCCTAACCGCTGCAATAACTGAATAAAATCCGCAACCAACTCGGCTTCATAAAAGCTGGTAAATGGATCTTGAACAATCAAGACGTAATTTTGCTTCACTTCTGGGGAAAGCGATTCTAGATACACAAAGTCAAACGGGCTCACTCCAAGTGCCTGACATCGACTTTGCAACGTAGGGATCGATAGCACTGGCGAATCAACAAAACCGATGGATGTCTCTAATACTTGCGTAACAGGCCTACTAGATGCAATTTGATTAACCAGCTTGGGGGCTTTTGCCATAACCGGCAGCAGTTGCTCAATATTCGACACCAGATAGTCGCGCAGAGGTCTGCGATAACGCGAGTGATAAACGTGTAAAAAACGTGCTCTAAAATCAGGCACATCAACTTTAACAGGGCACTGACTCGCACATGCTTTGCACGCTAGACAACCGTTCATCACCTCATAAACTTCATGCGATAAATCATCAGGAGCGGGGCGAGATATCAACTTACTCAGCTTCTGAGCCAAAAGCTTAACCGATAACGTTTGATTGAGAAGTTGCTGTTCGTTAGCGAGCAAATCGAAGTCACTGTCATTAAGGCGACGCAGCCATTCACGCATTATCCCCGCCCTCCCTTTCGGAGAGTGGCGACGATCGGCTGTTACTTTAAATGATGGACACATTGGGCTATCAGCATCGTAATTAAAACACAGCCCATTGCCATTGCAAGACAGCACGGGCTTAAGCGACTCTCGGACTGCTACGGGGATCTGACGATCATAGTAGCCACGCTTGCTCGCTGTGACTTTTACCATTTCAGCGTCGCTATTCAGTGGTGTGCAAATCTTCCCCGGATTCATTTTATTGTCGGGGTCAAACGCCGCTTTAATACGCCTTAATTCAGTAAAGAGCTCATCACCAAAGAAGGCAGGTCCATATTCTGAGCGATATCCTTTACCGTGCTCTCCCCACATTAAACCATTGTATTTTGCCACCAGCGCGACCACATCATCGGACAGTTGATGCATCAACGCTTCTTGTTCGGGGTCACACATATCGAGCGCCGGACGCACGTGAAGAACGCCAGCATCCACATGCCCAAACATGCCATAATGCAGGTTATTGCTGTCTAGTAACGTACGAAATTCCGCGATAAAGTCCGCCAAGTTTTCGGGCGGCACACAGGTATCTTCCGCGAATGCAATCGGCTTTGCCTGACCTTTAGTCGCGCCAAGCAGCCCAACCGCTTTCTTGCGCATTCCATAAATAGCTTGGATGTCTTTGGGGCCGCGACAGACTTGATAGCCGATGATACCACTGCGTCGATGAACGATTTCTTTATCAAGAATTAAAAGTAAGCGTTCAACTTTATCCTCAATATCATCGCTTTGACTGCCTGCGAACTCGACAAAGTTAATCCCTTGCATCTCTTTGCCCTGCACGTCTGAGATCGCGTGTTTTACCGAGTGCCAGACAATGTCTTCTCTTGCAAGATTGAGTACCTTTGCATCAACTGTCTCAACCGATAGCGCCTCTGCTTCGACCATCAAGGGCGCATTTCGTAGCGCAGAGTCAAAACTATCGTATTTAACGTTCACTAATAGTCGCGTGGTAGGTATTCGCGTAAGATTGAGCTTGGCTTCAGTGATAAAAGCTAACGTACCTTCAGAGCCACATAATATTCTCGTGACGTCAAACTCTTCACTCTTGTCGTTGATGGCGTTTTTTAGGTCATAACCAGTAAGAAATCGATTCAGAGGAGGAAACTTATCCAGAATCTGTTGACGCTTGTCTCGACAAACTTCCTCCGTAATTTTTAACGCTCGCGATACTACATCACTGTTTAACCATTTGTTTTGTTGAATTGCTTCGGTATTGAGCACCGAACCATCCGCCAATACGGCTTTGAGCGCCAACACATGATCCGAGGTTTTACCATATTGCAAAGAGCCTTGGCCTGATGCATCAGTATTAATCATCCCACCTAATGTTGCGCGGTTGCTGGTCGACAGATCTGGCGAGAAGAAATAACCATAAGGGCGAACGATGTCGTTGAGTTGATCTTTGACTATCCCAGCTTCCACTCTCACCCAACCTTCCTGCTCGTTAATCTCTAACACTCGATTCATGTAGCGAGACAGATCAACCACGATCCCCGAGTTCAATGATTGTCCGTTGGTGCCCGTTCCGCCTCCTCTGGGCGAAAAGGTCAGGTGTTTAAATTCATCACGAGCACTGACCTTGCCAAGTATTACCACATCATGATGGTTGGCAGGAAAGACGACCGACAACGGAAGTTGCTGGTAGACGCTGTTGTCAGTCGCCATACTCAATCGAGTGGTATAGCGAGCATCAGTATCCCCCTTGAAACCAAGCTGTTTAAGGGTGTTAAAGAACTTGATAACCACAGGTTCAGAAGAAACCTGTAGCGGAAGTGCAGGAAGCATAATTTGAATCAGTGCCTTACGGTTGTCTTTTTAGTTTCATAACATGAATGTGGAGTTAAAAGCGGTAGAGGCGCTTGGGGTTATCGACCAGAATCTTGCTAAACAGTGTCGTATCTTGCGTCCAGTGCCACAAGGTATCTAACAACTGGCCATCATTTGGCATCTCAGCAGCAAAACATGGGTGAGGCCAATCCGACCCCCAGACACATTGCTCTTCATTCGCTTCTAACAAAGCTTGAGCAAATGGAGAAACGTCATCATAAGGCGGCGATTGAGGCGACAAACGATACGGAGCCGACAGTTTTGTCCACACTTTCCCTTCGGCCTTAAGCTTCAATAAGGTTTGAAAACCAGGATGAGAAATCAGCTTGTTTGTTGGCATATGTCCAAGATGATCAATCACTACGGGCACGGGTAAAGCCCTTAATCGGTGATATAAGTCATCAAACTGCGAAACATCAATTAAGCATTGAAGGTGCCAGTGTCGCTCTGCAAGGCGAGCCGCTAAACGCTCAACATCACGCCACTCAATACCACCTTTAAACAGCAAATTCATCCGTACACCACAAAATCCCGCTTCTTGTAGCTCATCAAGCGTTTGCTCAGACACATCCGCATCCACGACCGCGACGCCTTTGTAGTCGTAACCTTGCTGGCGTAAATACCGTAATGTATCAAGATGCAACTGGTTGTCATTGCCATACACACTCGGCTGAACCAGCACGCCATGACGGATGCCTAATTGCTGGTGCAAATGCAGGTACGTGCCGACGCTGGCATCGGGTGGCGTGTAGGTTCGCGTTTCACAGTACGGATAACGTGAAGAAAAAACGTGGGCATGACAATCAACCGCGCCTTCAGGAATCGCGATTGTTGGTTTATTTACAAATGGGTCAGCCGCTTCACAAAATGGAATTATGCTCATCGAAAATCATCCTGTCAGAAAGATAGAGGTGCCATCAGTGAAAGCACCTCTTGAAGACTTAACTGAAGTTCTCACTCAACCAGTTCGCGATCACGCCAGAGAACTGAATAAACTTAGGATCGTCGTCCAACATCCACTCGGTGTGACCACCTTCAGGCAGTAAGAATAGAGATTTCGGTCCAGGGTATTTCGCGTACAGCGACTTTGCTTCGGTCACTGGGTGAAGGTCGTTTTCTGCACCGTGCGCAATCAAGATTGGCGCGTCTGCAAATCGCTCGTCCAGTAGAGCTTCCGGTTTGAAATTGATGAGAGAATCCGCAAAATCCAGATCAGATGTCACGCCGTAGCCCGGCGCTTTGACCAGTTCAGTGAATACATATTCGCGGCTTACTGGATCAAGCGGGTAGATTTCAAATGGATCAATCCCCTGCTTTTCTCCACCAAGAGCAAGACGTGTACGCTCTTCTAACATAAATTGACGGAACGCTTTCCAACCGTGCTCGCCACGTTGAGCAACCTGAACACGTACCGCATCATAAAAGCCGTTCATGGAGATAAGGCCATCAATCGCATCTTGACAAACTCGGTAAGCATCAAGAATTAATCCACCCGCCATGCCCCAGCCAGCCAGTACGACTTTGCGGCCTTCCTCGTCAGCGCGCTGTTTCACAACCGCAACCGCGTTCGCGATGTCACGTACTTGTTCATCTAGGATAACTCGCTCACGAATACCCTCAGATTCACCAAAGCCACGGTAGTCAAATCCGAATACTGTAAAGCCCTTCGCAGTTAAGGCTCTCGCGTAACGCTCTGGGTGAATATTTTTTTGCCCAGTAAAGCCTGAGCAGACAATAACGATCGGTAAGTCTGGGTTGTTAACGTTCTCGTCAGTAAAGAAAGCGCCATCAAGGCGTAGACCATCACTAATTACTGGGGCTTTTTGTTCAATCATAATTATCTCGTCCAAATGAATGTGTATGCTCGACAAAGAAGTCCTTGTCTTAAGTCACATCATGTTCGAATTTTGATAGCAATAATTTAACAATTGCGACATTCTTATCCAGAAATACGACATAGATGAACTGCCCACTTGGTGACCACAGAGAATGAAAACGACACACACGTATCGCATTGGTTTTTTCCTTATTCCTGATTTTTCGATGCTCTCTTTTTCGGCGGTTATCGAACCTCTTCGAATGGCCAATCGCCTCGCTGGTTGCGATTTGTATCAGTGGGATATTTATGGATTCGAAGATAAAGAAGTATCGGCCAGTAATGGCGTTTCATTCTCGCCAACGCAGTCAGTCAACAACATTGCTCATTTAGACTTTCTGCTGGTTGTAGCGGGTATTGGCGCCCACGTTGCTGCTGCGAGTGGCTCGGTGAATCAGTGGTTAAAGCAAGCGCTTCGTCAAGGCATCGCTGTGGGCTCGACTTCGACAGGCAGCGTATTGTTAGCAAAAGCTGGCCTGTTAAAAAACAAAACGTGTACCGTGCATTGGGAGTCCGCCAACAGCCTGGCAGAGGAGTTTCCAAACATTAACGTGACCAGTGAGTTGTACGAATTCGACCCACGCACACCAACTTGTTCGGGCGGCTTAGCCGGTTTGGATATGATGCTTCATTTAATTACAAACCAACATGGGAGTGACTTGGCGAATCAAGTGGCAGAGCAATGCATTCACCCTGCGATTCGACCCGCGCATGATAAACAGCGGATGTCGTTAATCCGTAAGCACAACATCCGCCACCCGCGCCTGCTCGACGCTGTAGAGATCATGGAAGCCAACATGGAAGAGCCGCTAAAGTGCTATGAAATTGGCGAGCAAGTAGGGTTATCGGTCAGGCAGATGGAAAGGTTATTTTTGCAATACTTGCAAGACAAACCAGGCAATTACTACCTTCAATTGCGCTTAGAACGCGCTCAACATTTGTTGTTGCAAACCATGCTGTCCATCACTCAAATCAGCACCGCTTGTGGGTTCAGTTCTACATCGTATTTTGCGCGCTGCTACAAAAAACGCTATGAAAAAACGCCGCGTGAGGAGCGACGTTTAGCTTAAGATTGAGTAAGAGAAAGGAGTTCGATCTCTTCGATCTCATCGTGATGTGTCAGACGGCTTATCGGACAACGTGCCTTGGTAAAGCAATGATAGCCAAGCAATTACCTGCTCTTTACTGGCTTTATCAAGTTGCAAACAGCCCTCTTCTATCGCTGACACGCGCGAGGCGGGCAGTTCTTTCTCTGCCAAAGTACGAAACTTACCTCGCATCTCGCCTCGACTAAGCGGATTTTCAGGATTACCTCGCGCAATACAGGGAGGTGAAGTCAGTTTGTCGCCATTTTTCAACGTCACCACGACATGCGCCCAACGTTCGGCTGGAAACTTATCATTGTATGCAGGCTCTTCAATTAACTTCATCCGTTCCGTAAGTGCCAAGCGAGCAGGATCTTTCAGTCCTTTGGTGACGGCTTCTACCGTGACCGTATTATCTATAACCGCACTCGCGACTGAAAATGGCAAACTATACTGAGCCTGCTCGGTTGTCTCAGGGCGCTTGGTATGCAGGCACACCGCCTGGTGAAAGCTGTGAACTTCGATAAGTTCAATCTCATCAGCTTTTAGTTTATTTTCTTGTTGCAGCGCTCTCACCGCTTCAACCGCGGGTTGAGCCCAACGACAAACCGGATACGGTTTAAAGTATTGTTCCAGGATATACCAGCGCTGCCCTAAATCTGCCCACAAAGCGTGAGTTTGTTGATCCAGCAGAGTCACGGCTGGCGCGCCAGTAAAGCCCTCTTCTGCCAGTTCTGCACTGGCAAAGCCCGCCATCGCTCCCCAGCCAGAGCCGTCTTTGAGCATGGTTGGATGTTCAATACAACGCATCATTTGGCTGCGTGGACCATAAAACTCAGCAATGCCGAGCGCGTGCTCTGTTTGTAAATCCGTTAAACCTTTTCTTCTTGCGGACACCGCTGCAACACCCAACGCATTCCAAGCACCAGAAGTATGATAATCACAAGCGGTTTGATGCAGCGCGATTCCGGCGCGAGTTGCAATTTCGTAGCCAATGATGAGGGACGTTAATAACTCTTCTCCCGTAACTGCTGAATCATGCATACTGGCGAGCAGCCCCGGCAAAACAGCAACGCCTACATGGCCTTTCGTCAGGACTTGGCCGTCGTGCGCGTCCATACTGTCAATCAACATGCCGCCATATAGAGTCGCCCCACAGCCACTGGCCGTGTGATCAGAAAACAGCATCGGCGTATCACCGGCAAACTGCTTCTGCGCGAGTTTGGCTACCATGTTTTGCAGCTGCGTCGCTTTACCAGCTGCGGCGACACCTAACAGATCCAAGACGCAATATTTCGCTTGTTCAATAACGTCAGCAGGAAGCTGTTCAAAGGTTAGTTCGTGAATAAATCGATGAATAGATTGCATCATCTACTGCTCCAGTTTTAGCGTTTTGCCTTCGACAATAGCGTTGTGATCAATGGTGTATTGCTGTCTCGCACGGTAGGCAGCTCGAACCTGGCTTTATCAATATCGTCCAATGACAAAGTCGCAGTTATCAAGGTTTCACCGTCTTCTGCCTGCGCCAATAGCTCACCCGTTGCAGACAAAATACAGCTTCCCCCCCAAAACCACGCTTCGCCCTCTGGCCCGTAACGATTGGCCATCAAAACTGGGGTTCCGTAGAGCACCGCATAGAATTTAACGTTAACTAACCAGTTGTCTTCATTGGAAAAGTCTTTACTGACAATACTGCTGGCCGAATTGATCGGCGCGAGCAAGATGTCAGGCTTATCGAGTAGCGCGCAATGAACCAAAGGTGGATTCCATAAATCGGCACAAATTAAAACCGAGCCTCGCCAATTTTCGTCAAGAGAAACGCTGGTGGTAGCCTCTCCCGAATGAAACCACTTACCCTCTTCAAGCCCACCATAGGTTGGTAAATTGACTTTGCGATGCACAGCAACCACCCTACCACCGAGCAACCAAGCCATCGCGTTGTAGTACTCTCCCGGAGCGGCCTGTTCAACAAAGCCGACAATCACGGACATCTGCGGCGCAAGTTGCGCAAGCTCTTTAAGCCGAGCATCATCACGCTTCATGGCGACTTCACGCACAGAAGATTGGAGCTGGTATCCGGTCAAGGAGAGTTCAGGAAACAGCAATAGCTGCGACCCTAAGGCCGCAGCTTGCTTTATGTAATCCTGATGAGTATTCAGATTGGCATTCACATCGCCTAACTGGGCGTTGATTTGGGCCACACTGACTTGCAGGATAGTCATGGTATTACCCCAAGTTATGCTCAGATAGGAACTGGCTTGCGACTTCTGAGATCGAACGTCGCTCCACATCAACTTGTTGATTCAATGTCGACATCGTATCGCCATCGATCGCCGCAGAAAGCGCGTTCATTTGCTCGGCAAGGTCTGGGTTCGCATCTAGCGTTTCTTGGCGAACCACAGGAGTGATCGCGTAATCAGGGAAGAACTGTTTGTCATCCGTTAAAACGGTAAAACCAAATGCTTTGATACGACCATCTGTTGCAAATACGAGCGCAGCATCGACTTCTTTCCCTTTTAGCGCATCATAAGTTAACCCAGTATCCATGCGTTTCACTTGGTCTCGTGAAGCTTTGAATTTGTAGGTTTTCTGTAAAGGTCGGAAGCCATCTTTTCGTGCATAGAATTCCGCATTCAAAGCAATGGTCATTGGCGGGTCTTGGCGCATTTGCTCGGCGAAGTCGGATAAGGTTGAGATACCACGTTGTTTCGCATCGTCACTGCGCATAGCGAGCGCGTAGGTGTTGTTCGCTTTTGAAGGGTTAAGCCAAACTAGGCCTTTCTTGGCATCCAGTTCCTTAACGCGTTGATACACTTGCTCTGCTGGGAGCTTGTCTTTAACTTTGTTGTAAATGATCAGTGATGTGCCCGTGTATTCCCAATAAAGATCAATCTGGCCGTTTTCTTGCGCTTTACGCAAAACCGCACTGCCCATGCCCGAACGTTTATCAACGTCGTAGCCTTTTTTGGTTAAATATTGAGACGTGATCTCCGTTAAAAGCTGTTGTTCTGTAAAGTTTTTACCACCTACGACGATTTCCGCAGATGCGTGAAAACTTGAAAGCACTACACCAACGGCCAGCAAGCGGCGAGTAATTTGCTTCAACATGTTTGACTCCTGTCTGTGTTCAATTTTTAGGATTGTTATTGTCTAGCTCTAATAGGGTTACAGCCTTTAGGTACAGTGACATAGGCAACGGCTCCTACCACACTGTCGATAGCGATAGCCAACATTGCTGTAGGAATAGCGCCTGCCAGCATCATGATGGGTTCATCCAGATCAATACCGGTAAAAATGAGTTCCCCTAACCCACCGCCACCAATTAAGAAGGCCAGTGGCACGGTGCCCACGTTGACAGCTAACGCCGTGCGGATACCGGCAAAAATGACGAACAGCGCATTAGGAATTTCAACCTGAAATAACATTTGTAACTCGGTCATACCAATGCCTGACGCCGCTTCTTTTAAATGAGCGGGCACTTCTTTCAGCCCGATGTAGGTGTTTCTGACAATCGGCAACAACGAGGCAATCGTCAGTCCAAATACCGCAGGCACGGTGCCAATGCCAAGAAAGCTCATTGCCAGCGCGAGAATGGCTAAAGTAGGAATCGTGGTCCCCACATTCAAAACCTGCATCGCCGATTCTGCGACTTTCTGAAAACGGGGACGGCTGAGCAATACGCCGACGGGAATCGCGATTAGGATCGCCAACCCACCAGACAGCAGCACCAGTTCAATGTGCTGAACCGTCAAATAAACAATGTCTTCTTGGTAGTAGAGGAAATCGTCGATCGTACCCGCGCCTTGTAAATAAATACCCAACGCAAAGACACACGCCAATAAAACGAAATAGTAGGTTTGTTTGAGCTGATTGGTCACGATGCCTCCTTAGCCTGATGCAATGGCTGCGGCTGACTAGGAGAGGTATCGCGCTGATAAGTTGCACCGAGATAATGGGTAATGCCGCGCTGTGTGACTTCGCCCACTAAGCGGCCATTCTCGTCGACACACGGCATCCAAACAATGTCGTGCGTGAACATCTTCGACGCGACTTTACGCAGATCATCCGTGGTTCGGGCGATTGTTTTCAGGCCGACATAATGTTCGCCGCAGTACCCCTTCATATTGATTGCGGTAGCTTTTGGCACATAACCGATAGGTTGGTGTTGGTCATTCACTAATATCACGGCGTCGCGATACCCATACGCGTCAATTTTGGTTAGAGCGTCGGCAAGCGTATCATTAGGTTTCACGTACGCAAAAGTGGTCTGCATGACGGACTCAGCCGTAACTAAGCGTAGACGTTTAAGTGCGCGATCATCTCCGACAAAGTTTTTCACGAAATCATCTTTCGGGTGTGCGAGCAAATCGTCAGGCGTATCGTACTGAACCAGATGACCATCACGGAAAATCGCGATTCTATCGGCCATTTTGACCGCTTCATCAATGTCATGACTGACAAACATGATGGTTTTGTTGAGCTCCTGCTGCATTTTAAGGAACTCATCCTGGATTACTTCACGGTTGATCGGGTCAATCGCACCAAAAGGTTCATCCATCAGCATGACGGGAGGATCCGCAGCTAGCGCGCGAGCAACTCCAATTCGTTGCTGCTGTCCGCCAGACAACTCATTTGGATAACGATTAAGGAAGACACTAGGATCAAGAGCAACCATCTCCAATAGCTCTTTTGCACGCGTCATGTACCTTGCCTTATCCCATCCTAATAACTTGGGAACCACCGCGATGTTTTCGCCGATCGTCATGTTGGGAAATAAGCCAATTTGCTGAATAACATAGCCGATGTTGCGGCGCAGAGTGACTGTATCCATCCCTGAAGTATCTTCACCGCCAAGATAGATCTTGCCCGATGTCGCGGGAATAATTCGGTTGACCATTTTCAGCGTGGTGGTTTTGCCACAACCGGATGGGCCAAGTAACACACAAATTTCACCACTGGGAACTTCCATCTCAATGTGATCTGCGGCAGTCACCGGGCCATTAGGCGTTTCAAAAATTTTGGTTAGCTTGTCAATTTTGATCATTTGAATGTCCCTATTATTTGTCCTTTATCGAGCAGCGGTTAGGCCCGGTGGCGTTAATCTTTTTTGTAGTCGAATCAATCCGTAATCCGCGATGATAGCCAGAAGGCTAACGGCGATGGCACCAACGATCAGTTGTCGAGGATCACTTTGCGAGATGCCGCGGCTGATAAACACGCCCAACCCTCCTGCTCCGATATACGCGGCGATCGCCATAACGCCAATATTCATTACTACTGCCGTTCTCACACCCGCCATAATCACCGGAATCGCCAACGGAATTTCCACCATTTTCAAACGCTGAAAAGGCGTCATCCCGATGCCGCGAGCTGCCTCTCGGAGTGACGGTTCTACGTTGTGAATGGCGGTATAAGTGTTGCGAATAATAGGCAGTTGAGAATAAAGCAGTACGGTAATCACGGCGGGCACGTAGCCAATTCCATGACCAATGGTCGATAAGAGAGGAATCATCAAACCAAACAGTGCGATTGAAGGAATGGTGATAATGATGGACGCTACGTAAAGCACCACTTTCGCAACGCGCTCATTTTGTGTGATAAGAATGCCGATAGGTACGCCAGTTAGGATGGCAAGCCCAACAGCCAGAGCGACCAAAGAGATGTGCTCCATGGTAAGCGTACCTAGCAGCGCTAAGTTATCTATGGTGAAATTTAGTAAGTCCAAGTAGGTCTCCCCCAACTGTGATTCGCAACCAAGTTAACAGGAGATTAAATTACGCTACTTTTTATTAACAGTGTTGTAAAATAGCGACACGTAAAGATAGAAATACGAAATATTAAGAAAGGAATGAACTGGCTTTCTCATCACCAAAAACACGCTTGATTGGCGATGAGTAGCACTAGTAAACAATTTGATTATATAGAAACTTAAAAGCCTGTGCTGGCATGAAGAACTGACTACAACGAGCGATTAAACTGCTCCACGGCCTCTACAACACGGCTAGCGCCATCTTGTATTTCATTCATCACATTGCCTGCTTTTTCAGAGAGCTCTAGCGTATCTAGTGCTTCTTTTTGGCATTTAGCGATCAGCTTAACTGCGTTATCTGTTCGCTGTAGGTTTTCACTGACCATTGTGACAATTTCATCGGTGGTTGCATTGGTTCTTGTAGCAAGCTGTCTGACTTCATCAGCAACAACGGCAAAATCTCTGCCATGCTCACCCGCACGAGCCGCTTCTATCGCCGCATTTAACGCCAATAAGTTAGTTTGGTCAGCGATACCACTGATGCTATTTACCAACTCGCTAATACGCGATGAGTGCGCTTTAAGCTCGTCAATCGCCGTGTTCGCTTGCTGCATTTGCTCGGAAAGTGTCTGCATCTTTTCTAACGTTGAGCCTATAACCTCTTGCCCTTGCAGGGTTTGTGTTCCAGTTTCTTGGGAGATTTCGTTCGCCAATTGCGCAGCCTGGGCCATTTTCTGTTCCTGCATCACCTGTTGGGTAATATCTGTCGCGAACTTAACGACCTTATAGAGCTCTCCTCTGTCGTTATGGATTGGGTTATATGAAGCCTCTAACCACACCTCTTCACCATAACGGTTAACTCGTTTGAATCGCTCTGATGAAAATTGCCCTTTTGCTAAACGTTGCCAAAACTCACGGTAAGCTTGAGAGCTCGACTCTTCCTGATCACAAAACATGCGATGATGCTTCCCTAGAATCTGATCAAGCGTATAACCCATTGTGTTTAGGAAATTATCGTTGGCTTTTAAAACATGGCCATCTAATGTGAACTCAATTACCGCCATAGAACGACTTAATGCATTTATCATGTCCTCTTGCTCACGAGATGATTTGATCGTTCGCGTAAGTTCAGAAGCAAAAACAAAAAAGCTCTCTACTTCTCTGCGCTCACTTAAAACAGGCTGGATAATCGTTCTTAACCAAGCTTCCTCACCATTACCTTTCTGTACTTGCAATGCCCCATTCCAGAATACTTTATCTTGAACGGCTTTCTTCATTCGATGAAAGTGATCTGTATTGCGCGAATTTAACGGTACCAATTCAGTAATTGATTTCGTTAAGATCTCATCATCATTTAAGAAAAGTTCTTGCTGTAGTTTAGTATTTGCAGAAGTAATGATGCCTTTACTATCCAATGTTAAGCGGATCATCTCTTCATCTAAACTGGTTTGGATTTGCTGCAGGATTTGCAACTCCTGCTTTAATCGTTGATTTTCTTGTTGAAGCGACTTATTAAAAAACATGACTTTCTCTCATTTGACCGACCTTCGGACTAGTCAAAGGTTTATTATTTGTATACCGAATAAACTGCAAGCGGCAAAATCGTTTGGTTGCATATTCAAACGCGATTTCTATTTCTCATCAAAGGACCCCGCTGGGAATACGGCGATTTTTTCTACAGTGTAACCTAAGCGCAGTATACTGAAATTTCTCCAGCGCCCAAGATGTTTATATATTTATCAATATTAAAGCTCTTTATCGCCAGTTTGAGGTTTGTATTTGTGGATATACTTATATGGAGAAGTGTTGTGTTCAGATCAATAAGCCTTTTCATTAAAAAAAGAACCTTGACTTAATTCCAATAGTTTTTGCCGTTTTATCGCTTTTCCACCCGACTTTTGAGCGATTACCCACTCCTTATTCGCTTGCATTTCTATTAATAGCGCACGGAGCAACCAATAACAGCACACCGACCAACAAGCTTTTGGACATAAACGCGTTAGCATAGTCCCTCTAAAACGCTTATGTCAGATTAGAAAAAGTATCTTGAATCACCCAAGGAGAACCATCGAGGTAAGGTCATCACCAGAAAAGATCGCACAATCTACTTATATGGAGGCATCGGGTTTGTTCAACAATAGGATTAAGCGCTGGCTTCGCAGCGCTTAATCCTTGTTTGCTTACTTTTACTTCTGAACCTCCAACCCGTTGCTGGGTGTCAGTCAAACTACCCAAATAGGTATTTTGGCAGAGCTAACGTCAAAGATGGAAAAACATTCACCAGCACCAACACAATCAGCAATGGTGGAATGAAGAATGCCGTGTACTTGGCCACATCCGTGACGCTGGTGTTAGATACACCACTGAGTACGTACAACACCGTTCCAAATGGTGGCGTAAGTGTGCCTATAATCAGGTTAAGAACGATGATAATTCCTAACTGCACTGGATCCATACCAAAGCCTAACACCATGATTGGATAGATAATTGGTACTAACAGGTTGATTGCTGCTACGGTTTCCAAGAACAAGCCAACCGTCAATAACAATAAGTTTAAAAAGAGAAGTACCATCCAAAAAGAGTCTACACCGCCCAATACAAATTCTGACATGGTTTGAGGTATCTGCTTAGTGGTCAGTATCCAAGCAAACAGTGTAGCTGACGCAATGATCATTAGTACCTGGCCTGATGTTTTCGTAGAAACTACAATGCACTCAACAAAGGACTTAAACGAAAACTCGCCGTAGAAAATTGTTAAACACAAGGCATACAGACAAGCGATCGCAGCGGACTCTGTTGGACTGAAGGCTCCGGTAAATATCCCACCGAGAATAATGAATGGTGTCATCAATGATGGGAACGCCCTTCTTAAGGCTTGCCAAATTTCACTCCTACTTGCCTTCCTTTCATTCGGACACTTCAAGCTATCAGAAAATACATAGATCATAACCATCAACGACAAAGCCATCATAAGCCCAGGCACAACACCTGCGGCAAATAACTTCTCAATTGATTGTGACGCAACGATCGCATAGATGATTATGGACATGCTAGGAGGAATTATAGGACCAATGATTGATGAAGCAGCAGTGACCCCAATACTCACCTTTTCACCGTAGCCGCTTGACCGCATTGCCTTAATCGTAGTTGCGCCAAGACCTCCCGCATCTGCAACGGCGGCTCCAGACATACCAGAGAATATAACGCTAGAGAATACATTCACATGAGCCAGACCACCTTTAATATGGCGCACACAAACAGAGGCAAACTCAAAGATCCGTGCGGTAATACCGCCAGTATTCATTAGATTTCCAGCTAAGATAAAAAAAGGTATGGCGATAAATGTAAATGAATTTACCCCTGAAACCATGCGTTGCAGCGCGGTGGTTTCCGATAACATTGGATCAGTAAGTACAATGGCCAAACTTGCGAAAGTAACACTGAACGCAACCGGCACCCCCAAAACAACTAAGACCAATAAGGTAATGAACCCAATCAACATGCGTCTTTTTCCTTATATAAGTTAATCAATGAAGTAACAACAATGAGCGCACCGGTGATCGGAATTACGGCATAGAGATATGATTGGCTTACTTCCAGTGATGGACTTGAAAAAAATCTCATTTTGTAAGCAAATTCATAACCATAGTAGGAGAGAAAGACTCCGACACAGATAGTCGACAGGTATCGGATTGCATTTAGCGCTAGATAGACTCTGCGATTCCCTCCCCTTAGAACCCTCCTCCACACGTTATCGATGGCGATGTGCTGCCCACGAAGGAAGAGTGATACTCCTGTTATGAAGGTCACCCAAACAAGGAGGTATCGACAAAGTTCAATTGCCCACTCGAATGAAACTTGAAAGACCTCTCTTGCCACAATATTCACTGACATAACCAAAAACAAGATCAGGAACAAGAACGCACAAAAGTACTCATCAAATCTATTTAGCAAATGCATCATTTACCCTCGCAGGCCAATTAAAGTTGCTGGATTATCGTGTACAAATCACCGTACTTCTTCCAATATCCTGCGTAGTCATCAGACATTGATTTTGTCTTTGCCTGAAACGCTTCACGGTCTGTTTGCGTAACTTTGACACCCTGACTCTTCATGAATGTTAAAGCCTCGTTATCTGCTTTAACGACTTTGTTTGCTGTGTCTTGTGCTGAGCGCTCGAATTCATCTAGTACAACTTGACGGTCATCCGCGCTTAACGCTGCTAGCGACGCGTCGTTAACTGCAAAGTGCACGGCAGTAATAACATGTCCAGTAAGACTCAACTCGTTACCCACTTCATAGAACTTCATTGTCTGAATTGATCCTAGAGGGTTTTCTAGGCCATCGACCATGTTTTGACGCATAGCAAGATACGCCTCTGTGTATGGTACCGGTGTTGGTTTGCTCCCCATCGCTTTCGCATAAGCAACAGTGATAGATTGCTCTGGCACTCGAAGTTTAAAAGAGTTCATGTCTTCAGGAGACGTCACTGGTTTGCTGCCAATTACGTGTCGTACGCCCCATGAACTCGAACCTAGCAAGTGAACATTGAACTGATCCTTAAAGTCATCGAACATCTGTTGGGCAATATCACTTGCGAAGAAGCGCATTAGGTGATCGGTATCTTTGAAGATATATGGCATTTCAGTTATCACCATGGGCTTAAATACATTTCCCAACTGACCTGAGCTGATTTCAGCGATGTCAACACCACCAGTAATTACTTGCTCGAGCAATTCCTGCTCTGAACCCAACGTACCATTCGAGAAGATCTCAATTTTCACACGGTCATCAGTTTTACTGGCAATTCTATCGGCTATCTCTACCGCGCTGTCATGCCATGGATGCGATGAATCATAGATATGACCTAACTTAAGAACTGTCTGAGCAGTACTTGTGAATGGAACAGCTAACAAGAGCGTTAACCCTATTGATTTCAGTCGTTTGAAATGACGCATACCCTTCTCCTTGTAATATTTCTTTTACTCCCCAACTTCGCATCACAACTTTTTCACTCATGACAACGAAACTAAAGACCACTCCACTGAATACCTATTCAGAAGAGTCGATAAGTTAGTAAATAAAAAGAAAAACAACTGTGATCGCCTTCAAACAACAATTAATTAACATTATAGCAACCAATTTTGTACGAATGGATCACATTTCTGAGGGTGAACGGTATCCTTTCTACTCCTTAATCGGTTATTTGTTGAATACGTATACAGCGCATTAATCTTAAATATTGCGCTCAGGTTAGGTACATAACAAGGTGAATAGGTAGAACAGTATGATCAATTACTTAAAGAACGGTATTGACGTTGAAGTAGCGAAAAACAATGACGAAAGTGTACGCACAACGGTGGAAAATATTCTTTCACGAATAGAAAGTGAGGGTGACACTGTCATAAAAGAGCTCTCAGAGAAGTTTGATAACTGGAGTCCAGAGCAATTTCGATTGACTGATGAGCAAATCAAAGCGTGTGTCGATGCCCTGACAGAACAAGAAAAAGAAGATATCGAGTTTGCTCAGGCACAAGTTCGTCGTTTTGCCGAAATCCAAAGAAACTCTCTTAAAGACGTAGAAGAAGAAACCTTGCCTGGCGTGTTTCTTGGGCACAAACACATTCCTGTAAACAGCGCCGGTTGCTATATTCCAGGTGGAAAATATCCACTTGTCGCTTCAGCACACATGAGTGTACTGACGGCTAAAGTAGCTGGCGTACAACGTGTAATCGCATGTGCTCCTCCTTTTAACGGGAAGCCGAACACGTACGTCGTAGCGGCAATGGCAATGGCGGGAGCAGATGAAATATATTGCATGGGCGGAGTACAAGCTGTGGGTGCAATGGCCATTGGTACGGAAACTATTGCTCCAGTTGATATTATTGTAGGTCCGGGCAACGCTTTTGTCGCAGAAGCCAAGAGACAACTCTTTGGTCGTGTTGGAATTGATCTGTTTGCCGGTCCAACAGAGACAGTAGTCATTGCTGATGAGATTGGATGCGATCCTGAACTCGCTGCTGCAGATTTACTTGGCCAAGCAGAACACGGCTACAATTCCCCGTCAATTTTATTAACAAACTCGCAGGAGTTTGCAGAAGAAACCATCCAAGAAATCGAAAGGCAACTCAAAGTCCTTCCTACAGCTGAAATTGCGTCAAAGGCATGGGCTGATTATGGGCAGGTTATAGTCTGCGATACATATGAAGAGATGGTACAAGTAGCGGATGAACTGGCTTTCGAGCATGTTCAGGTAATGACGAAAGATCCAAAGTATTTCCTCGATAACATGACGAACTTTGGTGCCCTATTCCTAGGCAAAGAAACCAACGTGTCATACGGTGATAAGGTCATTGGTACTAACCACACACTGCCTACAAACAAGGCAGCTCGATATACAGGCGGGTTGTGGGTCGGTAAGTTCATCAAAACGTGCACATACCAACGTGTAAGTGAAGCAGCCTCACTCAAAGTTGGCGAGTATTGCTCGCGCCTTTGTGCTCTAGAAGGTTTTGCGGGGCATAAAGAGCAAGCGGACATTCGAGTTCGCCGATACAAAGCGACTGAAGAGCAGGTGTAAGCTTCACATAGGTTCACCTTCATTAAGTGACATGTATAAACAGTGAAGACTTAGTTCAATACTGAGTTACCAAATAAGAACGTTGCGCATTGTTGTCGTCTCTGCGCAACGCTTATACTATCGTGGAGCTAATTGAAAAATAGAAAATCGATGATGGAAAGAAACAGAAAAGCTAACTCCAAGGATGTCGCAAAGCTAGCAGGAGTCTCTCAGGCATCGGTATCCCGAGCTTTTACACCAGGGAGCCAAATATCAAAGGCTAATAAAGAAAAAATACTCGAGGCTGCCAAACAACTTAACTATGTACCAAATGCGATGGCCAGAGCGTTAATTTCAAGTCATTCAAACTGCATTGCTATAGTTCAGCCAGTATCCAAGAACCCTTACTTTTACGCCAAAGTACTACAGAAGTTGCTTGAACTCTTGCAAGCAGAAAACCAACGTGTTGTTCTTTTTAGCCAAGACGATAAAAATGTTGACGACATTCTACCTCTGATAGATCAATACCAAGTAGACGGTGTCATTATGGCCAGTGCTACGGTAGATGCAAAACTCATTAATCAATATGCTAATCGCGGCATCGAGTTTAGTTTCATTAATCGTTCAGTACCTAATGTCTATGCCAGCTCTGTTTGCACTGATAATTATCAATCCACAAAAGACCTGATCACTTACCTAGATTCAAAAGGACACAAACGATTTGCATGTATTGCAGGTAATAAAAATGCATCAACAACGATCAGCCGAGTCGAAGGTTATCTCTCACGTATCGAAGAACTAGAGCTTGAGAACATAGGCGTATTGTATGATGACTTTTCTGTAGATTCAGGTTACCACAGCCTGTTATCTCTACTCGAAAATTCCGACAAAAGACCAGACGTTGTGATGTGCGGGAATGACGAAGTGGCGATTGGTGTAATTAATGCAATCAAGGAGCACACTGAACTCAACATCCCTGACGATATTGCAGTGACTGGGTTTGATGATATCGAGGCCGCCAAATGGTTTCCATACAGTCTCACTACCATCGAGCAGCCCATAAATCAGCTTTGTGAAGTCACCGTGTCTGATCTTCTAGAAAGAATTCGTTCCCCAGACAAACAACCCATCAATATGTCGATAAAAGGGGCGCTTATCAAAAGAAAATCTGCGTGATTGGATCTTCCGACGCTCAAAAAAACCACCGGCATAGCCGGTGGTTTTTCATATGCGCCTGCAAGGCTTTCTTGCTAGCCGCTCCCTAACAGGCGCTCAGTGATCTGACATTTGTATATGACTATCGCTTGCGGCCCTTAAGCGGGCCACCTAGATATGGGTTCGACAACTGGTCTCCCATTTTATCCAGCTCTAGTTGGTGCATAATGTAGCCTTGGATCTTGCTGGTGTTTTTGCCCACCGCATCAACATAGTACCCTCGACACCAAAACTACCGATTTCTATATTTTAACTTCAAGTCCCCAAACTGATCACAAAGCATCAAGCTACTTTTTCCTTTTAGCGATTAGTTTTAGTAGGTCAAATAGCTATCCAGTAAAATGAGTCGCACTGCACTCTAAACAAGGATTGGGGCAAAGATAAGTTTGGCAGAGAAAGCCCAAGCTTAGTCTTCAGGCTTTATATCAAAACTCATAAAATGAAGCTTTGGATGCCTAAAACAACCCTAACTCACTTCAATTGCTGCCCGCACTAACACTTTTGTTTTGTATCGTAACTGATTTGCTTACTGACGTTCTTTAGTTGCACTCCTACCTTATTAAAGGCCTTTTGAATAGTTGTGGAAACATGCTGGCGGCCCTCTCCTTCAAAAAAGTTAGCTCGATCTTGCTTCGTTTCGAATACGCAGACTATTTCTAAACTTTGTGGAAAAGAAGAGAATTTGACGGTATGAGTCACCCAAAGAAAGCCATCGTAACCTTTTAGCGTATCTTCACAAACTTCGGTCAACACTTCTCTAATTAGATTCTCGACCTTCTTATCTGATTTGCGCATAAATTAAACTTCATTCCTATCTAACGCCTTTAATTAGGTTTCAGTGTACATTGTCTTAAACAGTTCTTGGCAGTGGTATTTAGTCAATAGCCTGTAGATGAGGTTATTCGCACGAAGATTTACCGACCTACTCGCTTCGAACTACATCTTACGCTGTTAAAAATAAGCGCTTTGCAACTCTACAAAACGCTTCTAACTTATTAGATTATTTTAAGTGTGTTTCAAGGAATGCAGAAACCTTGTCCATTGCAATGCCGACTGCTTCTGGATGGTCATACAGTTCATAGTGAGACCAGTTTTCCAAATTAACCAGCTGTCGGTCTTTTGATTGAACAGAGCGGCCATAAATTTCCTGCCCATCACGATAAGCACCAAACGCCCCGACTTTTTGCCCTACCACGGCCATAACAGGCTGAGTCAATAACGTTTCGGCAAATGCAAAGGCATCCCAGCTCAGTGTTTTCTGTGCATGTGAAAACAGCATACGAGTTGCACCACCTTCGGTTTGTCCACGTGATGTTTTGTAGTATTCAGTAGCTTCGAACACGTCTCGTTCTGTTAATCCATTTTCTTTTGCAAATTCAATATTTGGAGGAAGAAGTTCATCGATTTTCAGCTCTGAGCCGCGAGCTTCGGCTGTTCTCTGTGCAGCCATAGCTTCAAGATTGGCGATAGGGTCGTACATACTAAAGCCTTCACGGAACATGCGGCCTAAGTTAACAGGCGTAATACCTACGACAGCTTTCAAGCGCTTTTCGGTTAGGGCTGAATTGATCATGTAACCACCACCGCCGCAGATACCGAGTCCACCAATTCTATTCTCATCGACATATGGTAAAGTTACTGCATAGTCGATAACGCGACTGATATCTTCAACACGTTGACTTGGGTCTTCTACGTAGCGAGGCAATCCCCCCGATTCTCCTTGGAAGCTCGCGTCAAATGCGATCACGACGTAATCTAACTCAGCAAGGGCTTTACCATAGACAGCGCTGGATGTTTGTTCTTTACAACTACCAAAAGGATGAACACTTATCATTGTTGGGTAGCGTTTCGATTCATTGAAGCCTTCTGGGAATAAAATTAATGCAGACATATCCCAAGACATATCAGCATTTCTAAAAGTGATTTTTTGCATATTCATAATCAATACCTTAAGAGTAAAAAGCCTTGAGAGCAGAAAGGCTCGAAGCAATTGAGCCTTTCATCGGGAATATTAAAGAGTGCGTTGGAAGAAAGATGCGAGTTGGGATACTGCGTCATCGACGTATTCGGCAACATCATAAAGCGACATATGGTTTGCACCATCAATGGCATACAAGGTTTTATCTGAACTCGCTGCACGCTCTATCAGGTCATCACTCATCCATTTGCTGCCTGCGTCACTACCAACGACAGCAAGAATTGGCTGAGTTAGGAATGCTTCCGCTTTGTGGTACGCATCGTAAGTAATGATCTGGTTTAAGTTACGAGTTAGAGCAAAACCCGGCGCATTTGGATGTTCACAACGTGGTGTGTGGTAATACTCCCAAGCTTCGCGTAGCTCTGCATTTGAGGCATCTTCTTCACGCATCGGAGCTAGAGGAATAGTCGCGAATTCTGTACCATTCGTGTCGGTTGTGCGAGCATTCGAACCAAATTCTAAGTAACCAACAGCGTCAGCATCGTTAACCGAATTATCCCAACCATTACGGAACATTTGGCCAATGTTTACGGCACTAACCATACCCAGTGCTTTGATTCGACGATCATTGATCGCTGCATTTGCACTATAGCCCGCACCAGCACAAATCCCCATTGCGCCAATTTTATCGTTATCGACGTACTCTAACGTTGTCAGATAGTCGACGACTGCGCTCACGTCTTCAGTACTCGTGTAAGGGTTTTCCATTTGGCGAGGCTCACCTGTACTTTCACCTTGATACGAACGGTCAAACGCAATGGCAATTATGCCGCTTTTTGCAAGTTTACTCGCATATAGGCCTGCGGTTTGCTCTTTTACGCCACCACCTGGGTGTGAAACAACAACTGCAGCATATTGTTTACTTGCATCAAAATCTGTAGGGAAGTTGATAACCGCTGAAATCTCAATACCTTGACCATTGAGATTTTTGAAAGTGACTTTAGACATAGCGACATTCTCCATTAGAGGTTAACTGTTCATCTCAGGCTGACCTGAGCTTCGAGGTAATATTAGTCAACACACTGTTTTGGATAAATATCATTTTATCTACATGACTGTTTAGTTATACTTAACAAATGAGAATAGAACCTTCTTTAATTTCATCACTGACGTGGTTTGCACATATTGCTCGCCATCGCAGTTTTACTAAAGCAGCCTTAGAAATGGGGGTAACCCGTGCTGCCTTATCACAACACCTAAAAGCGTTAGAACAACAGCTACAAGTTCGGTTAATTAATCGAACCACCAGAAGTATGTCGCTGACGGAAGAAGGCCAACGTCTGCTTGATATTTTGCAACCTTCATTGGTGAACATTGAGCAGGTCGTTAACGAATTGAACGACTCTCATCTTGAGCCTTCGGGATTAATCCGTATCAGTGTATCAAGAACCGCTGCTCGGCTGCTTATTGAGCCCTATCTAGGTGAGTTCCTCTCTCGTTATCCTAAAATACGCCTAGAGCTAATCATGGATGATGGGTTTTCTAACATCGTCGCAGAAGGCGTTGACGCTGGCATTCGCTTAGGATTAAGCTTAGATGAACATATGGTTGCGATCCCTATTACTCCGCCGTTAACAACGGCAATAGTGGGCTCTCCTGAATACTTTAGGCAAAATGGACTACCTCAAACTCCTGAGGATTTAGAAGGTCACAATTGCCTTGCTTATCGTTTTACCTCTAGCGGAACAATTGATCATTGGTCCCTAACCTCTCCAGATGTTGCAAAGCGCACCCTAGTTTTCGAGCCTAAAGGCAATGCTATTTTTAATGATGACTATAGTATGTTACAAGCTGCAATACAGGGTGTGGGTTTAGTGAAACATATTGATTTATGGGTGGAAAAGCACATAGATGAGGGAAGATTGACCCGAGTTCTGACACCTTGGTGCAAAGAGTTTCCAGGGTTTTATTTATATATACCTTCACGAGAGCATATGCCGAAAAAAATCCGCGTCTTGATGGATTTTTTAATCGAAAAGCGCGAAGCTCTGAAACTCAAAGAGTAATTGCCAAATTGCTTTAAATAAAAAAAGCGAGCACGAGGCTCGCTTTTAACTTTCTGTTTTCGTTATATATTACAATAGCTCAACCGATTGTTTGGCTATCACAAATTCCTCGTTAGTAGGAATAACAAGAGCTTTGGCACCTAACAACTCAGATGTTGCAATAACACCTGCGTTACCAAATCTTGCATCTTCGTTACCTTTCTCATCTTCAACAAAACCTAACAGTTTTAGGTTTTTCAAGATTTCACGACGAATTGGTAGTGAGTTTTCACCAATACCACCAGTGAAGATGATGCCGTCTAATGAATCCAGAGCCGCTAGGTAGGAAGTAATGTATTTCGCAACGCGGTAAGTGAAGATCTCGAATGCCAACTTCGCACGTGAATTCCCCGCTTCCATTGCTTCTAGTACGCCACGAGCATCACTTGTCACACCAGATACACCTAAGAAACCTGACTTCTTGTTCATCATCTCGAACACTTCGTCTTTTTCCCAGCCTTTACGGAAAAGGAACTCGATAACACTTGGGTCGAGGTCACCACAGCGAGTGCCCATCATTAGGCCAGCTAACGGCGTCAAACCCATACTTGTATCAACACATTCGCCATTTTTAACCGCACTCACTGATGCACCGTTACCTAAGTGCACAGTGATAAAGCTGCTTTCTTCAACCGGCTTATCTAGCATTTTCGCTGCTTCACGGCTTACGTAATAGTGGCTTGTGCCGTGAGCACCGTAACGACGCACTTTATGCTCTTCGTAAAGCTCGTAAGGAAGTGCGTACATAAAGGCTTTGGCTGGCATTGTTTGGTGGAAAGCAGTGTCAAATACAGCAAATTGAGGCAGTGAAGGGAACGCCGCCATTGCCGCTCTCATGCCTTCAGCGTTCGCTTTGTTATGAAGTGGTGCAAGTTCAGCAAGGCGCTCTACTTCTTGAATAACTGTTTCATCAACTTTCACAGTTCCTTTAAAGGTTTCACCGCCTGCGACAATGCGATGGCCTACAGCGACAAATTTTGAGCTCAAACCTAGAGTTTCGAGTAGTTTTACCACTCGCTCAACAGCGTACTGATGATGGTTACCGCCAGCTGGAATTGCTTCAACGGTTTTTTCTCCCTGATATTTCCAACTGATTTCAGCTTCAGGTAGGCCAAAACACTCACCAATACCTGATACCAAAGCTTCACCGGTTTCAGAATCAATAACAGCAAATTTTAATGAAGAGCTACCAGAGTTGATCACCAGTACAAACGAATTAGACATGAAATAGTTATCCTGTTGTAGAGCAGAGGTTGTAATAGCGCTTGTGCGCTGCGTACTTCTTGTTTGCCCCTCTATTATTCAATAATTTTTTAATCTTTCAACAATCTTTTAGTAAAAGCGATTTGATTGAACAAATTTTGTTGATCTGTAGCAAGTTTTGATTTTATTTGAAGGCTAAAAAATATCACTTGTTAAACATAATTTATGAATAGGTCAATTTGTACAAAGTCAGATATATAAGCTACGTTGTTTATTGGGTGAACAAAAATAACAAACCAATCAATAAATCGGGGTAATAATGTGCCCACTATTGCATTTCTATTAGTGATCTTAGGTTTGATTTTGCTCTGCTGGGGATGGCAGATGACAAAAAACATCTGCTCGAAAACTGACGTAACCGGGTGGACTTTCCTATTATTGTTAATCAGCTGTTTCATTTTTGCTTATGCCGTTTTTTTGCACGCCATCATGCAAAAACCTATTGCTTCTCTCTTAGAAACGGGGGTTTCTCTTATACTTTTTGGCGGCAGTATCTTTGTCGTGCTGGTGATTAAGTGGAGCAACGATTCGATATTAGAGCTTCATACCGTTGCTGAAAGAGAGAAGCGCAATGCCGTCCATGACGCTCTTACTGGGCTCCCTAATCGTAAATACTGCTTTGAGTCTATCGAAGGCAGAATACAATCTAGAGACCCGTTCTCGGTGATCCTTTTTGACGTGGTTAATTTTAAACAAGTCAACGATGCAATGGGTCACTTTTGTGGAGACCAGTTACTTATTCAAATTGGTCAACGCCTTCAGGAGAAACTGAAAGGCAATGACCAGATATTCCGCGTTGGTGGTGATGAATTTGTCATCCTGACATCTTCTGCATGCGAGGAAACGGGTAAAAAACTCATAGAAGAACTAGATTCTGCAATGTCTGAACGCTTTCATTTAGATGAGTTTCAAGTTTCCTGCCGCGTTGTTTTTGGTATAAGCACCTACCCATATGACGCCCTAACCAATGATCTTTTGATCAAGCACGCAGATATCGCTATGTATCACGCCAAGCGTAATGGCAATCTTTTTGCGTTTTATAATGAGGATATGAACGTCGGGGCTAAGTACCAACTTGAGATATCTTCTCGTATTCAATGTGCGCTTGAAAAAGAGGAGTTTCAGTTGTATTACCAACCGTTGATTGATGCACACACTAACTTAGCTGTCGGTTTTGAAGCAGTGATTCGTTGGCATGACGAAAATGGTAAAACGATCTCACCCAACGACTTCATTCCTATCGCAGAGCGTAGCAATCAGGTGCACAACATTACCATGTGGGTTCTTAACCAAGTAGAAAGGGATCTGCAAACATTTATAGAGAAAGGCATTAAGCTTCCTGTCCACGTAAACTTATCAGCGAAAGATCTCTCATCTAACTTGCTGTTTAATCGCTTAGAAACTTTGCTCAAAGTAAACCCGCAATTCGCTGACCTAATAAGTTTAGAGATCACTGAAACGATGGCGATCGATAGGGTCGTTGAGCTCAACCCCTTAATTCATCAAATTAAAGGATTAGGTATAAAGATCAGCTTGGATGATTTTGGCACTGGGTATTCATCTTTGTCACTGTTAAGAGATCTTCCGGTTGATCAAATTAAAATCGACCGCTCATTTCTCTCCACAGCAAGCCGCACAGAAGGCTCCCGCTCTATCGTTGAGAACACGATTGCGCTAGCACATGGATTAGGGTATTCGGTCGTAGCAGAAGGCGTTCAAGACATGGACACACTGCATTTTTTGAGAAGTCGAGGATGTGACATCATTCAGGGTTACTTGTTCTGTCCTGCCCTGCCCTTAGACGAAGTAATAAGTTGGGTAAACAAACACGATGAAAAGCAAAACCGTATTAGACGCGCATAAAAAAGCCGAGCGCTTTGCTCGGCTTTAAATTCTTTTTGTAGCGACTTAAACCGTCGCTTTAATCACTAGTGATTATGCGTCTGTACGACGGCCACGACCGTGACCACGTTCACCACGATGTGCACCACGGTGATCACCACCACGGTTGCGATCGAAACGACGTTCGCCACCTTCACGATTGCCATCGCGGTTGCCGTCACGGTTACCACGGAAGCCACCTTCGCGACGGCCGCCTTCACGACGATCACCACCACGGTTGCCGCCTTCGCGGTTGCCACGGTAACCACCGCCATCACGACGACCACCATCGCGACGACCACCGTCACGGCGACCACCACGAGACTCGCGGAAATCATCGAAATCACATACTACAGCACCAACATCTTGTTGACGGATACGTAGTTTGCTTAGCTTGTTCGCCGCGTCTGAAGTCATTGCTTTAGGTAGCTGTACGAATGTGTGACCTTGAGCTAGCTTGATCGCACCGATAGAACCTTTACCTAGACCTAGTTCGTTTGCTAGAGCGCCAACGATGTCTTTAACTTGAACGCCTTGCTCACGACCAACTTGAAGCTGGTAAGTATCCCAGTCTTGGTTGTTGAAGTTACGACCGCCGTCGCGACCACCTTCACGGCGCTCTTTACGACGTTGCTTGTCACGCTCAATTGCTTCAACCATTGGGTCTTCGCCAATGTAGAACAGAGGACGTTTGCCTTGCTGACGCTTAAGAAGCATAGCAGCAAGTGTTGCTGGGTCGATGTCTAGAGAAGTTTGTAGTTTCTCTACCAGCTCAGCAAATTTGTCTAGTGCTTTGTGCTCTTTCTCTGCTTCAAGCTCAGCGCCTAGCTTAGCTAGACGAGCTTCAGCAACTTGGTCACGTAGAGGAAGTTGGATTTCTTCCATAGATGACTTAGTTACACGCTCGATAGTGCGAAGCATACGAATTTGGTTAGTGCGAACTAGAAGGATCGCTTTACCCTTACGTCCAGCACGGCCAGTACGACCGATACGGTGGATGTATGACTCAACATCAAATGGGATGTCGTAGTTAAATACGTGCGTAATACGTGGAACGTCAAGACCACGAGCTACAACATCAGTTGCAACTAGGATGTCAATAACACCTTGTTTGATGTGATCAACAGTACGTTCACGTAGAGACTGAGGAATGTCACCGTGCAGTGCAGCTGCTTTGAAGCCACGTGCAGATAGCCAGTCAGCCAGACGCTCAGTATCTTGACGAGTACGTACGAATACGATTGACGCGTCAGTTTCTTCAGTTTCAAGAAGACGAGACATCGCTTCATCTTTCTCTACACCTTTCACTACCCAGAACTGTTGTTGAACTTTGTCTACAGTGTGGTTTTTACCAGCAACGTCAACCGTTACAGGGTCACGAAGGAAGCGTTCAACGATCTTCTTCAGCATTGGAGGCATAGTTGCAGAAAACAGAACGCGTTGTGCTGACTCTGGAGCGTGCTCCATGATCGCAGTTACGTCATCTACGAAACCCATGTTTAGCATTTCGTCTGCTTCATCAAGAACGAAAGTACTAACTTCGTCTAGGTGTAGACGTTCGCGATTGATAAGATCTTGAACACGGCCTGGAGTACCGACAACTACATGAGCGCCACTTTTAAGAGCACGCATTTGGTCGACAATAGATGCGCCACCGTAAATCTCTAGAACTTTCAAACCTTTGATATTTTTACCAAGGTTTTTCATTTCCGCTGCAACCTGAATTGCCAGCTCACGAGTCGGAGCAAGTACAATCGCTTGCGGTTTGCGTTGGTTTAGATCGAGTTTGTTGAGAAGAGGCAGAGAGAACGCTGCTGTTTTACCTGTACCTGTTTGAGCTTTACCCAGCGCGTCAGCACCTTCCAATAGGTGTGGGATTGCCGCAGCCTGAATTGGAGTTGGTGACACGAAACCCATTCCGTCTAGAGCAGAAAGGATAGAATCATTCAGAGATAAATCACTGAATTGAATAACAGAATCTTGCATTGGGATCCTACTTAATTAAACAAAAAAACAGTCCCATATGCTCTTCCAATTCGATACTGATCCATCCAGATACTGATTCCATTCAGACGGGAACACAGCACAGTACACAACCGCGATAAGCCATTAGGGACGACTAAGGGAGGCGGATTATTCCTTAAAAGCATAAAAAAATCCAGAAAAAATTGAATTACATCACAATTTATTCTCAACAATGGTATTTTTAGCATATTTTTCCACCAGCCCTACCATTCCCCGTCGATTCGCGTAGCTCACAGATGAGAATTTCATCAATATTTAAGCCAATTTCTCGTGGTTAAATAGGCAAAATTCACGGCGAAATTACGCTCCACAGGTAGTAATAATAGCTCGCAATGATTATAGTGTGCCCAACTCCATAGGTAATTTAAGAAAAGATGTTTCAAGATAACCCACTACTCGCTCAGCTTAAGCAGCAAATCCAAGAAAACCTGCCTAAAAAAGAAGGCTCAATAAAAGCCACAGATAAAGGCTTTGGCTTTTTGGAAGTGGACAGTAAGACTAGCTTCTTCATCCCGCCTGCGTACATGAAAAAGTGCATGCACGGTGACAAAGTCGTCGCCATTATCCGCACCGAAAATGAACGCGAAGTTGCAGAGCCACAAGAGCTGCTGGAACAAGCCGTGACTCGCTTTATTGGTCGAGTAAAAATGTTCAAAGGCAAGCTCAACGTAGCACCTGATCACCCACAGCTTAAAAAACTGTCTCTTAAAGCGAAACTAAAGAAAGGTCTTAAACCTGACGAGTTCGCCGAAGGTGATTGGGTTGTCGCACATCTTATTCGCCACCCTCTAAAAGGCGATAACTCTTTCTTCGTAGAAATTTCTGAAAAAATCACTGACGCGAATGATAAAATTGCGCCTTGGTGGGTAACGCTTGCTCAAAACGATCTACCAAACTCTGAGCCAGCAGGCATCGATAACTGGGAACTGAAAGACGACGCGGAGCTAGAACGCGTAGACATGACTCATGTTCCATTCGTCACTATCGACGGTGAATCGACTAAAGATATGGACGATGCGCTGTACGCGAAGAAAACCGTATCTGGCGATTTCGAACTCACCATCGCTATTGCGGACCCAACCGCCTACATCACACCTGAAGATGAAATGGATAAAGTAGCACGTGAGCGTGGCTATACTATTTATCTTCCAGGCCGCAACATCCCGATGTTACCTCGTGATTTAGCGGACAACCTGTGCTCTCTGATTGAAGGTGAAACCCGCCCTGCTATTTGCTGTACCGTAACGGTAAGTAAAGATGGTGTGATTGGCGACGATACTAAATTCTTCGCAGCAAACATCAAATCACATGCACGCCTAGCATACGATCACGTGTCTGATTGGTTAGAAAACGGCAGCTCTGAAGCATGGACGCCATCTGAAGAGATCGCGACCATCGTTCGTGATCTTTATGAGTTCTCTCTTGCTCGCGCTGAATGGCGTGAGAAAAACGCAGTGGTCTTCCCTGATCGTCCTGACTACCGTTTTGAGCTCAGTGAAGATAACGATGTAATCGCTATCCACGCAGACATGCGCCGCAGTGCAAACCGTCTTGTTGAAGAATCCATGATTACCGCAAACATCTGTGCAGGTCGTACATTACGCGATAAATTTGAAACAGGTGTCTTCAATACGCATGCAGGTATCAAGAACGAGAAGATTGAAGAAGTGGTTCAACTTGTCAATCCAGAAGGCCAGTTGGAGTTCACAGCGGAGTCTATTGCTACGCTAGAAGGCTTTGCTGCGTTGCGCCGCTGGTTGGCTGCTCAAGAAACGTCTTATCTAGATAACCGCATTCGTAAGTTCCAAGCATACAGTGAGGTGGGTAATCAGCCTCTGCCTCATTACGCAATGGGTTTAGACATCTATGCAACTTGGACATCACCAATTCGTAAATACGGTGATATGATCAACCACCGTATGTTGAAGGCCGTCATCCTTGGTAAAGAACCCGTACAAAAACCAGATGACCAAGTAGGCGAAGAGCTAGCTCTACATCGTAAACATCATAAAATCGCTGAGCGAAATGTCTCAGATTGGCTATATGCACGCACGCTTGCTGATGAGCCGAGCAAGAAAACTTGTTTCACAGGTGAGATTTTCGATATTAATCGTGCAGGCGCACGTGTCCGACTTCTCGAAAATGGCGCAGCAGCCTTTATTCCTGGTGCACTAATTCTTGATAATAAAGAAAGAATTGAGTGCAATGGCGACAACGGTACCATCTCTATCGATAAAGAGGTCGTATACAAACTTGGGGATACATTGGAAATTGTCCTTACGGACGTAAACCAAGAAAACCGCAGTTTAGTTGCAAAGCCAACCCAGGTATTCGCTGAACAACCAGCAGCACAAACAGAACAGACTGTAAGTGAATAATACCGAATGAAGTTAAAAGGCGCTCTATTGAGCGCCTTTTTTATTTGTTATGTAAAACGATAAGAACTAGTATGCCGAACATTGAGATCATTCGCTTTAATCACTTCACTGCGCGCAAAAGTGAGCGTTACACTGCAACACATAATGGGTTATATATTGTTGAAGAAGGTGCCCTATTAGTTCATCAACCTAATGGTGAGCAATTTGAACTTAAAGCCGGAGATTTCACACTCTATAACTCCGCAGATCTGAGCAGTGCAGAAGCCGTCTCTAGTGACGGAGGCTTTAAAGCACTGGCTTTAGTCTTCAATCCAAATATATTCTGTGACTTTAAGAAAGCGCACCCGATGCTACGTTCCAAAACGGAAGAAAGGCGCTTCTATCCTTTTTCAACGCAATCCAGTGGCGAAGTAGCACAATTGAAGGACATGTTGGTTAAGTTAGCGAGTCGCAACGCTCCAGACTACACACAAAGCCATATCGCAATGGCATTGCTGTCGTTGATGGTTGAGGTAGAGCCAAACATCCTATCTATCATAGATGACGCAAGTAGCCTGAGCGACTCTCAAAAAGCCATTAAGTACATTGAGGGTAATATTGAAAAAGACATCACGCTAGAAGGCTTAGCGGCTCATATGAGCATGTCCATCGCAACCTTAAAACGTCGCCTCGCCGCAGATGATCTTTCGTTTTCTCAGATATTAAAGGTGAAACGGATAAACTTCGCAGCAACCCAACTGCGCAAGTCAGAAAAATCAATAACAGAAATAGCGTTTGAGTCTGGTTTTAAAAGTGCAGCGCATTTCAGTACAGCATTTAAATCCGTTTACAACATGACCCCCAAAGACTTTAGAAACCAAGTCGTTAGGCCTAAAGTATAAATCATGTCGGCATTCGCATCCGTTGGGCTCGCCCTATTCCCAAAAACACGCTTGAGGATCGCGCTCCAATTCGTTGAGTAAGTCCTCAAGCATTCGGCTAAATGGAAGTGGCTTATAAGGCACCCACCTTAACAGCTCGTTGTGATATGTGGGAACATAGAAATACCAAAGTTGGTTGTCCTCATCAAACATGATCTTCGCGACGGGAGAAGTATACTCGCTATGCTGGGAGTCGAGGAGAAAATGCGCCCGATGAAGCTCAACGCCATTTTCTACTAGCTCATAGAGGCACTTGCCCTGTTCAACAGGCAAGTTAGCATTACGCGCAGAGCAGAGCGATTGAACTGATTTGTATAAACGACTTGTCGCCATTTGGGACACTGACATCAACGTTCTCCCGATGGATGATAGTTAGAGCAGTCGATCCTAGTATATAACCTTTACATCATCACCGATGGTAGTTATCTACCTAACTCAAGTATAAGATAGCTATATTATCATTTGCCCAGATTATCATCTCAATCCACTTGGAAACGCTAGCTCCATCACCTCTTGACTAGAAACAATTCCCCTGTTTAGCGCTAACAGTTCACAAAAGTGTAACCTGAACGCAATATCATAAACTCTGCTTTATCCCGTATATGGAGTTTAATATGTTACGTTTTACTGTGGCGACGTTATTGGCCATAGCAGTCTCCCTCCCTACCATTGCAAAAGAAATCAACATCTCAGGTTCAACGTCGGTTGCTCGTGTGATGGATGTACTTGCTGAGGAATACAACAAAACACACCCAGACGATTACGTTGCTGTTCAGGGCATTGGTTCGAGTGCTGGTATCACCATGGTCAATAAAGGAGTAGCCGAAATAGGCATGAGCTCTCGATATCTGACTGAAAGCGAAAAAGGTGAAGATCTCAATGTATACCCTATCGCTTATGATGGCCTCGCTGTTGTTGTAAACCGTACCAACTCTGTAGAAAACCTTTCTCAGCAACAGCTGTTTGATATTTACAAAGGTAAGATTAAGAATTGGAAAGAGGTCGGGGGCGCAGATCAGCCTATCGCGGTGGTTACTAGAGAAGCGTCTTCAGGTTCACGTTACAGCTTCGAAAGCTTGCTGGGACTGACCAAAATCGTTAATGATCGCCTTGTCTCGGATATCAGCCCAAACAACTTGGTTGTAAACAGCAACAGCATGGTAAAAACCATTGTTAACCATAACACTCGCGCCATTGGTTTTATCTCTGTAGGGTCAGTAGATCGCTCGATCAAGGCGATTCAGTTAGATGGTATTGACCCAACCTCGACAAACATTAGCAATCATAAGTACAAGTTGGCGCGACCATTCCTAGTGCTATACAAAGTAGATAAGATTAGCGATGCAGGTAAAGGTTTTATCGCTTTCCTTCGTTCAGAGCAGGGACAAAAAGCGATTGCAGATTACGGTTATACGCCAGTAAAAAACTTTAATCAGTAAAAATAAAAAAGAGAGCACCTTGATGCTCTCTTTTCCTATGTAGTGTTCTATCCGGTTTCGGAATTAGAAATGCAGTTGAATTACAGAGACCACAACCGCACCAGGTCGACGAATACCTTCAATTTCCACTTTAATTTCGCGCTCAATCTCCAAACCTTTTTTGATTGGCGTTACTTTTGTTAACGTGCTGACTGCACGAACATTATTGCCTGCTTTGACAGGATAAGGGAAACGAACTTGGTTTAAACCCAAGTTAACTACCATTTTAGCTGTTGGGAACATTGGCTTTTCTGGATCAACTGAATCCGTCAGTTTAGGCAGCAATGCTAATGTTAAAAAGCCATGAGCGATAGTTGTCTTAAATGGAGATTCAGTTGAAGCACGCTCTGGATCAGTATGAATCCACTGCATGTCTTCCGTTACCGCACCAAATTGGTTAATACGTTCTTGAGACACATGAACCCATCCACCAGTGTGAATAACTTCGCCAATTTTTTCACTTAACTCGTCATAAAGCTTTTGAGCCTCAGGTGCCATTACGATCGGTGCAGGTTGAGGTGCAACTTCTTCGTTGACGGCTGGCTGCTGGTGATCACGAACTTTTGAGAAAAGAAAGCTATTTTGAGCTTTCCCCAAAAAGTCACTCCAATAATCGCGTAACGTTGGAGACATCCAATTCATAAACTCGGATTGATGAGCAGAAATCGCATCAACTTTGTCTTTAAATAGATTTGTGACCTTCATAAACACCCTTAAGAATTCTAAGCACAACTGGCTATACCAGCTAATTTTGAATTAGTTCACAAAGTCTTGCAAATACTTTCGGGCGAACACATGTACCCTAAAAGCATGTTATGTCTTATATATCAGCAAGATAACAATAAAACACCATTTTATTGACGTGCGCCAATATAAAGTAAAAACTCTATAAATTGGTACTTTTTGTCCCTTTTTCACTCCGTTTTCAAACTGTCCAACATCACATCAGTGATCATAAAACAAGCAAACAGTACTTCTATTATAATTCAGCACTTTACAAGTCGGACTATGCTCCTTATTATACCGCCCACAACGGAGAGATGGCTGAGTGGTTGAAAGCACCGGTCTTGAAAACCGGCATACGTTAATAGCGTATCTAGGGTTCAAATCCCTATCTCTCCGCCACTTATTTAGAGAGCTCGCATTTATTGCGAGCTTTCGTCGTTTTAGCTCTTAAAAAACGGGATTTAGAAATCCTCGCTCGTAAACGAATCCAGCACTTCACTATATTCCAGTTAAAAGCCCGCTAATTTTTAGCAGGCTTTTAACTTCGATTTTCTAAATTTTAAGCAAACTTCTTAATCATTTCAGACAGGTCATTGGTGCAATTTTGCACTTTGGTGTTCATATGATTCGTTTCAGTCATCAGTTCATACGATTCACTGTACTTTAAATTAAGCGACTGGATGTTTTCATTTATTTCATCCGTTACATAAACCTGCTCTTCTATCGCGACCGCAATTTGTTGGTTTCGTTCGACGACGTCCTGAACAAGGGATTCCAGTTGTTGAATGCTATCCAAAGCAGTACCTAACAATGTTACCGTTCCGGTCGACATTTCGTTACCTTTCTCTAACGCAGAAACCGCTGATTTGCTCCCATTTTGAATCCCTTCAATGGCCGATTTAATCTCTGTTGTCGATTCCTGAGTTCTTTTAGCTAAGGTTCTCACTTCATCTGCTACAACGGCAAACCCTCTGCCTTGTTCGCCTGCCCTTGCGGCTTCAATTGCAGCGTTCAACGCTAATAAATTAGTTTGTTCGGCAATACCATTGATGACTTCAACAACGGTTCCAATTTGCTCGGTTTGTTGGTTCAAACGTATGACCACTTTAGATATTTCGCCGAGCTCACCCACCAACTCTAAAACCGATTGGTTAACATTATCGATAACGCTACGGCTGTCTATCATCGTATTTTGCGCTTCTAACGTAGCCTCGGCGGTCGCTTGAGCATTATTTGATATCTCAGATGAAGAGGCTTGCATCTCGTTGACCGCTGTTGCGACCGAGTCAATCTCCACTTTCTGTGCGCTTAAGTTCTCCGTCACTTGCTGGCTATTTGTCGCAGCACTGTTAGCACTTGCGCGCGTTTCTTCGCAAGAGTCTTTTACAGACACGCCAACGCGCCCCAATAGCGCATTTGCAAATTGCTTACGCATCTTCATACCCAGCTCAATCTCAGCCAGATCGTTGATTCTTCCGCAATAAATATATTCCATGAGTGGATTGTTGAAGTCTTGCCTAGCCTGTTTAGCGAGCTTCTCAACTGGTCTGGTTAATACATAAATAGAGAAAACGGAAAGTAACGCAACAACGCCAAACGCTATCATTGGTGATTGATTCATTTGTAGAGTGAGTAAGCCAAGAAGGTTTGAAATTAAAAGGAAGAAGGCCGATCTCATCCACAAACGTGTACGAGGAAGATACATTTTCCACGGCTTACGATTATTTCGAAGCTTCGAATACGCTTTTTCCGCTCGCTGGATGTGTATACGCTCAGGTTTAAATCTCACTGATTGGTATTCCACAACTTCACCATTAGATTTTATAGGAGAAGCAAACGCGTCAACCCAATAATAGCCGCCGTTTTTACGTCGATTTTTGACCATTCCCATCCAGTGTTTGCCAGTTTTCAGGTGAGTCCATAAATCTTTAAAAGCCTGTTTTGGCATATCAGGATGACGCACAACATTGTGGGGTTTACCGATAAGCTCCCCTTCATCAAACCCCGCTACTTCATTAAAGTTTTCACTGGCATATTTGATGTAACTGGAGGTATCGGTAATGGAGACTAGGCTGTAACTCGAAGGGTAATCGTATTCCGTTTCACTCATAAACATGTGTCCTTACATTGATTAATTAACAAACGTCAAATATGAATTTATCAGCATAACATTCACATGCATAATGATAGGTTGATTCAAAAATAAAACAAAATTATTGACAAGCTTACTTGTTACTTAATGACTCTAGTCGCATTTTTATCCTCTAATACAAGGCTTCGTTAATATGTACAAGACTGAGCACTGTTCAAAATTAATACACAAAAGCGCTTCCGTACTGAGTTCGTAAATTGTTATAAGTAATCCACTAAAGCGAAAACAAGGAAGACAAACACAATGACTATTCACTTTCGTCAGCTTGCAGCTAAGAGAAACACGACACACTTGTTTATTGACGATTGGAAAATTAACACTCAACAGTCTTGGGGGATATTCAGCGCAGATGGAGATATTGGCTCTCTGCTTGGAGACCTTATTTGTGATGAAATGTCACCAGATAGTGGGGAAATTGAGCTAAATGGGCTGTCCGTTGCGCAAGTGTCGTTATCAGAGCAACAGCGATTACTGGAAAGAGAATTAGAAAAAGATGATACGGATTTTCTTGATCGTATCGACCAAGGAAGCACTGTTTATTCATTAATCCTAGAACAAAGCCAAGACACTAACTTAACTGAACAGCTAGTTAATGATCTCGACCTAAGTCATCTTAGAGATAGTGGCTTCCGTGTTCTCTCTACCGGAGAAACCAGAAGAGTAATGCTCGCCCGAGCTTTAGCCACACAACCTGACTTAGTATTACTCGATAATCCATTTACTGGCTTAGATATTGCGCACCGAGCTGCTCTCGCTCGCTATTTACACTCGCTTTCTCAAAATGTGCAACTACTCATAACCTTCTCTCGCGAATCTGACATGCCTGAGTGGATCAATAGCATCGCGCTTTTCAGTGCAGGAAAGCTTGATAGTACAATGGATAAGTCCAGTTGGGATAATCATCCAATCATTGGACAAATTAAATCTCAGTCAAAGCAACAGAGTGAAGAAATGATGAGCTTGATACGTCAGCATCAGCACTCGACGCCATTCAACAACCCAATATTTGAACTAAAGAATGGGGCTGTCGAATACACCGATAAGAAGATTTTTACTGACTTGAACTGGTGCATAGACAAGGGCCAACATTGGCAGGTCAAAGGTCCAAATGGTTGTGGAAAGAGTACCTTACTTGGATTGATCTTTGGCGATCATCCGCAATGCTACAGCAATGACATTGATATTTTTGGTAAAAAGCGTGGTACTGGCGAGACAATCTGGGAAATTAAGCAGCATATCGGTATGGTGTCTTCAGCGCTACACCTCCAATATCGAGTCAATTGCAGCGCATTAGAAGTCATTTTGTCAGGATTTTACGATTCGATTGGGTTGTATAACCAGCCAACTCGCAAAGAAATGGATATTGCAAACGAGTGGCTCGATATCTTACATATGAGCCAGTACAAAAAGAACTCATTTAAGCAATTAGAGTACGGTCAGCAGCGACTGTTACTGATTGCAAGAGCCATCGTGAAACAACCCACATTATTGATTTTGGACGAGCCGTATCAAGGGTTAGATTTTTTGGGTAGACGGTTAGTTAAGAACACACTTGAACTCATCGCTAGAGAGAATTTAAGCCAACTATTGTATGTGTCTCACTACCAAGAAGACCGCTTAGATAGCATCAAAAATGAGTTAGAGTTTGTGTTTGATGAAAATGCTCAGTGTTATAGAGCTAACGTCTACCAATCATAATGACTTCGCTGCGCAAGCTGCTCATAAGGTAATGGTTTGGAGTACAGGTATCCCTGATGATATCTCACTCCCATCTGCTTTAAGTGTTCAGCTTGCGCTATGGTTTCCACGCCTTCAGCGATCAATTGTACTTGTAATTCTTCCGCGAAATGAACCATCGCTTTTAAGACAGAAGCACTAAGGCTAGGAATACCAATGGTTTCGACAAAGCACTTATCGATTTTTAAGTAATCTATTCGCATGTGCTGTAGAAATGCTAACGAGGTTTGGCCAGTTCCAAAATCATCGATCAGCACATCAATACCATGCACTCGCAGCGCTGCAATGCATTTTCTCGCCTCTGAATCAATGAGCTGACGCTCCGTTATCTCTACCCCTAATGAGACTTTGTTTCGGCTCAACTGTCTGTCGAGCAATTGAATTTTTCTGATCGCGTTTGGTCCGACTAAATAACCAGGCGGCACGTTAATACCAAGGTGGACAGGCTGATCAAAGCCTAATTTACTGAAGTCCTCTGCCGCTTTATCCAGAACGAAATCAGTAAGTAAAAAAACCAATCCACTTTGCTCTGCCGCAGGGACAAACTCATCCGGAGAAATGAACCCCTTACTTTGATGCTCCCATCGCACAAGCGCTTCAAACCCGAATAACTGGCCGGTATCAACGTTAACTTGCGGTTGGTAATACAGGGTCAACTCTCCTCTTTTTATCGCTCTTTTAAGATCCAGTATCAAATTGCGATGGGGATCAATAAACTTATTCAACGCATACAAGCAAAGGTAGATAACGAAAATAATTGGAATTGAGTACAAAAAATAGGAAAGTGTTCTCTGTTTGACGAAAAGATCGCTGGCTTCGCTCAAAGCTTCATACTCAAACATTTGCGACGATTTGATACCGATAGGATTACTTCCCGCTCTTAATGCACCTTCAGGTGAAACTTGATCATGGATAAACAGCGCAGAGCGTTTTAGGCGTAAATCGTTGTTAAACCCTATTGTCGCATTAAAGTAGTCATGATCGATAATCGTTACGGCTTGATAACCGCGCTCTCCTTCCGTTACCACAAGCAAGAACTGATCGTACAAACTATCTACACTACCAAACGCTAGCGTTTGTCCCTTAGGAAAGGTGATGTGCTCAGCTAACGGTTTAGAAATACTTCCCAATTTCGAAGAACAAGTAATGACTCCCTCTTTCACAATGAGCATTTCTTCAATATCTCGTTCAAACATTAAGCTTTGCTGGAGCTCTTCACATCGTTCAGGGTGTAGCAGCGCCGTGCGGTTTTCTGTCTCTATTTGGAATAAAATTTCATCTGCAATTTGCACATTTTTTTCTAATAAATGATTGAGGTTGTTTTGCACGCTTTCACGAGCTAAATACAAAACCTCTCCAATAACCAAAGGAATAGGCAGAAGAAAAATGATGGCTTTTTTAAAAATCGCCTTATTCAGCATATAAAAGTAACCTTTTATAAAACCGATTTACTGAGATGGTACCTCGATTCCGATACCCGCTAGCAACTCACGTTTTTTAACATTGTTTGTTTGGATTAACTCAGTATGCGAAACGCTGAGTAATACCGCAAACTAAACAATGTCTTAATCACTCCTGTTCCAATTAAGTATCAAGCGACTCAAACCTGAGACTTTAATTCGACACCATGTTATGTCTATCGGTACTTGCGAAAGTCTTTACCGGTCTATTTCTCATCATGTAAGAATTACCCATTAAAATTATTTTTCTTTTCTCAGTGATTAAGAATTATATTTGTCGTAACTCCTACAACACGTTACAACACTCTCATGACGACAAACAAAGCTAATGCTAACCAGGTAAACGAAAAATCACTGCAGTTGTTAATGCAAGTTGCAGTTAGTCCGTTCCCAGTTTCTGCGAAAACGCTAAGCGAGCAATTGAACGTTCCTTTAAGCAGCCTTTACCGACACTTAAAACTGCTTAAAGAATGGAACTTGATCGAAGAAAGCGTTCACGACAAGACATTTGTCGTTGGTCCGGCGGCATTATTACTCATGCACAGCTATGAGACCGCGCAACATGGGCTCGACATGGTCGAAACCATACTGGCTAGGTTGGTACAACAAACCGGGGAAATGGCCGCTTATATGGTACCAGCTGGTTATCGTGCGCTTTGTGTCAGACAGAAAGAAAGTATGCAGGCGCTGCGTTGCAGCTTCGTCCAGGGTCAAAGTCAACCTCTGCTGCGCGGTGCCTCATCTAAAGTGATGATCGCTTTTATGCCTCAAAGTCGATGCGAGAAAATCTTGAGATATTTTAATCAAGATCACCGACGCGACGAGTGGGAAAAAGAGCTCACAACCATCCGTAAACACGGATATGCCGTCAGTACTTCTGAGATTGACCCTGGTGTTTCAGGTATTAGCGCACCGGTAATGAAAGGAAGCAAACTGATTGGCGCAGTCTCGGTGATGGCTCCGGCCCACCGAGTCGAAAAGGATAAGCAGCGCATTATTTTACATGTACTGCAAGCGGCAAGGGCACTACCACCAGAAAGGTAATTCATCATGTTAAGCTTTTTCAAACGCTATAAACTCCATCACACAGTGAAACAGCCGCAACATTACCCTTTTTCTTTTATGACAGTGTGTGAGTATTTGCCACCCATGTCTAAGGGCGCGTTTGAATTAGCTGATCAAAGTTTGGAAAATGCTAGTGATTGGCTTTACCAACAACATGATCATGAAACCGCTGAGAACTATGGGCACTTCAACCACGACAAACTGGAGAATGGCGAGTTTCAGGAAGCGTTAAGCCTTTCGCTTTCTCGCCACTCAATTCCTGTTTTAGTAACTAACTGTACCGAGGCAATCTTGTCCATGTTACCTGTGGTCGTGTCCTATCGAGACGAAGTGGGTGTGGTAAATATTGGACATTACATGAACTTGAAACCAACACTTGAACCACGTTTAGGCTCGGCATTCCATTTTGCTCTTTCTCGCTATCAAAACGTACGATTGTTTTTTGCTGGCGTCAGTGAGCAAGAGACGAAGCAGGAAACGTGGGAATACGCGGAAGATCAAGGTTGTGATTGGGTGACCGAGAAAGAGTTTTCTTTTCGTCATCGCAATAACGTCAAGCAACAGATCGGCAATTACCTCGACCACTGCGACCAAATAATCATTAGTATCGACCTTGGATCTCTAAAAACCAAAAACAGCCTTGATGGCGCGTCAGAAATTGATATCCAAATGGTTCTACGCACGATTAGGCAATGTTTGGTTGCAGGTAAAGTGAGAGCAATTCAGCTCGTTGGCGATCGAGATTGCCTGGTGTATTCGAGACAAACGAAAGCCATACTAGAAGAGTTATATCAGATGGCTCCACTCATCGTTCACGCTGCCTAGCGTTATAAACGTTCAGAATCAGGATCGCGTCCTTCCTGATTCTGAACCAACATGCTTACTTATTATCCTTAACTAACAAATAGTTACACATATAAATCGACACACATCACACTTGCCTCTTGAACTAACCTGACACTTACGTTGTAATGAGGCCGCTAAACTTTGGTATGACATACGAAATAAAAACCAACCAAAGTTCAATAACTAAGCGGCTTCAAAACAAAAAGTACCGCAGCTATTCCAATTTCAGTGAGCATTTGCTCACGCTCGCTTGATGCCATCTTGTTCCACTCATTAGGACATTTGATGATGCGTCTTTGCAGTATTTTCACTGCGGTTCTTTTTTTACCGCTAACCTCACACGCCACCACTTATGACGTAAAAGATCTATCTGAGTTAGCTCAACTTTGCTCACACAAGAGTTTTAGTATCGAAAGCGATGGTACGACTTATCACTGTACAGGGAAACTAGTCCTACCCGCTGGTGATAAAATTGTCTCCTCATTACCGGAAAAAGAGATAACGTTAAAAGCAGATTATGGCATTGTGTTAGAGGGGAATAATACGATTGGTGAACCCAATAAGCGTATCTCTCTCCACGCCCTCGCTACCGGATTAACGGTTAACAATGAGAAAGCTTCAAACCTCGACGATTACCAAAACAAGCACACTGTTATCTATGGTGATCTTCTATCGGCTTATCCAACAAAGCTGCATAACGTTCTCATAGACGGGAATATTAAGCTAACAGGTTCGACACTTCACATTGATGGAACGTACAACACCATTATTGGTGATATTTCGACACACAGCACGACCAATGTATTTAATACAAACATCTGTGGTAAGGTCGAATCACAAGGCGAAACACTACACCTAAAAACAAACCATCCTTTACAAGACCATTTTGTCGTCGGTGATGTTTCTGCGCACAACTCTCTGATTATAAAAGATATGTCAATCTATGGTACGGCTGAATCTGTAGGATCGTCAGCTACATTAAGTGGCTCATTCTATAGTTCCACCGCAGCAATTAAATACTTCCAAACATTGAACGTCAACAACGCTCCAAATCAACCTAGTCAAGTTTGTGGTGAAATCCAACAAACGCCAGGAAGTGCACAAACGAAAGCACAAGACAACAAATACACGCAATACTGTGGATTGGGCGAGGCTGATTGTCACTACTCTTCCCAAGTCTGTCCAATCACCCCTCAAGATGTTCCGAATTGCAGCATGCAGCCTCCATCGGAGAACGACTTAAACCTCAGCGTCACACCATCGGACGACATGGCACTGATGTGCGGCGACGATCTTCCGCAATTTACAGCAACAACAACCAATAATGGAGAAATTGTAAGCGCAGAAGTCAGTGCTGTCCTATCACACCCTGACTTGTTCACTTTAGAGGTGGTTAAAGGTCAGCAAACATTAGGAGCCAACCAATTTATATCTGACGAGAATGGTGAACTTGTTGTTCGAGTGGTTCCGAACGATATTGATACCATCGCGTTAGGTACTAACTACACGCTGACTTTCACTATGGCAGAAGACACCAGCAAGCATCAAACGGTTAGCTTTATGTTTACGCCATTTATGTTTGAGGCCTACTCAAAGACGAAAAGCGCCACTTTAAATGAAATACGCGTTATTGCAGGTAAACCAGAAAACGTGCATACGCGATTGCTGGCTTGTGCCTCCACAGGCGAACCTGTAGTGGCAAGCAACTACAATGGTACTCCTAAGGTTTTTCATCCATTGGTTCAACCATTAGGAGGAAGTGAAGGAAGCTTTAGCTATTCAGCGGAATTTAAAGACGGCTTGTCTGAACATGGTCTTATCACGAACGAGTCCGGCATATTTGAAGTGACATTGTCCGATCATTTTGAATGTGAGGGATTTGAAGAGTGCCCTGAAGAAGGCAAAGTGGAAGTGAAAGGGACATTTAATGTGCACTCGCGACCATGGACACTCGCTATTTGTGACAACCAACGTGCTTTGCCTTCTGGCACCTCTAAACAGGGAGATGGGTTTATCGCTGCTGGAGAACTTTTCTCTCTAACAGTGAAACCTATCATTTGGCAACCTGACGGCTCTGTAAGTGGGTCTGTTGAATCAGCACGCTATTGTGATGCTTCTATCACCCGTAATTTTATGCTTGATGACGCTCCAGCAACATCGGTTGTCTTGTCGAGTGAACAACATACGCCATCAGAGACAACGAACCAAACCTCAAAATTGCTAAAAAGTAGTGACTCACTGGCTCAGGCGCATAATTCAGCCAAGAATGATCAATTCGTCTTTAATGGATTATATTGGGAAGAAGTCGGGAGCTTGAGAGTAAAAGCAAACCTAGAAAGTAAATATCTAGGTATGACTGTGAACGAAGGCTATCGTTACGTTGGTCGTTTTTACCCAAAATATTTTCAAGTGCAAGACCAAGAATGGCACTACCCACATGGCCAAACTTTTGCTTACATGAATCAACCTTTTGAGAAAGTCACTTACGACGTTGTCGCACTCAATGCGAATAAGGAAAACGTGAAGAATTACGTCCACTTTTCGTCTAACCTTCAACAACATTTCGATTTAGGCGAGCTAAGCTCATACTCCGATCGGTTTTTGCCACCTAAGCCTAAGAAGGTAGACTGGAAACTACTGGGTAGCGCGAGTGTTGGAACGTTTGTGATAGAGAAGCCCTCGACCAATGCGACTTGTAACAATAGCCCATGCTGGAAAAAGAACACGACAGATAAGCAATATCCTGATGGTCCATTCAATACCGAGACTAATAGTGATCTCAGCCAAATAGGTTTAGTCTCAGTAAAAGCCGTTGATGAGGTAAACTTCTTCGACGATAGCGAAGTGCTCACAAAACAACCAGACATTCGATTCGGTCGTTTGAACTTTCAAGATGTAGGTGGCAACCAAGGCATGGTGATCAAAGTGCCACTTGATGTGGAAATTTGGCAAAACGGTCGATTTACGACTAACTTCGATGACAGCTCAACAACGGCGAATGGTGAATATTACTTCAGCACGCCAATTTGGTCGCATGCGCCTGCAAACAACGCCCTGCTTTCTGGCGTTGGAACGATGAGTATTGGCAGGATAACCGATATCGTTGCAAGCCAAATTGACTCAGCGCGCGAGCAAATACAATTCCATCTAGATTTAGACAGCTCAGGCAATCGCATCCCTTGGCTGAAATACGATTGGGATAGCTCTACAAGTGAAGAGGAAAACCCACCCGTCATTGTTACGTTTGGTATTCACCGAGGAAACGATCGCATTATTTATCGTGGTGAACCCAATATGCTTGGCCTAAATTAACGCGAAACGGCAAACAAAAAGAGCCCCTCAATTGAGGGGCTCTTTTCATCACAAACTGATGTAATTTACTTTGCGCCACGACGCGCTTTCAGGCGCTTCACCATAGCAAGACGACGCTCTGCCGACCCTTGGTCTGTTGCCGACTGGTTCGGATTATTACGACGACCTTGACGATTCTTAAATGCTGGTTTTGAGTGCAGCTTTTCAATGTAAGATTCACGCTGTTTTGGTTCATAGCCTGCAAGCTCAATACGGCGAATGCGTTGCTGGATCAGATTTTCAACCTGAACCACCGTGAGCTCTTCATCTCGATTTACAAATGAAACAGCATGGCCTTGCTTACCTGCACGGCCTGTACGACCAATTCGGTGAACGTAATCTTCCGCTAAGAAAGGCATGTCATAGTTCACAACATGAGGTAAGTCTTCAATATCTAGACCTCGAGCAGCGACATCGGTAGCCACCATGACACGTGCTTTACCGGACTTAAACTCTTCTAGCGCACGACGACGAGCGCTTTGAGCACGGTCACCATGACAAACCACCGCTTTGATACCATCAAGTTTCAGCTCTTTTACCACTTCGTTTGCGGTCTCTTTGTAGTTCACAAATACCAACACTTGTTTCCAGTTCTTACGACCAATCAGCTCCGAAAGCAGTTCCGTTTTTCGCTCTTGATCAACTGGATATAACACGTGAGCAACTGTCTGTGCTGTCGTATTCGCTCGCTCAACTTCAATACGTTTAGGCTTACGCAGGATATCTTTTGCTAACAGATTTAGTTGGCTCGAAGTCGTTGCGGAAAACATCATAATTTGCGGATCAGTATCCACATCTAGCATGATCTTACGTACTGCGTGAATAAAGCCCATGTCCAAGATACGGTCTGCTTCATCAAACACTAAAAACTCTAAGTGTGCGACCGAGACATTACCTTGTTCAATGTGCTCTTCCAATCGACCAGGTGTAGCCACTAGGATATCTACACCGTTTTCTAATGCCGTTACTTGAGAAGACATTTTACGGCCACCGAAAATCGCAGCCACCGACAGGTTCGTGTACTTCGTGTAAGCTTTGATGTTATCAGCAATTTGTTCAGCAAGCTCACGAGTTGGAGCCAAGATAAGTGCGCGAGCAGTCTTACGAGAAGCGCTACGGTTACTGTCTAGCAACTGCTGAATCATAGGCAGAGAAAACGCAGCCGTTTTACCAGTACCTGTTTGTGCTGTAGCGAAAATATCATGGCCTTTGCGAGCCATTGGAATCGCCTTCTGTTGAATTGGCGTTAACTTTTCATAACCGCATTCTGCCAGTGCTTTAACCACTTCTGGCGCAAAACCTTGAGATGAAAATGACATTGAGCGTATTCCTTAAACAAACCACTAAAAATAGCTTTAAAAATTTAGCCGTGCACTATACCCGAATTTGAGTGATTTATCTCACTTTTCTCATTGAAATCCTACAAAAGAAAAAACGGTGAGCACAGATACATTAATGGTTCACCGTTTTCGTTTAACCTTTGTGCGATCTAATGTTTGATGCCAGATAACTGAAGGAGAATTCGCTCAAGCTCATCCCATGGCAACAGCTGAGAATCTATCACTTCTAATCGTGATTCAAAGCCTTCTAAGCTGATTTCATTCACCGACACGACTCGGTTGGCAACATTAAACGCGTAACAACCTTGATCCGTATTGACCACCGCTTTAACACGCTCTGCGGTCAAGTCCGAAAGCATAGAGAAAAGCTTTTCAAAATCAAACTTATACTCTGCCCCAAACAACCACCCACAACTAAAATAACCCTGCCCTTTGTTCTCTTTGCGCACAAAGGCTTCACCAGGCGCCAACTGGAATTGAGGCTCTTGGTGAGCATGGTCATGATGATGTGACTCGATATGGGAAGAAGCGCTGCCGTAAACCCGTTCGATATCCAAGACTTCTATCGGTAACTCACCATCATGAATAAGCTTACTGAATACTTTTGAGGGAGATTGGTCCGTCACCCAGTCATTAAACACATCAATGTCGTGACTGGTACAAAGGTCAACCTTACTGCCTATAACCACATCTGCGCTGTCTAACTGGTCCACGAAATTTTGGTTAGAAAGATATTTTTCATCACTTAAGTTACGCGGATCAACCAGAGCGATCGTCGCTTTTAGATCAACGTAAGGTTCATACTGCTGTGAGGTAAGCGTCGCGATAACCTGTTTTGGATGACCAAGGCCTGTCGGCTCAATCAATAAACGGTCCGGTTTTTGGCGCAGTAACGCGGTAATACCGACCGACATTGGCACGCCCGCCGTACAACACATACAGCCACCCGGCACTTCTTTAATCAGCGCACCTTGGTCGGTCATCAATGCACCGTCGATGCCAATCTCACCAAATTCATTGACCAAAACCGCCCAGTTTTCGTTTTCCGGTTTGTTCTTCAGTAGATTTAAAATCGTGGTCGTTTTACCGACACCCAAAAATCCGGTCAGTATGTTGGTTGGTACTCGATTTGACATGCTTATCTCCGACACGTTAGTGCATTAATGCTCCAGCAAAGTATACGGAGAATGTGACTCGCTTCAACGCTTTTTATCGCGCTCATCAAGCTCATTGCGTGATGCGTAGGTATACATTTTTTGAGAATGATCAGAGTGACTTATCAACTCTGAACGCTTCATATCAGAAAGATACATACTGGTGTAAATGACGCAGGCAAAAAACGCGATAATAGCGACTACAATGGGAAGAACTCCGAGTGTGTTTTCGAATTTAAGCGCAGCGATAGCCAATGCGAAAACAACGACAGAGATAAGTGCGATAGACTTACTTTTGTTGCTTTTCATGATAACTCGCCTTTCGTAAGGGTAGCCCCTAATACCTCCTGTATTAGGGGAGTGCCAGTTTGAACAACATCCAACCTGACTATTCAATGCTACTCCTTTCGCTACTTGTGAAATTTGACAAAGCTAACATTTATTACAACATCAAACGATGAACTTATTACTAGCTTTCAGACACTTAGTGGACTGTAAAGCACTTACTAGCAAATCGACCCGCCGCTGACCAATATGTCGTTTTCATTGGCAATACAAACTTGCGCCACCAGCCTTAGCCCTTCGACTATCATCTCCAGAGACATGGAAGGCTGACTGCCATCTACTGCTTGTTCTGGCAATAATGGGATATGAACAAACCCATGACGAATAGGTTTGTCTTTTAGATAATGTTGGATGCCATAAAAAAGGTGGTTACATACAAATGTTCCGGCACTGTTGGAAATCTGGCTAGGTATCCCCTGCTTTTGCAGCGTTTGAACAATACGCTTTATCGGCAGTGTCGAGAAGTAAGCATCAGGACCATCGGCCACCACGGGTTCATCAATCGGCTGATGACCAGCGTTATCTGGAATACGAAAATCATCGACATTAATTGCGACACGCTCTGGGGTTATCGCGCTACGCCCGGCCGCTTGCCCTACAGTAATTACACAGTCTGGCTGGTGCGCTTCTATTGCTTCAATAACGACTTTCACCGAGTCATATCGAACTACGGGGACTGGGCAAGTAACTATCACACCGCCTTTTATGGCCGCAGCCTCTAATTGCTTGACCGCTTCTAAGGCGGGGTTAATGGCGTCACCACCAAAAGGTTCAAAACCGGTAATCAGGACTTTCTTCATAACAGCCTTTAGGAAAAGAGTTTCACAAATTATTGCACTCCCCTTCACCCCATCCAATAGCAAAAGTATTGATGAGATAAACCAGACAACATTATGTGACTCATGTCTAACCAGAGAGTGTTTTCTGCCTCATTGAATCTAGGCAAGTTCCGGACTATCGAGACTAACTTATTGATGATTAGTGGCAGGGCAAGGTTCTCTCATTACATGACGCACGTATAAGCTTGGTTTCCACGCTTAACTTAGGTAGAGTACGCGACCGCAATGCAATTCGAAGAGATTGAATACAATGAATATTGATAACCATGTAATCGAAACGATTGAAGAGTTAGAGGCATTTCTGCATTTAGTAGAAAGCGGCGCTCTGGGTCTTGAAGGTGTCACTGGCGTTGCGCTAGCCACCTCTAATACCGATGGCCGTCCATTTGTTGCCGTATTAGGAGAAAAGCACCAATTGCTCCTCGGTCGCTGGGTTTCGCAGCACGTATATGACAATGGTAAAGACATCGTTCGTAACGGCCCAACCAGAAAACACTAAGCGCTCGACGCCACCTATAACATCACGCCGTCTTATACACCAAGCGTATGCTTTGAAAGCAATGCGCTTGGTGTACTCAAAAAATAAAAAAGAAAAGGCTAGCCTTTATTAATTTTGTCGGTATACTGCACATCAGCTCTTACGGAAAGAGCTATTAATGTAATTAAAGATCAAAGTTTCTCTCAGTTCCACATCGAATTCCTCGTTTACGTTCCTGCGACAAAATAGTTATCTCTAAAATCATATAGTAGCACTTGATATTAGCTAAAAATTCAATATTTAAAACAATCAAATATAGAGGTATCTATGTCTAATAAATTAACTGGTTCAGTAAAATGGTTCAACGAAACTAAAGGTTTTGGTTTTATTTCTCAAGACAATGGCGGTGATGACGTATTCGTTCACTTCCGTTCTATTGTTTCTGAAGGCTTCAAAACTCTTACTGAAGGCCAAAAAGTATCGTTCGTTGTTGAACAAGGTAACAAAGGTTTACAAGCAGCTGAAGTAACTGCACTGTAATTCTTTGTGTGGCATCAATGTTGTTGGTGCCACAATCCCCTTCCACTTATTACTGTCCTTACTATTCTCTATCTAAGTTTATATACCCAAATCACTTACCTCTCCCACACCATCATTAATCACTTTCAATAAAGTCACTTTGGTATACATCTTTAGATAATCACACAGCCTACCTTGCTATTCCAGTTTGGAACTAAATTAATCTCATTCATATCTGAATCACTTCGCCTCATGCTTTGCTCATAAAAATAAAGTTTATAAAATAAAAGCGATTGGCGAATATAAGAGAAAAAATGAAATTAAATATATCTGCTCAATCAATAAATTCTAATAACTACGAGCACATAATCCCTAGCTGAGAGGTTGAGTTTGCACTGAAATGCCATTACATGAAGCCATTTATCGGACAACACTTCATAGGGACAGCATCTGGATTCACACACTTCGGAGCATTTGTTGAGTTAGAGGAAAACCGAATCGAAGGTCTCATTCCTTTATCAACTTTCCAAAATGGTGAGTTCGAATTTGATGCAGTCAAACAAAAAATTTCCATCCAGAGCACCACGTTTACTTTAGGGACCAAAGTGCACGTGTTGGTTAAAGACACCGATTCGAAACAAAGAAAGATCATGTCCAACTTAAAAGACGCGGAACACGCGGTAGGTTAGCCTGTTTTAGGTTACTTTCTAATCCATTAATCAAAAATAAAAAATAAGCTTTTAATACCGCAATTAACTTGTGACATTTCGCTGACATCGACTCATTCTAAAACCCTAATATCTGACAAAGGAAACGAATCTAATTTTTGTTTCCAGACACCATCGCAGAGTGTATTTCCAGCACTCTGTTTGCCTCGAGAGGTTCTTATGACAGCCTAGGATCTCTCGAGGCTTTTTTGCACCTATTCAAACCACCTGATTCTACATCCCAACTATTATCCCCTACACAAGCTGTACTTTGTAACTAGTGCACTAGATCGCGAACTCTGATTTAAGCAACTGATCACACAACCACTTCTAAATTTTGGGTATAAAAGTATCAATACTTTCGTTAACTAGGATGTAAATAATGAAAAACTCGTTTGATCTCACTATGCCCAACGAAGAAGGATACTTTGGTGAATACGGTGGTAGCTTTGTTCCACCTGAGCTTGAACAAATCATGCATGACATCAACGCAGCTTATGAGGAATGCAGCAAAGATCCTGAATTTAAAGCGGAACTCGCTCGCCTGTATAAGCACTTTGTTGGACGACCTAGCCCAATCTTCCATGCGGAAAACTTGTCTAAAAAATACGGAGCAGACATCTACCTAAAGCGCGAAGACTTAAACCATACAGGCGCACATAAAATTAACCACTGCTTAGGGGAAGCCATTCTCGCTAAAAAGATGGGTAAGAAGAAACTGATTGCTGAAACTGGCGCAGGGCAACACGGTGTTGCGCTTGCTACAGCCGCGGCATTGGTTGGCTTGAAATGCGATATTTACATGGGTGAAGTTGATATCGCCAAAGAACATCCGAATGTCGTCCGCATGAGAATCCTTGGTGCTAATGTCATTCCTGCCACTCATGGGCGCAAAACCCTCAAAGAAGCGGTAGATTCTGCATTCGAAGCTTATCTGAAAGATCCTGATACACAACTTTATGCGATAGGCTCTGTCGTTGGCCCTCACCCATTCCCTAAAATGGTGAGAGATTTCCAATCAATTATCGGTAACGAAGCACGAGTTCAATTCAAAGAAATGACCGGCAAGTTACCCAATAATCTCGTCGCATGCGTTGGAGGTGGTTCTAACGCGATGGGGCTATTTACTGCTTTCTTAGAGGATGAACAAGTCGCCATTCACGGTGTTGAACCTGCAGGCCGTTCTTTGCAAAAGGTTGGCGAGCACGCTGCAACACTCACACTTGGTGAGCCAGGTATTATGCACGGATTTAAGTCTTACATGCTTAAAGATGAGCAAGGTGAACCTCAAGAAGTGTACTCTGTAGCAAGTGGCTTGGATTACCCATCGGTTGGGCCTCAGCATAGTTACTTAAAAGACATTGGCCGTGTCAATTACGGCTCAATCACTGATGACGAAGCGATTGATGCCTTCTTTGAGCTGTCTCGTGAAGAGGGAATAATCCCTGCTATTGAATCCTCACACGCTGTCGCTTACGCAATTAAACTCGCGCAGCAAGGAGAAACCGGCTCGATTTTGATCAACTTATCAGGCCGTGGTGACAAAGACATTGATTTTGTCGTTGAACACTACGGCGCAAAATACGGCATTGAATCACTCATATAGCCTAACTCCGTAGCCTAACCCTACATGCAAAAAGCTACCTGGTACTAGGTAGCTTTTTGTTTTTGTCTACTATTTTAAGAAGCAAGTCCCTTTACTCACTGTTCTCACTATACCTTTAGAGCATAATTCGATTAACCGATAAGAGCTGGAATGCCTGGAAGCTGACCAACAATAGCAAGGGAGCCTGCACAAACGATAAACGCAGTGCCAGGAATCAGATATTTATCTTTGCGCGATAGTCCGTTAGCACGCTCATGGTCGCCGATAAGCCCGAGATTATCCAGCAGCATCGTGATTGCCCAACCGAAGACTGGATTAACGAATGCACAGGCAAAAATACAGATACCGGCACTGAGTGAATCTTTATGTTTATGGATCATCTGCATACCCGCTTCAAGAAGTGGTAAGAATACACCCACAATCAAAGCAACGCGCAGAACAGGCTCCCACATTGCTAGATCCATTGGGTAGCCAATTACCGCCGCCGCAATACACATGAAACCCGTCAACAGAGCGCCACCTGGAATAGGACGCTTGGCAATTGCGGCTGGAATCATGTACGTACCCCAAGAAGAAGCTAGGTTTCCGCCCCCTAAGAGTGAGCCAACCCCCTGACGAACAGATGCTCCGACCATCGTGTCGTCTACATCCATTAGTACGCCTTTCGCTTCTTTCGGGTAGTTAAGTTCTTGAAACACACGATGGCCGAGATAATCAGGGGACCACATAGCGACTGCCAGTAGAGCAAATGGAGTCACGGCAATAAAGTGCTCTAGGGTTGGCCAGCCTAGCTGCCAGCCTGTATCTTCACCCCACCAGTAGAATGGACTGAAATTAGGCAGGCCCGGCTCTGTGGTAAAAGCAAACTCAGCGCCCATCAAATAAGCAACAATACCCGCGAGTGCAGAGCACAATGGGATAGCGAGCCAACGTTTATTGATCTTAGCTAAGTAAGCGTAAACCATAACGGTTAGGCCTATGACCACAAACGAAATGTAACCTTGGTCCGTACTTGCAGCCCACGCTTCCGTCTTATTAATTTGCCCGAGCAACCCAACAGCACCAAGGTAGATCAACAACCCTCCTCGAACCCCGATACCAGTGAGAGTCATGAGTTTAGAGCCACCTTTGGTTAAGGCGAGAATTAACCCAAAAACACATACCATCAAACCTAGCGCGAGAGGGTGCCCTCCTGCAGCTGCAATCATAGGAATCAGCGGTATCATTGGGCCATGGGTTCCCGCTAAGTTTGCATTCGGGTTTAGGATGGCAGAAAACAGGATGACGAACAGGGCTCCAGCGATAAGTAATTCGTAACGCACGTTTTCTGCAATGAATTCCGGAGATAAACCAAACTGAGCAGCAAAAGCGGAAACCATGGCAGTGACCATAACCACTTTACCAATGGTTGCTGCTAATGCCGGTACCCAGTCTTCGATTTCAATACTGTAATCACGTGAGGGCAAATGAATTCCCCAGCGACGGAAACTCATGACGGTTAAATCATGATTTAGAAAGTCTTCTCGGCTTTCAAATTCATGCGGTTTTTTGCGCACATCCCTGTAAAAAGTCTTACTTTTGTCAGACATTGAGTCATCCTTTTATGTTTCAACGTTGAACTACGTCAACTAGAGTTTCGCTTGGCAGACAGACCTTCGACCAATACGAGACAACACCCACATCAAACTTCTAGGCCATACTAAGAAAGCGGCATGAACCAATTTTGATTTTGAGCTTATTAAGCATGTGTTGCTATGGGTAGGAATATTAGACATTAGTAAAAGAACAACAAAAATCTCACTTATTGCACAATAATTTAACATCGAGCTGGGACGCTTGAACTTTTAAGAGTCATTTTTGAGCAGAGAGCCAAGTAGAGCGGCCAATTCCGATTTATACTTTCAAGGTAGAGAGCACTGTGCTCGCATCCATCGCAAAGTAACTATAGATATCTCTACATTGTATACTTTGTTAAACTCCGCCCTTTAATGAGTAAGGCCCTTAAAAATGATGACTGACGAAGAGAGAATCGAGCTGCAACAGAACAATCCACTGCACGGGTTAAAGCTAGAGACTATGTTGCAAGAGTTAGTAGATTTTTACGGCTGGGACATTCTAGATACAGCAATGCGTTTTAATTGCTTTAACACTAAGCCTTCGATTGCAAGTAGCGTGAAGTATTTAAAGAAAACCGAATGGGCGAGAGAAAAATTAGAAAACTTTTACCTTTATCGCTTTAAGCGCATGCCACGCGCGAGCGAAGAAGAATACAACTTACCGCCAAGAGCTCGTACGTTCCCTCATGGCCTTGAACCTAAAGAACCTATGCCACTAACCGTTGACTCTATTCTTAAGTCACAAGCTAAAGCAGCGTCTGCATTTAAAAAGCGTTCACCTCGCGGACGCCCTGCTCGTCGCCAATAACACTATCTTGAAAAGCAATAGAGCCCTACTGGTAGCTCCAGCAGGGCTCTATTGTTCTTTAAAGGAATGGCTAGAAGCGAAGACTCAAGCTAGTGAGTATTCCCTTTCTCCAACAACTCCCGTAAGTAAACTCACATGTAGTTTACGTTTTCTATTGATTACGCTTTTTCTTCTTTTTACCCGTACCTGCCGGCTTTGCTCGCGGCTTCATTGGTAAAAAGTAGGCTTCACTCTGATCGTCTTCCACTTCAAAACCGACTACCTGCTCGCGTTCAAGTTGGAACTTATTTTTCTTTTCTATCACTTTGAAATGGTGGTAGTCGTCGTAATCGATAAGAGATAACCCTAAACCTACTTCACCAGCACGACCACTACGACCGATTCGATGCATATAATCAGCAGGGCTACGCGGAAGATCGAAGTTAATCACCACTGGAAGTTTTTCAATATCAAGGCCGCGTGCTGCGATATCGGTGGCAATAAGAACTTGAATCTCGCCAGACTTAAAACCGTCAAGGACACGAGTACGAGCGCCCTGCCCTTTATCACCATGGAAAACTTCAGCGGTAATACCGCGTTTTGACAGCTTTTGAGCTAAATGGTTACAGGCATTCTTAGCATTCACAAAAATCAAAGTCTGTCGCCACTGATGCTGTTTGATTAAGTGCGCAAGTACCGCCGTTTTCTCACCTTTATTTACACTAAACACGCGTTGCACCAAAGTGCTGGCTTCTGCGCTCTGCAACTGAACTTCAACAGGGTCGCGGAGCAAGTGCTGAGACAGCGTCGTGACTTTATCAGGGAAAGTAGCAGAAAATAGCAGCGTCTGTTTCTTCTCTGGCAGTAACGCAAGAATCTTATTGAGTTCTTCGGTAAATCCGAGGCTCAACATACGGTCAGCTTCATCGAGCACGAGCGTTTTTACTTGGTCCAACTTAATCGCGTTACTGGATACCAGATCAAGTAATCGACCCGGCGTCGCCACGATAATGTCACAGCCACCACGAAGCGCCAGCATTTGTGGGTTCACCGATACACCACCAAATACGGCAACCGTTTTGATCTTATCTCTAAGATGGTATGAGTAAGATTTGACGTTGTATGCCACCTGTGATGCCAGCTCACGAGTTGGAACTAAAATCAGGTGAGAAACGAAGTTACCACGGCGATTATTTGATTCGTCTTGCTGAACAATTTTTTGCAGAATTGGAAGCGAAAAAGCAGCGGTTTTACCAGAGCCCGTATTGGCACCGCCAACAATGTCTTTCCCTTCAAGGATATAAGGAATGGTATGAGATTGAATGGGCGTCGGTTGGCTGTATTCTAACGCTTCTAGTCGCTCGACTAAGGTTGGAATCAGGCCAAGATCGGCAAATGTCGCTTGCTGTGTTTTATCTGTCATTACGATGAGTGACTCAGTGCTAGTAAAGGCCGTGTATCTTATGCTATTTCGCGTCTGGATGTTAGAGATAATGGCCCAAACAGAAGATTGGTGAAAGAAGCACTATAGGGTTCAGGAATTTCCTTTCACTAACATGAGTTAATGGTTTCGGTAACCAATACTCTACGACCAAGATGGTAGCGTTCGAGACGAATCTATTATCCACTTCGAAATTGATTTCAGCTCATTCGGGCAGAAAGAAGCTAGAAGCATTTGCTTATGTTGCGTGAGTAAATGAATGTAAACCTCAGTACATAAAAACGAACCTAATTTAGGTAAGCTCTTGGCAACTATATGCCACGACTCGAAAAGTAACGCGTGGGTGAATCGCCATAGACCCGACGAAACATCGCAATAAAGTTACTGGGCGTCGAATAACCTAAAGCATGTGCAATATCTCCCACCGATTCCCCTCGAGCTATCATTTCTAATGAATGTATTAGCAGTACTTGTTGCCGCCATTCACTAAAACTCATGTTTAACTCACTTCGAATCAATCGTCTTAACGTCCGAGATGAGACTGCCCCAATATTGGCCCAATGCTCTACAGAATGCTTGCTGTTTGGGTCTATTAAAATTGCTTGAGTAACTTTTTGCAGTCTCGGATCTCTGGGCAGTGGGATGTGGAGTGACTCATGAGGGCTATTGACGATTTCATCGGATATTACGGCGAGAATACGTAAAGACTGTATGGATAGATCGTCTGTTTTGCTCCATATCGATGCTCTAACCGATAGGGCTTTCAACACATCGCTCATTTGGATAACACAAGGTCTCATTGGAAACCGCTCACAACTCTCTGGAGTAAACAGTAATGAACGACCTTTCAGAGAACCACAAAAATAAACACTGTGCATCGCACCCGGGGGGATCCAACCAGCTCGGTGAGGTGGTAGTATCCACGTTCCTTCATCGGTTTTGACCTGAATTAGCCCTTCATCTATACACAGTAACTGGCCTCGATGATGACTGTGCCAATTATGTGGCCGTTGATCCAAATGGTTGAAGTCGCTCCTTTCATGTTGCCACTCCTTAGCGATAAGTGCGGCGCCATTTTTCCATTCGCTGTAATCAGAGTTTGTCACTTTATTTACTCAATTCCATTTTGGCCATTATTCATTATTTTCTGTCCTCTTAACGTTACCATAGCAAGTTAGCGTTCGAGTAACATTTTAGCAACGACCATTTTATCGAAGGCAGAACCATCATGAACGAACCTATCTTTATTATCTATTACATTACAGCAGGCTTGGGCATTGGCTTTCTCGCTGGACTCGTTGGTGTGGGTGGTGGTGGAATGGCCGTCCCTATTTTTGCGTTTCTATTTTCACTACAGGGAATAGCTGATACAGAAGTGGTCCATCTTGCGTTAGGGACATCAATGGCTTCTATGATTATTACAACATTGGGCAGCATGCGCGCTCACTACAAAAAAGAGAATGTAGACTCGACAATGGTAGTAAAAATGTTGAGCGGAGTTCTAGTCGGAACATTTTGCGCCACATTCGTAGCATCGTATCTACAAGGCGTCTATCTGGCTGGCTTTTTTAGCGTATTCATGTTGTATGTTGCTTATAAGATGTTTCTCAACACTGAAAATGAGTACAATCCGAACCCAAATGGGGCTATCGGTAATATCACTGTAGGCTCGGTGATTGGCTCTGTATCAGCACTTGTCTCTATAAGCGGTGCGGGGTTGATCATCCCCTATCTTGTCCAGCAAAATTTTGAGGTAAAACGTGCTATTGGTACCTCTGCTGCGATAGGTTTCCCTATCGCGCTGTCAGGAAGCCTCGGCTACATGTTAAACGGATGGGGAAACACAGATTGGAACAACTTAGTATTAGGATACATATACCTTCCTGCAATGCTCAGCTTCTCCATTAGTAGCTACTTAACTACTAGCCTCGGCGTGCGTTGTGCAGAGTATTTCCCAAATAAAGTTCTTAAGAAAATCGTTGGTATTTTGTGTGTTCTTCTAAGTTTCAAAATGTTGGTACAAGTACTTAGTTAGAGCAAATAACACGGTCACTAGTAGGCCTTGCACTATGGTGAAAGGATAAGCCTGCAAAAACTTACTTCTCGCTTTGCTGGTCCAAGCACACAATGTGTAAGAAAGCTCCTCATTGTTGCACTCTTATGACTTTGTTAACCTGGCCAGAATTACATCCAAAATGTGCTGATGATTGTCCTTTCTGGAAACCTCGTCACGCTCCTGGCAAAGTGCTTCCTCCCCTTCTGATGCGAGAATTTTAATGCCACGCTCAGTACATTCTGCGAACGCACTAAACTGACTCGCACTAGGAATCTCTTGAAATGTCACATTGGGAAGAGCAACAAGTGATTCGGCTGGTGTCAGTGCGGGATGTAGCCGATCAGAAAGCGTCACCACGGTGATAGCATTGTTCATCAAGGCCAGAGTTTCAGGGACAAAAGTTTTCGTTAGCTCAGGGTTGATAACGACGACCGATTTCAGTTTGTTTTCAGACTGAAATCGGGGGAATTTTTGATCCGGGATGCTGGTAATATCAACGTTATTTTCACGTAACCAATGACAGTCTACATTGGTGGCGTTGTGACACGATGTTCGATATTTCTCCGGGCTTATTTTCGCTCCGGAGAGCATCAGCATAGATGTGCCGCCCAGAAAAAAGCCGACCCCCTGCACTGCATCAGTATCTACGCCTCCGGACAGTATCCCGACTGAACTTAATTCGTTCAGCCCAAGCATCAAATCACTGGTTCTGAATGTGATTTCATCAACAGCCATTTCTGCATTGATTTCGTTCGGTGCAGGAGGCTTTGGTACCACAACGACATAACCATGTTGCGCCAGGCTCGAGGCTATCCAACCACTGTGGGAAAACGCTGACCGTGTTCCGCCCTGCGACAAAAGCACAACGGGAAATTTTCCACTTGCTAAAGGGGCATCTAACTGCGTTTCGACTGATTTAAAAATGTTCCCCCTACCAAACGTGAAATTGTTTTTTTCGTTCGTTGTGGGATACCAATAATAGACTTCTACTGGCTTATCTCTGTCTTCACTGAATCCCGTTTTGATTGTTAGCGCAGAATGGTATTTCGGCTCATTCGTACTGGCGCTGGCACTGACACACAATGTAGCGAGTAGAAAAGACATTATTATTTTGGTTTTCATTTTTCCCTCAGCCGGTCAACACATTATTCTGCACGGCATCTAGAAAAATAACGCGCAGGAGATTCTCCATATATTTTGCGAAACATAGCAATAAAGTTACTTGGAGTCGAGTAACCCAAAGCAAGTGCCTACTTTGAACTGCGCCGGCACTCTCTTGGACAGAAATGATTTAGAGCATTTACTTAAATTAGCAAAATGCGAATAACTTCTGGTATGGAAAATCTGTGTCCAATCTGGCAGGAGCAGTTTAGTTATTGGAAATGCAGCTTTATCGAGACGTTCTATATGTATTGGCTTAACAGAGGTTTTGCGAGCTTCAATGCAATACCAAACATGATGCATGAAATCGCAGAATCTAAAATTCTCCATGTTCTTGGCTTACTAAAAAGTGGGATCAACTTGTTAGCCAAATACACTAATCCATAAAACCAGATCCCTGATGCAATCAGTGCCCCTATAACAAACAATAGTTTTTCATCAGGTTCCATTTGAGCAGTCACGCCCCCGAGTATCACCACCGTATCCAGATAGACATGTGGATTTAAAAAAGTGATGGCCATAGCCATTAAAACGACGTTTAACCAACTCTGGGCAATGTCCGAATTTTCCAACTCTAGGTGACTGAACCATTCCATGCTGATTTTGCAGATTGGTAGCCATACCAGAAAAGAAATACTACGCCGCCAAGAGTCAAAAGGTCTTTCCATAATGGTGCTTTATAGAGCAGTGTCCCTATACCAAGTACACCAGTACTGATCAGTAGAATGTCTCCAAGAAAGCAGATAGTGGCAACGGACAGTGCGTATTGCTTTTTTAATCCGCACTTTAATAGAAACGCATTTTGGCTACCGATTGCGACAATCAAACTTCCAGAAACAACGGCACCCGTTAACAAAGTATTTATCACATCAAACCTCAATGGATTTTGAAGCAAACACCAACGATTGCTCTATCACTGAATCAGGCATGATCACTTGCAAGTGTTTAATCATTTCTTGCCCCGCCTCCTGCAAGTGTTCTAGCACTAATTTGAGAAGAAAAGAAATGACAACATTATGGGACCTAACTCCAGCGATGAGTTTATTTGCGTTTGTTACCGCCATAACACCCGGCCCAAATAACTTATTGCTCGCCAACTCAGGGGCACAATTTGGTATAAGGAAATCATGGCGACACCTAATTGGTATCCGTATTGGCGTAATAGGGTTAATTCTGCTTTGTGCATGTGGTGTCGGTATTGCCCTACAGACTCATCCAAGTTGGTATCTCGCTATAAAATACATCGGTCTGGTTTACATGTTCTGGCTGATGATTAAGCTGCTATGTACCAACCCTTTCGCAGGCAAACCCACTAAAAGCAAACCAATCAACATAACTCAGGCTACGTTGTTTCAACTGGGTAATATGAAGGCTTGGATGGCATCACTTGCTTTGGTCACAAGTTATAGTCTCCCTTCTAACTATTGGTTCTCTGTTACATTGATTACTTTCGTGTTTACGACATTCGGACTGTTTGCAAATATTACTTGGGTCTGGGTTGGTAAAAAAATTCGTATTTATCTCAATACCGTATTAAGACAGCGCGTGTTCAACATCAGCCTAGCGACGATAACATTCATATCATTGTTACCAGTTTTGGGGCACTCTGCCTGAATGGCAAAGAGCAGGGTTTTGTGTGTATAAAATTGCCAATTATCTAAATTCGGATTTTGAATTGTAACGCACTTTGGGGCACATGCTTTTCAGACGAAAAGCATGTGGCGGCTCCTATCTGTCAGCAATCTGTTTTCTCAGATAGCCTCAGAGCGTGTTCTAGCTCAACACCAAGGTATCGAATTGTGTTATCTAGCTTCGAATATCCAAGTAAGATCTGTACGGCCCTGATGTTTTTTGTTCTGGCATAGATTAAGGTGCCTTTGGTACGGCGCATGGAATGAGTTCCGTAGTAGTCAGCATTCAATCCCAGTTTTACAGCCCAGTTCCTGATGATTGAACGATAGAATGAGTAGCTGATAGGTTGCCCGGAGCGTCGGCTGCTCGGGAATAGAAAACTGCTTGCCTCTAGGGATGCTGCAAAAATCCATCGGCTAATACTTTGCTGTGTTCTCGGAGTAATCTCATAGTGAACATCGGTGCCCGTTTTTTGCTGGATGCACTGAACCCTTTCATAGATAACGCCTTGCGAAGAAACATTGTAAACGTGTAGCTTTAGTAAATCACTCGCCCTTAACTTGCTATCTATAGCTAGGTTCAGTAGTGCGAGCTGCATCAGATCGTTTTCAATCTCCAGCCTAGTACTGATCCGCCAGATCTCTTCAAGCTTAAATGGTCTTTTGATGCCACTGCATTTTCCAGAAGATAACTTTCTCATGATGACCTCCCCTCAGTGTTTTGGTCAACATGAAATTTGGCAGTCAAATTTAGTAGGGTTTAGGAAGCTCTGAAACGTCGGTGGACAGAAATGGTTCAGTGGTTTCCCTAAATTAGTAAAGCACGGATAACTTCAAATACGGAACATTCATTTAACAGCTTAAAACTTGCTGGTATTGATTCTTTTGACGTCATCGTTCTCACAAAACTAAGATGGTCACCATGATTTTCTATTGAGACAATTGTCATCACCATGTCAAAAAACCATCAATACTTTGTGGTTATTGATTTGAGCTAAATTTCAACCTTTCGTATCGAGTTAATATGACCACTTATTTCAAATAAGTGTTGATTATGAAAGAAAACGAAAAATTTTCAGAGTCTCGCCGGAGCTTTATGAAGACGAGCGGACTCGCAATGGCTGCGGTTCCTTTTATTAGTAATCAAGTATTTGCTAATTCGGGAAATTTTCAGGTTCGCAACATCGTTCAGGATGACGAACGTGTCGTTCAAACTTGTAGTACCTTCGACTGCGGTGGTAAATGTGATATCCGTGCTCATATAAAAAATGGTGCCCTGACACAAATCACAACTCGCCCTGATGACGATATCGATGAGTTCATGCCAATGATGCGCGGCTGTGTGCGTGGGCGTGGTTATCGCCGTTTTGTAAACAACCCTGAGCGCTTAAAGTATCCGATGAAACGCGTTGGAAAGCGTGGCGAAGGTAAGTTTGAACGCATCAGCTGGGAAGAAGCGACTTCTATCATCGCTAAAGAAGTGGCCCGTTTGACTAAGCAATATGGTCCGGAATGTCGATTTGTTACCAATAACACAGCGGTGACGGGCGGTGCGTTTAGTGGCGATAAAATGCTTAAACGTCTTTTCAATCAGACTGGCGGTTACTTAAGCTATTACCATTCCGTTTCTATGGGTAACACGCTTGCTGCGACACCATATACGTATGGGACTGCGTTGTCTGGTAACTCTATGGATACGTTATTAGACTCAAAATTGGTGATCCTGTGGGGGCACAACCCTACGGAAACTATTTTTGGTCATTCAAACCATTACTATCAGAAAATGAAGCGCAATGGAACGAAGTTCATTGTGGTTGACCCTCGTTATTCAGACACGGTTGCTTCATACGCCGACCAGTGGATCCCACTCCTACCTACCAGTGATAATGCTCTGATGGATGCCATGATGTATGTCATCTACACGGAGAAGTTGTACGATGCGGACTTTGTTGCCAAGAATACGATCGGTTTTGACGAAGATTCGATGCCTGAAGGCGTTCCATCTGGCGAGTCATTGGTTTCATACTTAACGGGTGTGAAAGATGGTATCAAAAAGACGCCAGAATGGGCAGAGAGTATTACGAAAGTGCCTGCGCAGACCATTCGCGACTTTGCTATTGAGTATGCTACGACTAAACCAGCCGCTCTAATTCAAGGTTGGGCACCACAACGACACATTTGTGGCGAGCGTTCTGCTCGCGGCTCAACTCTTCTTGCTACTATCACAGGGAATGTCGGCGTTTCCGGCGGTTGGGCCGGTGGTGCGGGTTTTGCCGGTGGTCGTAAGTTTGCTGTATATGTCGATCAGAAAGAAAATCCTGTAAAAGAATCCATTTCAATCATGAATTGGGTTGATGCTGTTGATGCTCCGGAGCATGTGACTCCAGAAGTTGGCCTTAAAGGTGCCGATGAGCTTAAAGCGCCAATCAAAATGATTTTTTCTCTTGCTGGCAACTACTTAACTAACCAAAACCCTAACGTCAATCGAGCGGCCAAAGTCCTTGAAGATGAAAGTAAAGTAGAGTTGATTGTGGTGAGTGATTTGTATATGTCGCCTAGCGCTCAATATGCAGATTTGGTTTTGCCGGAGACCGCGTTTACAGAGCGCTGGAATATTGGTGAAACATGGGGGACGGGTAGCTACTTAGTGCTTTCTGAAAAGCTAGTCGAACCAGACTTTGAGCGCCGCTCGGATTATGACTGGTTATGTGACGTTGCTAAAAAACTTGGTGTGTATGATGAATTTTCTGAAGGAAGAACAGAGAAAGAGTGGATTGAGTGGGTGTGGGAAGAAACTCGCAAATTGCATGCTAACGACAATCTACCGACGTTCGAAGAGTTTCAGAAAACAAGACGCTTTGCTTTCAAAGATTCAACCTATGTGGCATTTGAGGACAACATAAAGGATGTTGAAAAGTTCCCGTTTGATACACCTTCAGGAAAGATAGAGATTTTTTCGAAACGTTTGTACGACATGAATCACCCTGAAATACCGGCCTTGTCTCACTATGTACCATCGCCAGAAAGTTTCGCCGATGAGCTTACCAAAGAGTTCCCTTTACAGCTGATCACTTGGAAGCCGAAGAACCGCGCAAACTCCACGCAATTTAAGAATCCTTGGTTACAAGAAGTCATGCAGCAGGAGTTGTGGATGAACCCGATTGATGCCGATAAGCGCGGAATTAAGCATGGTGACACAATCAAAGTGTTTAACAGCCGAGGAACGGTTGAAATCCCGGTGAAAGTGACACCTAGGATTGTTCCGTCTGTTGTCGCTATGGCGAACGGTGCATGGCGAAAACTGAATGACAAAGGCATTGATGTTGGCGGTTGTCCTAACACTTTATCTTCAGAAAGGATTACTCCGTTGGCCAAAGGTAATTCGCATCAAACAATGCTTGTTGAGGTAGTAAAAGCATGAGCAAACAACCATTCGTAGAATACCCGCCAGTGAGTGATGAACAACTTGGTTTTTTCATCGACTCTTCTATGTGCTCGGGATGTAAAGCTTGCCAGGTTGCATGCAAAGATAAAAACAATTTAGAAGTAGGTCGCCGTTTTCGACGTGTATATGAGGTCTCGGGCGGTGGGTTTGAAGAAGGTAAGAACGGAGCGTTAATTAATACCGTTTACGCTTATACATTATCGATATCTTGCAATCACTGCAAAGAGCCTGTTTGTGTCAAGAACTGTCCGACTCAAGCGATGCATAAACGCCCTAACGATGGCATCGTCAGGGTAAACACCGATCGTTGTGTTGGTTGTGGGTATTGTTCTTGGTCGTGCCCTTATGGTGCACCCCAAATGAACCATGAGCAAGGTCAAATGAGTAAGTGTGATATGTGTGTTGACCGTTTGGTCGAAGGCAAAAGACCTATCTGTGTTGATACCTGTCCATTAAACGCGATTAAGTTCGGGCCTATTCGTGAATTGCGTGAAAAGTACGGTTCACTATCGGAAGTAAAAGGCATGCCATCATCTGAGCGCACGCACCCTAACTTGGTTATAAAGCCAAATAACGGAGCCTTGAAGGATCAATAATATGCATGAGATTTCTATTGTTGTTTTTACTCTATTGGTGCAGATATCGGTTGGTATGAGCCTAGCCTTTGCCGTTGGGCGTGAGCAATTCACCGTTAATCAAAGTAAAAGCTTTTTATTTGCTATCTGTGCTGTCGCATGTATTGGCTTAACGCTTTCTCTGACGCATTTGGGTTACGTTTGGAATGCACCGTTTGCCATTACGCACTTCATGACATCATGGCTTAGTAGAGAGATCCTTTTGACTTCTGCGTTTCTTGGCTGTCTTGGATTATCATTTTTAATCTACGTCTTTAAGAATACGCTAGTGATGCCACTAGTCTTGGCTGGGGTCGCGTTTGGTATTGCAGATGTGTATGCCATGAGCCGTATCTATACAGCTGCTTCCGTCGCTATTTGGCAATCTTGGGCTACCTATGCGGGCTTTTTTGGTGTCGCGCTGGTTGGGTTTTGTTTATCTGCAATATCTATAAACCTGAGCAAGAAAAAAGAAGTATTGATTTGGCCGATAGCCCTTTTAGCACTTGGTATGATCGTTCGTATTATCGCTCAATTTGATATGCTCTCTGGCTTAGATGCAGAAGTTGAATCATTGGGCATCCTGTTCCCAATTCGGTCGGAAGTATCTTTTCGTGAATTCATCCCGCAGACCTATGTTGCTTGGGGACTTTACGCACTGTCAGTATCAGGATTAATGGTTATGGCTAAGGCAAAAAAGGCTTCTGTACCGATGGCTGTCGGGCTGAGTGCAGGTATCGTCATTGCCGAGTTTATTTTACGTATCGGCTTTTATAGTTTTTAACCACAAATGGTCGGTAGCATTACGTTATGATTGGTCATGTATTCAATGCTCTTGAGCTCAAAGAGCACGATAAACCGGAAATTTCTGTTTCATGTATTACTGGTTGTGAGCGTTGCCAACAACATTGTCCACATGATGCTATCGACCTTGCGTCAAAAACTATTGATGAAAAAAAATGCACTCACTGCGGAGAGTGTATTTTTACTTGTCCTGTGTCAGCAATTCAAGGGCTCGGATTACCCTTAAGGTTTATTATCGATGACTATCTTTTTGTCGAACCGTCGATGACGAATGAAGAGCTCTACGGATGGATGGCGTATAAGCCAAAACTAAAGGGGATATTTTGCTTACAACTCACTGTGCCACAATGCCTAGCAATATCACTCTTAAAAACCTTTGAGAGAAAACCGCTTTTAAAAGTAAAAAAAGCCGAGATAGATCCTTCGAAAAGAGTAAGTTTATCCAGTCGAGAGCGGCTTCCTATTAAGTATTTACGTCCGCAACCGTTTTATACTGTTGACGTGGTTCAAGAAAAGTGTGTGACTTGCTGGACTTGTTCTAATGTATGCCCAACTGGTGCGCTCAGTCGAAATGGTTCGACGTGGACGATAGATTCGGACTTGTGTCATGGCTGTAGACAGTGTGAGTCGATGTGTGCAAATAATGCCGTCTTTGTTAATGAGGGAAGAGGTAGTGAGCCGGAAAAGGAAATACACTTAGAGTCATGCCAGTGCAAGCGATGTCAACAGGCTTTTTATTCGATTTCATCTTCAAATGATTTATGTTTTATTTGTTCTCGTAAACCTCAGCTAGAAATGGCGGAATAATGTTAGACCATCAGAAAATTGCCCAATCTTTAAATATTTTAGCTATCTTTTTTCGCTATGCTCCAGACACTGAAAACTTTCAAGCAGTCGCCCGATATTTTGAATCTGACTGGACATCATCTTGGGCGGTAAATATCCCAGAGAAGTATGACCTTTCTGCTTTATCTGACTTAGCTCGGTTACCACTAGATGCCTGGAAACGTCATTTTGGCATTGAATATAATTTGGCTGTTCCTCCGTGGGGATCGGTATATACCGATCCAGAGGAAGTTTTATATGGAGAGTCTACGATGAGGCTCCAATCAGAATTAGGAGCTCTCGGGATAGAGTTCGCGCTCTCGGAGAAAGAGCCGGTCGATCACATTGGATTGATTTTTATGGTAATGGCGAACATTGCATTGTCAGGTCAGCTGGATTATCTGAGTGACTTTCAAGAAAAACACTTAACACCTTGGGTTAATGAATACGTGTGCAAGCTACGCGATAACGTTGATAGCAGTGCCATCTTGGCAATAATTGATCTGGTTGAAGTGACACTAAGAGGAGTAAGGCTAGGTTAGATAGAGGCTGGGCGAAAAACGAATTGGATACAGTGATAAATTAGAGTTTCACAAGTTATTTCTAATGTCGACAAGAAAGATAATCAATAAGGCATAGTTCGCCTTAGATATACAAGCCTGACTAGTACATCTCGAGCAAAGACTTATTTTTCGGGATGTAACTTTTAATTGACTTGAGCTCGCTTCCTATTATAAGGCTTGAACGTAATAAAATTAAAAATTTTCATATATAAAGTGTGAATTACATTCGAAATCTCGATTCTACAGACGTTACCTTAAATTGAGTAAATTCGTTTCTAGTGATGTCTTTATACTGTAATTCTTCAGATAACTTTTTGTAGGGAAAAGTACTAGAACGAAACTGGCTTATATCTTTTACTATGAATTGTTTTGGGGCCAAAAAGAGTCAGCCTAACGGTCTGGCTCTTTTGAATGAAAAAATAGTCTGGTGGGAGAACTTGTAAGGCTGTGGCAGGTTACACTCACTTACTCCTTAGGCAGGTGACCAGTTTCCTTCGCAAGCTTTTGCATCGCCTCGGCAAACGTTGTTGTCCCGCCTTTAGCTTTAAGCTGTATTACCTTATATCCCAACTTTTCCAACGCTTGGTGCTCTGCCAAAACAGCTTTGTCATTGTGTTGGCTACCTTGAGCTGGCTGATGAATGTAACATCCCTCTAGTTTACCATCTTCGACCAATTGGTGATGTTTCAGTGCATCGATATCAAAATTCATAATAAGTCTTTTCATTAAGAGTGGGAGTTTCTGTGGCTAGTTACATACGCTTCAAAGGCTTCACGACACTATCTAAGCCTTCAATTTTGAGCGCTAAACATAGCTTGAGCAAATCCCCTAGCTCGCCGCTTGGCCAGCCCTTTTTATCAAACCACAGTAAGTATTCTTCAGGCAGGTCGATTAACACTCGCCCTGCATATTTCCCAAATGGCATTTGCATTCTAGCGAGTTTAATGAGGTTTTCTTTTTCTAACATAAGTGACAGAGAGTTAAGGTAACTCGTCCAAGGGTAACACTGGTTCTCCCTCCTCACCAGCAAATCGCAGTCACGTTTATTTTTGGCGGCCTTGACTCGCTTTATGCTAGAGTACGCGGCATAAAAAATGAGAACGAGAAAGCAATGAAGTCACCTTGTCGAGCTGCATGTAAAAATAACGCCGGAATATGCTCTGGTTGTCACCGAACGATGGATGAAATCATCCAATGGAAAGACAAAACCGATCTCCAACGAGATGCGATTATCGAACAAATCGCAGGAGAAGATTCAACGCACAGTTGTCCTGAGTGCGGGACTCAAGCCCATTGTGATATCGCCGCAGGCAAAGAGACATGCTGGTGCTTTACTATTGAAACCCGTGATTTACCCAAGCCAAGCGCCAACCAGCTGTGTTTGTGCCGAAAATGTCTAGAAAAAAAGCCAGTCGCGTAATACGACTGGCTTACTGATCATCGTTTTCTGACTGGTGTTTATTTAGCGGTTAAAGCGGACGCTTCAAACTTAATGCCTTCCCACCCTGTCACCATAAAATTACGAATATTCTGGTGATCGCTGTTCTCTGGATGCTGCAATACATCTTCACGATAAAAACGGCCAAAGCAGGCTAGCGTCGCTTCTTTGTCTAGGTTGTTTAGCAAACCGAAAGCGAAGATCTTACACGAACCGTTGTTCTCGCCTGCATTGTTTTGTGTCTCACCATTTACAAAAGCGGTTGGCTCAAACGTATAGTTATCTTCGATCACCGCCATCGTTGCTTCAAATTCGACCTGCTCTGGTGACGCTGCCAATAAATCTAAAAACGATTTTAATTCCATTATTCCTCTATCCCTACTTCATCATATTGATGACACATTAGTTTCATAAAAAGCCAATATAAGAGTCATCAATCATACATATATTCAGAGCCTTACCAAATCAAACGTCATTCAGCGCTCTATCATTCCAATTGCGGAAATGGACAGCAGCATAAAACCCATGCTGATTGACAACCTATCGGATTGATAAGGAGATATCATGATCACCCCTTTAAAGGCAATCGGTGTACTCGCATTGTCATCACTTGCCATCGCGTGTTCATCACAACCCGAAGATACCGTGGCTTCATTCGCTACACAATGCAAACCTACCACTGCACCCGTTACTGGGGAAACGTCAATTCAAGGTTTAACGTTTATCGGAACATCCGTTGCTGATGCTCCATTCGACACATCGGCAGCTGAAATCGTCAGTTATGACGCTTGTACGGATAAACTCTATGTGGTTAATGCTCAAGCAAAACGTGTCGATGTACTTTCTATGGATGACAACGGCGTACCAACGCAAAGCGCATTCATTGATCTCAACAGCGCTGGCGAAGCAGCGGGCATTGAAATTGGCGCAGCAAACAGTGTCGCTGTATTCAATGGTTTGGTAGCAGTTGCGATTGAAAACAGTAATAAACAAGCGAATGGTATTGTTGGCTTGTACCGCTCCGGCGATTTGTCATTAGTCACGACTTTCCCAACAGGCGCATTGCCAGACATGGTTGGCTTCTCAAAAGATGGCCGATACATCGCAACCGCTAATGAAGGAGAACCAAACAGCGATTACAGCATTGACCCTGAAGGTAGTATCACTTTGATCGATCTGAGCCTTGGTGTTAGTCAAGCAGAAGTGTCACAAATTGGCTTTAACGAATTTGATGATTCACGAAAAGCAGAGCTTCCAAAGAATGTGCGTATTTCGGGGGCAAACGCCACCATCGCACAAGATCTAGAGCCGGAATACCTCACTTTTGCAGATAACGGCAAAATCTATGTCGCGCTACAAGAAAATAACGCCATGGCAATCGTCAATCCAGAGAGCAAATCAGTAGAGCGAATTGTTGGCTTGGGTGAGAAGTCTTGGTCGGGCGCTAAACTCGATGCATCCAACAAAGACAAAATCATTGGGAACTTGAAAAGCTACCCACAACTGGTTGGCTTATTTATGCCTGACACCATCGACAGCTACTCAGTGAATGGGAGTACTTACATCGCATCGGCAAATGAAGGCGACGGGCGTGAGTACGGATTCAAAACCACTCAAGAACTGTGCGACAAAGCTGGCTTTATGTGGGATGAAGACGATTACCTCGGTACAGATGAATATACATCTGAGCAAGAAACCTGTTTAAGCCATATTGATGAAGTGCGCGGTAAGAAGCTGAAAGTGGCAGCAGAACACCCATTGGCAGAGGCACTAAAAGACAACAAACAACTCGCGCGTTTAAAAGTGATTAAGCCGGAACAAACGCTTTCTGCACAAGAGAATGTTCAAGCATTTGGCGCGCGTTCATTCTCGATTTGGGATGAAAACGGCAAGTTGGTCTTCGATAGTGGTGACGATTTCGCGACCATCGCGCTGCTGAATGAAGGTAAAAACTTCAACAGCACCAACGATAACAATAATAGTGGCGATGACCGAAGTGATGATAAAGGTATTGAGCCAGAGGCGATTGAAGTAGCACAAATTAACGGTCGTCATTACGCGTTTATCGGCTTGGAGCGTCAAGGCGGTATCATGATTTATGACATCACAGACCCGAAACAAGCGCAGTTTATGCATTACGTAAACCGCCGTGATTACAATCAGCCAGTATGTACAGAAGTCGAAGATGGCGAATGCATGAACGACACATACAATCCAAAAGCAGGCGATTTAGGTCCAGAGTCCATTAATTACTTTACCCGTAATGGTGGTCATTTTATCGCCGTTGGCAATGAGGTATCGGGCACGACATCCGTCTTCCGAATCAATCTATAAAGTAATGTAAAAGTCATTTAGAACCAAAACGCCCGACGTAAGCCGGGCGTTTTTTGTATGAGGTAATGTCCTACTCTGCCGATGCTAGCGCGTCACACTTTGATGCGCAGATAAAATCGTTTTTATGCAGACCTTTGATAGAGTGACTCCACCACGTTACGGTAACCTTACCCCACTCCAACAAAATAGAAGGATGGTGGAACTCATCTTCTGCCAGTTCCGCGATTTTGTTACTGAAAGCCCATGCTTGTTTGAAGTTCTTAAATTTATACACCTTTTCTAGTTGAGGTATGTCTTCTCTTTCAATGATCTGCCAATCAGACAATTGCAGCAGCAGAGATTGTTGTTCTTCTTTGCTTAGTGCAATGGCATCGATACTACAAGCTTCGCATTTTTGTTCATTCAACATGAGCAGGTTCCTTTGGTTCAAAAAGTGGAGGAAGCAGTCCAGCTTCAATCGCTAGATCGGCTTGTTTCAATAAATTTAACTGACTGATTTTAAAAAGCTGAGAAAAGTCATCAATCACGTAGTACTTCGGTTGCATGATGTCGATACGATAAGGCGTTCTCAGCACAGTTTGTAATTCAAATGGGTCGCGAATTGCTGCATCACTCTCTAATGCGTAGAGGGTTTCGCCAGGAGATGAAAGAATACCACCACCGTAAATTTTGGTTTTGTCCCCTTCTTTCACCAAACCAAACTCTACAGTAAACCAGTAGAGACGAGCGAGATAGGCTCTTTGTTTTGGTGTAGCGGCTTGCCCTAGTTGACCATAATGCTCGGTAAATGCAGCAAAGTCTGGGTTGGTTAACATCGCGCAATGACCAAATATTTCGTGGAAGAAATCTGGCTCCTGTAAGTAATCGAACTCATCTCTTGTACGCAAGAATGTGGCGACTGGAAAGCGCTTATTACCGAGTAGATTAAAAAATCGGTCGAAATCAATAAGCGCGGGAACGGGCTCCACTTGCCAACCTGTTGTCTCCATCAAGACACGATTAATTTCTGGTAACTGAGGAACGCGGTCTTGAGGTAAATCAAGCAGCGTCAAACCGTGTAAATAAGCCTCACAAGCTCTGTTTTGGATCACACCCATTTGTCGTGTTACCAAATCTCGCCAAATGGCGTCTTCTTCACGGCTCCATTCAACCCTGCCTTCCTGGTTTACGGGTTTAGAACGATACTGGGTCATGGCTCATCTCCATTAACAAATCCTTTACATTAAGCCTATCTGTAGTCTTAAGAGCTTCCAATCCCTGCGCGATTTTCTCAGCATCATCCCGATGTAACATATTGTTTACAACTCATCGTAACTGCATGATTTTTATGACACGATATAATATCTGGCTTGTTTGACTTTATCGTGTATTCCTCTCAAACTAAAACCTGTTATCACTTTGTTATAGAGGGACCTATGCGCGAGAGCAGCAAAGTATGGCAACCGAGCGAAAGTCGTATCGAAGAAGCCAACATTACACAGTTTATTGAACACATTAATCGACAAGGAAATACCCTTGAAAGCTTCGCTGATCTGCATCAATGGTCACTCGATCATGTAGAAAAATTTTGGCAGGAAGTTTGGCTATTCTGCGACGTCATTGGCACTCAGGGAGAGACCATAAAAGAGCGAGCAGAAAGTCGCTGGCAGCAACCTGTTGAAAATAGGGATATAAAATGGTTCCCAAACGCGCAAATTAACTACGCCGAAAATTTGCTAACCTACGCGTGTCACCAACCCGATGATCTCGCGATTTGGTTTGAAAATGAACGTGAAGAAAAACAGACCTACACCTGGAAACAATTGTGCGAAGAAGTTTCGAGTGTGCAGCAATGGTTGAAAGAATGTGGAATTAAGCAAGGTGATGTCGTCGCTGGTTATTTACCTCACTTACCTCAAACGGTGATAGCTATGCTAGCAACCACCAGTTTAGGGGCGACCTGGACTTCCACCTCACCTGATTTTGGCGTCGAAAGCGTTTTGGAGCGCTTTGGTCAAGTGAAACCCAAAATCCTGTTTACTTGTGATGGCTATACATTCAATGGCAAAACTTTCGATATGTCTGAGAAAAACCAGCATATTGCGGATCATCTTGATGGTCTTAAACAAGTTTGCCAAATTAGCTACCTTAAACCACACATTTTTGAATGCGATGTCTGCACCCAAGATTGGCAAAACGTCCTGAATCAATACACACCCGAAGCGCTGACTTTTACTCGTGTGAATTTTAACGAGCCGCTATTTGTGCTTTATTCTTCAGGCACAACAGGCAAACCGAAATGCATCGTTCATTCCGTCGGCGGAACGGTGCTTAATCACTTGAAAGAGCATCAACTGCATTGCGATATCCAACCGAACGACCGAGTGTTTTATTACACGACCTGCGGTTGGATGATGTGGAACTGGCACGTTTCTTCACTCGCGAGCGGTGCATGTTTGGTGATTTTTGATGGTAGCCCTGTTTACCCCACTCATGATGTGCTCTGGGACCTCGCAGAACGAGCCGAAGTGACGCTGTTTGGAACCTCAGCAAAATACCTAGAGGCGCTGGAAAAAGCATCTTTTTCTCCGCAGAAAAGTGATGCATTTCCAAGTCTAAAAACCATTTGCTCAACGGGCTCTGTTCTGTATCCAGAACAGTTTGATTATGTCTATCAGCACATTAAAGAAGATGTACACCTCGCCTCGATTTCTGGCGGAACAGACATTTGTGGCTGCTTTGTATTAGGCAACCCTATTTCTCCCGTTTATCGGGGAGAGTGCCAATCAGCAGGGTTAGGGGTCGATGTCCGAGTCTTTAACCCACAAGGTAATAGCGTAATGGGAGAGCGCGGTGAGTTGGTTTGTGCCAATTCATTACCCAACTTCCCTGCTGGCTTTTGGAACGACACCGGTGAGAGATATCATCGCGCTTATTGGGATAAATTCGACAATATTTGGCACCACGGCGATGATGTTGAACAGACCAGCGTTGGGGGATACGTGTTTTATGGTCGAAGTGATACCACGTTGAATCCCGGTGGCGTAAGAATCGGCACGGCCGAAATCTATCAGCAAGTGAACTGTATAGACGGTATTCTAGATTCGATCGCAGTAGGAAAAGAAGTCGATCGCAACGAACAAATATGGCTGTTTGTCCAATTAGTCAAAGGGGTAGAGCTCAATGACGAGATGATCGCTTCCATCAAAGCACAGCTAAAGTCTGCATGTTCTCCAAGGCATGTACCTAGTGCAATTTACGCAATAAGCGATATACCTAAGACACGCTCAGGAAAGCTGGTCGAGTTAGCCGTTAAGCAAGTCGTTAACAACCGAAGCGTCGAAAATTTAGGCGCAATAGCCAACCCTGAAGTGCTGGAGGAGATACGCAGGATAGTCGTCTCAAAATAACCTCCGAAGACTTAGTTGTTCGAGTATGTCCTTGCCTGCACCACGACGACTTGTTTAGAGCAAGTGAAGTTACACATACCCTCAGCAGATAAGAAAAAAGCGAGCTTGTTAGCTCGCTTTTGTCAATTTTTGTTCTTTATTCAGCGGTATTAGCGACGACCAAGCCCCATTAATACCGACATTGTTTTACCATCAGATGTAATGTCAAAAACGTGTCGCGATTCAACTTCAGTAAAACCCGCTTCTTTCAGTGCACGCTCAGACTTCGCAAGGGTAAAACCGTCTTGTTCACATTCTGCAATCCAATCAAAATGAACAAAATAGCCGCCGTGGTTAAGTAGAGAATGCGAGATCGTTAATGACGCGTCTAAGTCTTCCACGAACGCTAAAACTGATGATGCAACCACCAAGTCGAACTGTCCACGAAACGCAGGGTGCTGAGCAACCAAGCCGCGAGATAATGCATCTACCACAGGTTCTACGTTGACGAGCTCTTTTTTATCGAGTTCCTCAATCATGGCTTCCGATGCGTCTAATGCTACGATGTCTTTAACCATCGGTGACAATCGTTGACTTAACTGCCCTGTTCCGCATCCAAAATCTAGTACTTTAATGCCATCAAGCTGAGTTAGCTGTTGTAACTGCTCAAACACCGACTGCGCAAATTGCTCTGTTGCTGGATTTGATTCCCAGTTTTTTGCTAAGCCGTCCCAATCTTGTGCCATCGTGGCCTCCATGTTCACTTTTTGTAACCCACATAGATTACCGCAAAACCGTTAAAAGACCATAGACTTATCTGGCGGATTCGCGTTTTTTTCGATAATCTTTCATGGCTTTGGGAGCGCATCTGCATAATACCCAAATTATTTGAATTCATTTATTGGTTGTGTCAAATCATGAACTTAACTCAAGTAGAAGCCTTCTGCACCATCGCTGAGTGTGGTTCTGTTTCTGAAGCGGCAAGGCAACTCGACTGCAATCGCACCAAACTCAGTATGTCGATTAAGGCATTAGAGAAAGATCTCGACGTTGAATTGTTTAACCGAACTGGCAACCAGCTCACCCTCTCTGAAGCTGGGAAAGCCATTTACAAAGATTGCGAACACCTACTTATCATCGCACAACGGGTCAGAAAGACCTGCGCTCAAATCTCGGAAGGGTTTAACGCGGAAGTTTGGGTAGCACGTGACGACTCCTTACCTGATGATCTCTGGCAAGAATTATCTCATACATTGAATAACCGCTTTCCTTCAACAACCTTCAACTTAATCTTGGCATCCAGTGGCGACTTAGCCAACTTGGTCAGTACCCACCAAGTAGATTTTGCTTTCGGCGTTGATTATGAGCGAGTAGACGATCCTCGTATCGTATATAACCCTTTAGGCAAGATACGTATGATGTCAGTATGCAGTGTAGAACACCGCCTAAGTAAGATGCGCCGTGTCTCAGACGAAGATCTACGTAGTCAGATGCAAGCACTAATGGTGTACCTAAATGAGAAAGACAACCCTGAACTGCAACCTTTCTCGACTCGATATATTGGTTTTTCGAGTTTTGACTACATGCTGAACACCATCTTAGAAGAAGACGCTTGGGGCGTGCTTCCTGAACCATTAATCCGCCATTACCTTCGTCAGCAGAAGCTCGCCGTTATCAAACACACATACGGATTGACGCAAGAAGACTACTGTATGTTTTCACCTAACGGCCATGCTGAGCATCCTGCAATGACGTGGTTAGCAGATAAAGTGAGCGAGTATTTATTTGACTTCTAAACATTTTATCAGTGAGCGCCAATTTTGTTGACACCTAAAAATCACAGTAAGCTTTTGTTTTATAAGCACATAAATAAAAACGCAATTTTTTAGATTAGTTACTGGTCACTTTGTGGTTGCCTAAATTACCTTATGAGCGAAGAATAGTAAGGTATTAAAATTCAAAGGCATCTTTTATGTGTGACAGGACAAGCAAAAACGAAAACCGTATTCTAACCATTTCAGCCCTTTTGGCATCTGGGTTCGCTGCTGGTGGTATGGTACTTGGCTTGCTTGTAGGCTCAATTGTCATCGTTTTTGACGGTGTTTACTCTTTGGTCAGCTTACTGTTAACTTTATTGTCACTGGCCGCTTCTTACTATATTAACAAGCCTTCAAAATCTGTATTCCCATTTGGAAAAGCGGTCTTAGAACCAATCGTTATTGCGATAAAAGCAGCCGTCATTTTAGTGGTTGTAAGCTTCTCTCTCTACTCTGCGATATCAGCATTGATGTCTGGAGGTCGCGAGGTCGATGCTTCTATTGCGACCTTATTCGGCATCGTGAATGTTATCGGCTGTGGTTACGCTTGGTGGTTTATGGCGAAACGCAGCCGCCGCTTCTCATCAGGCTTGATTGAAGCGGAGAAAAAACAGTGGCAAATGGATACTCTGCTAAGTGTGGCGGTGACCGTAGGATTTATCTCGGCTTGGGCTGTTTCACTAACGCCATTCTCTGAGTATGCGGTATATGCCGACCCCATGATGATGGTTTTAATGGGCTTTTACTTCCTCAAAGTACCGTTCGATATGCTAGTAGGTGCCTTACGTGAACTACTAATGATGACACCAAGCAAAGAGCTGTGTCAGAGCGTTGGCAAAGATGTTCTTGAGATTGAAAAAGTGACTGAGCATCAATTGAAACTGGCTGGCGTAACGAAGGTGGGCCAAGAGCTACGAGTAAACGTGGACGTACATATTGATGACGACACATTGGAGCTTGATACACTAGAGCACACTCGTAAGCAGCTTATCAAGCGACTGTCGAAGCACAGATTCAAACTTCAACTACACTTGAACGTCGCTTATTAGAGCGCCACCAAAGAGCCGTTAAAACTCAATAAAAAGCTCCCAATCTCGGGAGCTTTTTTAATTTTTTCGATTTAGTTGCTTCGTATTCGAATACAGCTCGCAAGGGAGATCTGTTCGTTGCTCACTTAAATTCTCTGATCTCGTTGGTAACTTACCCAGCCGCTTCGCGCTTCTCTTTGGTGACTAACCAACACATCAGCGAGCCCACCGTTACCATCACAACGCCCTGCCAAAAGCTATGGCTCAGAGTTACGCCAAGAATAATGGAAGAAAATAAAGCGGAAAAAATGGGCGTGAAGTAAGACAAGGTGGCGAGAAAAACCATATTGCCGCCAACGATCGCGATGTTCCATAAACCATAACCACCAGCCATTAAAGCCGCAGAAGCCACTAAGTACCCCATCGCTTCCCAACTGAATGTCATTGATGGCTCATCGGTAAACGCATATTTAACCCAAAGCGAAACAGCTGTTGCAATGAAAAACAGGGTAATCGCATTATGTTTAGATTGCTGCCTTTGGGTTAAGTTGCAATAAAAGGCCCATATAACCGCCCCAGCGAAAGCCATAAAATACACCAGAGGGTTACTACTAACATTGGACATGATCTGAGTTATGGATAAGCCATTCTCACCGCTCACAGTCCAAGCAACCCCAACAAACGCCAGCGTAACTGCTGGATAAAGCAACCAGTTTGTTTTTTTATTGCTGCCAAGGACCGCAAATAAAACCGTCAGTGCGGGCCAAAGGTAGTTGACAATCGACACCTCAATTGCCTGCGCGCGCGAGTTGGAATATCCCAAAGATAGAGCGAGAAATATTTCATAGCAGACGAACATCGCACCACCAAGCACAAGATACTTGGGAGAAAAGTAAGACAACTTTGGAATACCGACCACGATAAGAAGGAAAACAGAGCTAAGAGAGTACAACATGGCTGCCCCGCCTACAGGACCTAAACTCTCCGTAACCAACCTCGCGATGCCAAGCAGACAACTCCAAGAGAGAATCGCGATACAACCATAAAGTGTGAAACGAAATTGCACTGATTTCATGTGACCTACCACTCACGAATGCCAAAGGAAACGTCAGCTTAACTCAAAAATGATCAGGTTCAACGTACTGTTTTATAAAAATCAGTATAAAAATCATTCTATTAAGCCGTTGGAGTTGATATGAAACATTTTCTGCCCTCTAGTGTTATGCTTACACCCTTTGTTGTGCGCTACTATGATGAAGATGACGACGAGAGTGAAAACGTTAAAACACATTCGGAAACGCATGGTCTAGATAGCGAAGAGCAATCTAAGGAACGTTCAGAGTAAAGGAATCCAAACATGAAAAAAGTCGCAGTCATTTTAAGTGGTTCAGGCGTTTACGACGGTTCTGAGATCCACGAAGCAGTGTTGGCGCTCTACGCCATCGAGAAAGCAGGGGCAACTTGGCACTGCTTTGCACCTAACATTGACCAACTCCACGTCATCAATCACCTAACTGGTGACGAAATGGATGAAACCCGTAACGTACTCATCGAATCAGCTCGTATCGCACGCGGAAACATTGGCGATGTTGCCAAGCTTAACGTTGATGAATACGATGCCCTACTGCTTCCAGGTGGGTTTGGTGCTGCGAAAAACTTAACCGACTTCGCCGTTTCAGGTGCGGAGTGCTCCATTAACACACACGTAGCTCAAGCTTGTCGCGCGTTTGCGAATGCGAAGAAACCAGCTGGCTATCTGTGTATTTCTCCTGTCATTATTCCGATGATTTATGAGCAAGGCGTGAAAGGAACGGTAGGCAACGATGAGGCAGTCTCAATAGCATTTAATCAAATGGGCGGTGAACACACCACGTGCCCTGTCGAAGACATCGTTTTTGATGAAAAACACCTCGTACTTTCAACCCCTGCTTACATGTTGGCAGAGAATATCTCTCAAGCGGCTTCAGGTATCGAAAAGTTAGTATCAAAACTGATTAAAATAGCTTAATTATTAGTAGTTAGCTTACAAAACACCTCCCTATCCCCATTGATAATTAAGTTATTAATGGGGATTTTTTATACTTTAGTCGAATTTAGAGATATATCCGCGTCAGAAGTCAATTTCTACCAATCGTTTGCGTCCATAGTTTCATATTTGTTCTACTTTATATCAGTGTTGCACTTATACGCAGTGCAACAAGATCACTGTCACAGTTTTTCTCTTGCAAGTACCTCTAAGTAGGTAAACTTGCTTCAGATCAACTTCAATCTGGAAACGAATGTGCGACAGTAAATGGCAAATTAAGAAAGATTATTAAAAATAACGACGGAGCTATCCAATATGACAAGTGCATTTTTTATCCCTACGGTAAACCTAATGGGTGCTGGTTGTTTGAAAGACGCAGCAGACAGCATCCAATCTCAAGGCTTTAAAAAAGGTTTGATCGTTACGGATAAGATCCTTAACCAAATCGGTGTAGTCAAACAAGTTCAAGACCTTCTCACTGAGCGCGATGTTGCAACCGTTGTGTTCGATGGCACTCAACCAAATCCGACTATCAGCAACGTTAACGACGGCTTAGCACTTCTTACTGATAACGAATGTGACTTCGTTATCTCTCTAGGTGGTGGTTCACCACACGACTGTGCGAAAGGTATCGCGCTTGTTGCATCTAACGGCGGCAAAATCGCAGATTACGAAGGCGTAGACCAATCTGCAAAACCAATGATGCCACTTATCGCGATCAACACGACGGCGGGTACTGCATCTGAAATGACGCGTTTCTGCATCATCACTGACGAAGAGCGTCACATCAAGATGGCTATCGTTGATAAGCACACAACACCGCTTATCTCGGTAAACGATCCAGAGCTAATGCTCGCTAAACCTGCTTCGCTAACTGCGGCAACAGGTATGGATGCCCTAACTCACGCGATTGAAGCTTACGTATCTATCGCGGCAACACCAATCACTGATGCGGTAGCAATCAAAGCGATTGAGCTTATCCAAGCGTACCTACGCACAGCAGTGAAAAACGGTGAAGATCTAGAAGCTCGTGAACAAATGGCATACGCACAGTTCATGGCAGGTATGGCGTTCAACAACGCGTCTCTAGGTTACGTACACGCAATGGCACACCAGCTAGGTGGTTTCTACGACCTTCCACACGGTGTTTGTAACGCGATTCTTCTACCTCACGTACAGCGCTACAACGCGCAAGTATGTCCTGAGCGTCTACGTGACGTAGCAAAAGCAATGGGCGTAAACGTAGAAGGCATGTCTGCTGAAGCAGGTGCAGCGGCAGCAATCGACGCTATCGTTACTCTAGCGAAAGATGTGGGTATCCCAGCAGGTATCAAAGAGCTTGGTGCAAAACTAGAAGACATCCCAACACTAGCAGACAACGCACTGAAAGACGCTTGTGGTTTCACTAACCCTAAACAAGCAACTCACGAAGAAATTTCTAAGATCTTCGAAGAAGCGATGTAATCTCGCTACATAAACAATTCTCTAGCCTTAATTCAATCCCCGATCTCGTATCGGGGATTTTTTACATTCATATACAAGTGAATCTCTGCCAAACATAGTCTTTTAGTGTTAGCTTTTAAGTATTAATACGACTCATATTGGAAGGAACCATGAGAACGATTGCTGCTGCGCTACTCACTTGTTTATCCTTTTCTGCCAACGCTGCCGAATACCGCGCCAACGAAGTGGCGAGTGGATTTCAGATCCCTTGGGGGATCGAGTTCTTAGATAATCAACGCGTTATCGTCAATGAAAAGAACGGTACGGTTTCGTTGCTGGATATCACCACAGGCAAACCTCAAAAGCTGTTTAACGTCCCCGATGTGAACACCAGTGGACAAGCCGGCTTATTGGATGTTGCGCTCGCACCGAATGCCGATACGCAAAACCCGCAACTCTTCTTTACCTACAGCAAGCGCACAAGTAAAGGCAATACGGTGGCGTTAGCGACGGCGCAATTGCAAAACAATCAACTTGTGGGTTGGAACGATCTCTTTGTTGCAGATGCCATCACCGACACGGGTCGCCACTACGGCAGTCGAATTTCATTTGTAGACGATAAAGTTTACTTCTCAATCGGTGACCGTGGCGAACGTGATAATGGGCAAGACAGTCAAACCCATGCTGGTAGTATTGTGCGCCTTAACCTTGATGGTTCGGTTCCGCAAGACAACCCATTCAAACCTTCCCAAGCTCGTCCTGAGATATGGAGTTACGGGCACCGCAACCCACAAGGTATGTTTTACGACGAAGAAACAAAACAGCTGTGGTCTATTGAACATGGACCACGCGGCGGCGATGAAATTAATCTAATCAAGAAAGGCGCGAACTACGGCTGGGCAAAAGTCTCTCATGGTAAAGAATATTGGGGTCCGTTGGACGTTGGGGAAGCTAAGTCGTTACCGGGAATGGAAGATCCCAAGCTGGTATACGTCCCTTCTATCGCACCCAGTAATATGATTTTGTACCGTGGTGATAAATACCCAGAGTTGGACGGAAAAATCCTCGCCGGTGCCTTGAAGCTGGCGCACATCAACGTGGTTTCTATTGAGAATGGCAAGCTCACCGAATCAAAAAGATTGATGGAGAATCTTGGTGAGCGAGTAAGAGATATAACCATCAGCCCCGATGGTTATATCTACTTTTCTACCGACAGCGGCAAAATCTTTCGTCTTGAGGAAAGGTAATCAAACACTAAAATCGTTAAGACTATTTGATTTGTGACGTACTAGTGATTTATTTTCGTACAATCTAAGCAGAAGAATCTAAACTTAACAATAACCTTTTGTTTTTTAAAATGATAGTTCGGTTAAGTTGTACGAGGTCATTATGATTCCATTCCCTTTACAGCTCGATAAAATTAAAGCCGTGGTGTTTGATTTAGACAACACCTTGGTGAGTTCTGATATTAACTTCGGCGAATTGCGACAACAGCTAGGTTGTCCGCAGAGTGAAGATCTATTGGATTTTGTCGACGCACTTGAGCACCCTCATCATCGAGAGCACGCTCATAACGTGATATTTGATTACGAGATTTCTGATGCTGAGCAGTCTGCTCCAATGATTGGCTGCCATGAATTACTCGCCCACTTGCATCAAAATGAAATCAAAACCGCTATCGTGACGCGCAACTGCCAAATCGCCACGCAGCGCAAACTAGAGCACAACCAAATCTCTGTGGAGCGAGTCATCACTCGTGAATGCTTCCCGCCCAAGCCAGACCCATTGTCTTTACAGATGTTGGCGAAAGAGTGGCGTTTGATGCCTGATGAAGTGCTTTATGTCGGCGATTACCTTTACGACTTACAGGCAGCGTATAACGCGCAGATGCCCTCTTGCCTTGTGCACCATGGGAATCAAGAAACCTTCAATGACTCAGCCTCGTTGGCGCTTAATGAACTCAGTGATTTATTGAGCCGTTTCGAATCCTTACCACGCAAATAAAGCACACATATAAAATACGCAAACAAAAAAGGGGCACCAACGTGCCCCTTATGACTTATTCCCGATTGTTTCATGCGTTCCCAAGGATTGCTTGGGTGATGCGCTGCTTAGCCTTGTAGGTAAGCGTTAAGCATCCACATTAATTTTTCTTGCTCACGGATGTAGTCACCCATCAATGCCGCTGTACCTTCGTCATCTGCTTCACCCGCGTTTTGTAGAATCTCACGCTGTTTTAGAAGCAGAACGCTAAAGCCTTGAACCAGACCTTGTACACACTCCTCACCAGAAGTAGCGTTTTGATGTTCTTTAATTTCACTTGCTTCCAAGTAGTTGCTGAATGCGTGCGCTGGCGTGTGACCCAAAGTTAGAATACGCTCTGCAAGCTCATCGATTTTTGTTTGTAGATCAATGTAGATCTCTTCAAATTTTACGTGCAGTTCGAAGAATTGCGCACCTTTAATGTTCCAGTGGTAACCGCGAGAGTTCATGTACAACACTTGGTAATGCGCTAACAGTTGATTGAGCTGTTGAGCTAGTTGTGCTGATTGTTCGCTGTCTAGACCAATTAGGCTTACTTGTTTGTTCATAATCTTGCTCCTAGAAGGATGATACCAATCGTAGTAACGAACGATTCTCTTACCGGGATTGGTATAAAGTTTAAAAATTCTTTTGCAGTATTTGCTGCCGATGGAGTCATATTACGACTCCGGCTCGGCGAAGAGAATTTGGTTTTAGCTATGATTTAAATAGCCAAATCCAATGAGCAAGTAGACGAATATCGGCGTATCATCCAACAAAAAGCCCCAATCCTTTTTGTGTAAAAAGAATTGGGGCTTTTTTACTATTTAGTTAACGTTCAAAAGTAGATGAACAGACGTAAACCTTATCTATGCCGTTTTGAAAGTTGCCATCTGTTGATTCAGCTCAGTAACTTGCTCTTTTACTTGCAATGATGTCTCTGATGCACGTTGGCTGTTATTCGAAACTTCATCCACTGATTGAGTAATACCGGACATCAATCCAGTGATCGAATTGGTCGCATGAGATTGCTGCTCTGCCGCTGCCGCAAGCTCTGCCATTTGTTCATTCAAGGAACCTATTTGCTCAGTAGTAACAAGCAAACGAGTTACCGCTTTTTCAATGTGCTCAGCGCCCTGCTCCGCAAGTAATTGACTGTGTTCAATCTCCTCAACCACAGAATTGGTCGAGCGTTGAATCGCATTGATGATGCCGTTGATTTCTGTCGTCGATTGAGTAGTGCGAGTCGCTAACATACGAACTTCGTCCGCCACAACCGCAAAGCCTCGTCCTTGGTCACCCGCACGCGCTGCTTCTATCGCGGCATTCAATGCCAGTAAGTTAGTTTGCTCTGCCAAACCTTCAATCACTTCCGTCACTCGACCAATGGCTTCGCTCTCTTTGCTTAGCTGTGTCACTTGCGTACTCGCGGTTTCAATGCTGCCGTGCAAACTTTCCATAGTGACTTTGTTTTGCTCTAAAGCATCACGACCTTGTTCAATCTCGCCTTTTGAATCAGAAAGCTTCTGCACCGATTGATTGGCTTGATCTAGGGTGTTACGCGCGGCTAAAGCGATTTCATCCAATTGGCTTCCCATTTCAACAATGCTGGTTTGTTGCTGTTCAACATTCGATGAGGTGACTTGCGCCGATTCCAACAAAGCTCCCATGCTGGTATCCACTTGGTGCGCTTTTTCACTCACCCCTGCCACAATGCTCGCTAACGATTGGTTCATGCGGTTAATCGAATCGGTAAGGTCTGCCAATTCATCTTTCCCAACAACAGTTAACGGAGGCTGAGAAACATCTCCTGAAGCGATCGTCTTGGCTCGCTCCGATAAGTTTTTCACTCGGCGACCAATGGTATTGCCCATGTATTTTGAAATCGCTACTGCGGCAAACAAAACTAATGCCGCTGCAATCAACATAGTGGTCAGTACGTTCTTGATCGACTGATTAATACCCTGTCCGCTTTGATCAGCACGACTTTGCTGAGCCAATACGATCGTCTCTAAGCTTTGGTCTAGTGCATCCGCTGTTGGCAACAGTTCATTCGCCATTAACAAGTTTGATTCATTCCACTCTGGCGATTGACGCAATGCAATTACCTTCTCTGCTAAAGGAAAGTACAGTTGCTGCATTTCCTTAAACAGTGACCACAATGATTGGTCGTTATCAGTCAGTCTGTCGAGTTTACTGTCGATTTCCGCCACGGACTGATTGTGGTACTTAATCAAGTCGTGGTATTTGTCCAGATGATCTTGCTGCCCGTACAACAGGAAATCTCGCAAGGCGGACAGTGCATTGGCTAGCGAGGTATAACTGTCGGCGTAAACTTTAAACAGACGTTTTCTGTCTCCACCAAACGGGTTTCCTGACTCTTCATTGATTAAGCTTTGAAGCTGATCAAGTGCCACTTCTGCAATGGGTGCCGCTTCGTTAATAAAGAGGTTGTGCGCGGGTAAGTTCTCATCACTGTGGCTAAGTTCAATCAGCTTGTTCAAAGAGACTTTGACTGCATCCCACTGACTTTGAATCGCTTGAAAATCCTGTTCAGAGATCAAAGCCTGCAAAGTCGGAAGCGACTCGTCTGTAGATACCATGATATTGCGTACGTCCTCACTCAGACGTGCACTCGCCTCCTCATCGCCACCTAGCAACATGTAGGCTCGAATAGAAGACAGTGACGCTTGAACGGACTGTTGTATACCGCGACTGGTGTCGACGGTCGGTAAATCGGATTTAAGTAACGAAGAGGCGTATTGCTCTACGGTGGTGACGTTGCGATAAGTGAATACCGCTGATGCCATAAAAAGTACGGCTAGCAGCACAAAACTGAGCTGCAACTTCCCTGATATCGTAAGGTTCATCCATAAACTCCTGACAACGATGAGCCTTAAATATAACGATGTTTACAAAAATGTTAAATACAAGTATCAAAAGTTACTAAGAAAACCATGTAAACCACTATTTTAAGCCGATAAATGGGACTTATTCGAAGTATGGTATGCGCTCACTACGTAAAATCAGATAATTAACGTAAGTCGTTTCTAAGCAGTCTTGCTCCCACAATGAAAGAATCCGCTTGGTGGCAAAGTAGTAATCTTTATTACGCAATAGCACGCCCACCGTGCGGCTGAGCTGCTCAAAGCGCTGTTGCTCATTAGCAGAGATGTCATTGTCTTCATTTTGAATGATGGGCGCCAATCCATCGGCAAACCAGTTGTTCAGAATTTCACGCATCTCTAGTTCTGACTCCGGCACATCCATACACGACAACTCACGATGCAGTGGCGGCGGTACTATGTACTTTGACGCTTTTGGCGAACTGACATAACGGTACATGTCGCTCCTCCTTGTAAATGACTCTTATACCCAAGTGACTTCAAGATGCAGGATTCAGAGCGTTGTCATTGATTCGGGGTCAAGGAAAACAACGCAGCGTAATAGTCAGCTCTTTCCAAGTTGTTTGACACAGAAACCGAGTCAATGACACGCTCCCGAAGGGCGAGCTGTCTTGGTTTGTATACTTTGTTGTCGATTCTTGATTTAGACCCACTAGACCTTTAAATCGCCGCCGCGTCTACAAACCAAGCCATTCTCGCTGAACCTAACATCTCGAGGTTACTTGGGTATAAACTAGCTAAGAATACTTTTTTCAATTTCCAAGTTTTTTTCTACAGCTCATAGAAAGAAGACCAACAAAAAAGCCATGCAAAGTAGGCTCTGCATGGCTTTGGTTTGGGCAGCAATGACACTGCCCTCGTCTAGGAATGGTTACATTGAGCTTTGATCGAAGTCGTTGCCTTGGTCAGTACCGGTTTGAGTATCCGAGTCGAAGCTGCCAGAGTCATCCGTGAAATCAACACCTTGATCTTGACCTCCTGCACTTGTCCAGTCGCTGCCGCCAGATTCCATACCCGCCATATCTGGTTGCTGATCTTGAGCAGAGCCTTGCATGGTGTATTGATCATCGACTTCAACTTCAACTGTGCCACTCGCACCTTCTACTGCGCTGCCCAATTCGTCGTAACCTTGGAATTGGATTTCGCTCGTACCTTCGTAACCTTCTGGTAAGTTAACCGATACTGGTTGGTTCAGGTTGCCACTTAATGTGAAGCTGCCATCGCCATTATCCAGTGCGTTGCTTACTGATGCACCATCAGGTAGACCGGACATTTCTGCATAATCCACCGATTCATTACCACTGACCTCATCTGGAACCGAGATAGAAATGGTATCGCCTGGTGCTGCAGTCACATCAGCTGCGCTCTCCTCTTCACTGTCTGCACCGTTTGCTGCTTGCTCTTCAGGCTGTTGCGCTTCGCCAACTTGCTGCTCTGATGATGCTTGAGCAGTTTGAATTTGTGGCTCGTCACTTTGCGCTGAATCGTCCGCAACTTGGATGCTCAGATTCTGAGTCAATACTTCACCGTTGTCGTTGACCTGAACATCCATAGCCAAATTGCCATCGAAGTCATCGTTCGGCCAGTATGTCCACTCTTCATCACCTGATTTCGCGAAGAAACCAGCATCGTTTGCATCGGCTACATCCAACACTTCTGCTGAAGGGCTAATGCCAAGCTCATCAATCAACTGCGCTTCCGTTAGTGTTAGTGAGCCATCATCAGCCAGTGCGTAGCCTTCGCTGGTTGTGGTTTCACCTTCACCTTGGATGTCGACATTAAAGAAGCTCTCAATGCGGTTTTCACCGTCAGTTGCAATGAAACCAACTTGAACATCTCCGGTGTAGCCTTCTGCTGGTGTGAATTGGTAGTTACCTTGGTTATCGGTCTCTATCACACCTTGACCTTCCATTAGACTCACTGACTCAATGCTCAAGCTGTCGCCTTCTGCATCGCTCAAGGTCGATAGCATGTCATCATTGGTGAACGACAAGGTGCCATCCGCTGCCATTTCTGTGGTAGAAATGCTGTCGATTTCTGGAGAAGCATTCTCTTGTGGCGCGTCTTCTTTCACGACCACACCTGTTTGCTCATCATGAAGCACACCGTCTTTGTCAATCACGTAAGCGATATCCGCTTCACCAGTAAAGCCTGGTGCTGGATTGAATGTCCATGTGCCATCACCGTTATCGACAATCTCACCTTGGCTGCGGTCAGCTAGGTGAACGAATTTCACTTCATCACCCGCGTCAGCGTCTACGTTTTCTGCCAATCCGATTAGGTCATCAACGGTTAGGATAACTGGCTCACCCGCTAGGGTTTCGAAGTCACCTGAATCGATGCCATCTTCGAACTCTTCTGGCTCGTCACCATAATCCACCGTTGTTGCGGTCACGGTTACGAAGAACTCGCCATTAAAGTCAGCCGGAGGCGTCATTTGCAGGTCTGAAATATCCCACTCGTTCAAGTCGATGTATTGACCCGGTTCCGTAATGGTAATGGTGTTCACACCATCCGTAACTTCGAAGCCAACAGGGAAACCAGTCATCACTAGGTTACTTAGCGTTTCTGAATCGTCGATTAGACCGACATTCAAGCCTAGGTGACCTGTTTCGTCCTCACCGAAGACTAACGGACCATCATGGTCGGTTGTGATGACCGCACCATCCGCAACAGGGCGAACAAACACTGGTACATCAAGTACTGTTTCAAACTCACCGTCACTTACCACAACTTGCAAGTCAGAAACCCCTGCAAAATCGCCAGTCGGTGTGAATGTCCAAGTACCGTCACCGTTGTCCGTTACCTCACCACCATCTTCACCTTCTGCGGTGATAATGCGTGATACGACTAAGTTTTCAGTGTCGATATCGCCGAACAAGTTCATCAGGTCGCCAGCGTCGAAGGTGAATGCGCCATCCTCGTCGGTTGCCATAAAGGCATTACCCACATTGAATGGAGCATCGTTGACTGGAATGACATCCACATTCAACGAGCCTTCAACCACTTCTTCACCATCCGTCGCGGTGTAGCCCAGTTCCACCAAACCATTGAAGTCTTGAGTGGTTACCAAGTGGTACATTCCATCTGGCTGCTGAGTTAATGTCGCGTTTGCAGGCGCACGAACCGTGATGCTTTCTACGCTGATTTCGTCACCATCAAGATCCGTAACTTGATCAGCGATGTAAGCTGGGTCAATCACCATGACCACATCTTCTTCGCCTTGCATCTGGATGGTTGGCGCTTCTGGTGCATCGTTAACCGCTTCGATGTTTAGATTGCCTTCAACCGGCGTCACTAAATCACCATCGCTGACACCGAACGACATTGGCACATCACCATTGAAGTTCTCTGCCGGAGTGAATGACCAAGTACCATCACCGTTGTCTAGCAAGTCACCGTATTGCTCATCAATCACTAGGTCAACAGCAGACAGTTCATCGTAGGTGTTGTCGATGTCTGTCGCGTTAGCAAGCAACATGTCCTGCGTAATAAGAATGGTGGTATCTTCGGTGCCAGCAATATTCACTGGCGTTGATTGCGGCGCATCGTTAATTGGGTTCACCGTTAGGTCGACGCCCACTTCCACGCTCGCACCATCGTTATCAATCAAGTCGAAACTTAGGTCGATATCGCCATTGAAGTTCGCGTCAGGCGTAATCGTAAAGCTACCATCTTGGTTCTCAACAACGGTTGCATTGGCTACCGCGGTTAAGTTCACCGCTTCTAGATTATCGCTGTCGACGTCACCCGCTTGAGCCAGTAACTGCTCTTGACTCAATGTGATTGAACCGTCTTCATCGACGCTGTAAGCCAAATCGCCAGATACCGGAGCATCGTTGACTGGCAATACATCAATGTTCGCGTTGGTTGTCGCAGTTGCACCGTCTTCATCAGCCACTACTACGTCAAGACTTACGCCACCGTTGAAGTTTTCATTTGGCGCGAAGCTGTAAGTGCCATCGTCATTCGCCGTTAGAATACCGTCGCTACCACTGTAAGAGACGCTTTCTAGGCTCACGTCACCTTCCACATCGCTTGACTGCGCTAGCAGTTGCTCTTCCGTGAAGATAATGACTTCGTCTTCATTGACAGAGTAACTTGTTGTGCCTGCGATTGGTGGATCGTTCACCTCAAGTACTGTAATACCTGCTGTGGTTGAGTCCGTCGCACCGTCTTCATCTACCACGACAACATCTAGGCTGACTTCACCATTGAAGTTCTCGTTTGGCGAGAAGGTGTAAGTACCATCTCCATTGTCTTGGAACACGCCATCTGCGCCACTGTAGCTGACACTATCAATCGCGACTTCGCCTTCAATATCTGACGAGTTCGCTAGTAATTGCTCATCGCTGATAGTGATCGAGTTGTCTTCGTGTACGGTGTAAGACGTGCTACCTGCCACCGGTGGATCGTTCTCTGGCGTCACGCTTACATCGATATTCGCCGTCACGGTATCTGTGCCATCGGAAACATCGAAGGTAAAGTTCACGTCGCCATTGAAGTTCTCGTTTGGCGCGAAGCTGTAAGTGCCGTCACCATTGTCGGTTAGGACACCATCAGCACCTGTGTAGGTCACACCTTCTACCGATAGGTCATCGCCATCGATATCCGTTGCGCCATCAAGCAGATCTTCATCAGTGAACAACAAGACGCCATCTTCGCCAATGGTGAACGCTTGATCTTCTGGCTGTGGTAGGTCGTTAACTGGATTAACAGTTAGATCTGCCGTTGCGACCAAGGTGTCAGAACCATCACTGATATCAAACGTGATATCAATGTCACCGTTAAAGTTCGCATCTGGTGTGATGGTGAAGCTGCCATCGTCGTTAGCAGTCACTGTCGCATTACCATCCACAAGCAAGTTTTCAGCAACAAGGTCATCACCGTCCACATCGCTCGCTTGAGACAACAATTGCTCTTGGCTCAATGTAATGGTGTTATCTTCATCTATGTTGTAAGCCAAGTTACCCGATACTGGTGCGTCGTTGATTGGCAGAACATCAATGTTTGCCGTCGTCGAAGCGGTCGCACCATCTTCGTCCACGACTACAACATCAAGGTTCACTTCACCATTGAAGTTTTGGTTTGGTGCAAAGCTGAACGTACCATCACCATTGTCGGTAAAGATACCTTCGCTGCCACTGTAGCTCACGCTATCTAGTGCTACCTCACCTTCAATATCGGAAGAGTTTGCCAACAACTGTTCTGCACTGATGGTGATGACTTCATCTTCATCAATGGTGTAACTGGTTGTGCCTGCGATTGGTGGATCGTTCACCTCAAGAACGGTAATACCCGCTGTTGTTGTATCAACCGCGCCGTCCTCGTCAACCACGACAACATCTAAGCTAACATCGCCTGTAAAGTTTTCGTTTGGTGAGAAGGTGTAAGTACCATCGCCATTAATTTCTAGCACACCGTCGTTACCGCTGTAGCTCACGCTGCTGATCGCAACATCACCCTCGATATCAGACGAATTAGCCAGTAGTTGCTCGTCACTGATGGTGATCGAGTTGTCTTCATGTACTGTGTAAGACGTGCTGCCCGCCACCGGAGGATCGTTCTCTGGCGTCACGCTTACATCGATATTTGCGGTCACGGTATCCGTGCCATCAGAAACATCAAAGGTGAAGTTCACGTCGCCATTGAAGTTTTCGTTTGGCGCGAAGCTGTACGTGCCATCACCATTGTCGGTTAGGACACCATCTGCGCCAGTGTAAGACACACCTTCAACCGATAGGTCATCGCCATCGATATCCGTTGCGCCATCAAGCAGATCTTCATCAGTGAACAGCAAGACGCCATCTTCACCAATGGTGAACGCTTGATCTTCTGGCTGTGGTAGGTCGTTAACTGGATTAACCGTTAGATCTGCCGTCGCGACCAAGGTGTCAGAACCATCACTGATATCAAACGTGATATCAATGTCACCATTGAAGTTCGCATCAGGCGTAATGGTAAAGCTGCCATCATCGTTTGCAGTAACCGTTGCATCACCGTCAACCACTAGGTTGGAAGCAGTTAGTGCATCACCTTCTACATCCGTTGCTTGTGCCAACAATTGTTCTTGGCTTAGCGTGATTGAGTTGTCTTCGTCGACACTGTAAGCCAAGTCACCCGATACTGGAGCATCATTGATTGGCAGAACATCAATGTTTGCCGTCGTCGAAGCGGTCGCACCATCTTCGTCCACGACTACAACATCAAGATTCACTTCACCATTGAAGTTTTGATTTGGTGCAAAGCTGAACGTACCATCACCATTGTCGGTAAAGATACCTTCGCTGCCACTGTAGCTCACGCTATCTAGTGCTACCTCACCTTCAATATCAGAAGCATTCGCCAATAGCTGCTCAGAGCTAATGGTGATGACTTCGTCTTCGTTAACGGAGTAGCTAGTCGCGCCTGCGATTGGTGGGTCGTTCACCTCAAGAACAGTAATGCCAGCGGTAGTTGAATCCGTCGCCCCGTCTTCATCGACTACGACAACATCTAGGCTGACTTCACCATTGAAGTTCTCGTTTGGCGAGAAGGTGTACGTACCGTCACCATTGTCTTGGAACACGCCATCTGCGCCACTGTAGCTCACACTATCAACCGAAACATCGCCTTCAATATCTGACGAATTCGCTAGTAATTGCTCATCGCTGATTGTGATCGAGTTGTCTTCGTGTACGGTGTAAGACGTGCTACCTGCCACGGGTGGATCGTTCTCTGGCGTCACACTTACATCGATATTTGCGGTCACGGTATCCGTGCCATCAGAAACATCGAAGGTAAAGTTCACATCTCCATTGAAGTTCTCGTTTGGCGCGAAGCTGTAAGTGCCATCACCATTGTCGGTTAGGACACCATCTGCGCCTGTGTAGCTCACGCCTTCAACCGATAGGTCATCGCCATCGATATCTGTTGCGCCATCAAGCAGATCTTCATCAGTGAACAACAAGACGCCATCTTCACCAATGGTGAACGCTTGATCTTCTGGCTGTGGTAGGTCGTTAACTGGATTAACCGTTAGATCTGCCGTTGCGACCAAGGTGTCAGAACCATCACTGATATCAAACGTGATATCAATGTCACCATTGAAGTTCGCATCTGGCGTGATGGTGAAGCTGCCATCGTCGTTAGCAGTCACTGTCGCATTACCATCTACAAGCAAGTTTTCAGCAACAAGGTCATCGCCGTCCACATCGCTCGCTTGAGACAACAATTGCTCTTGGCTCAATGTAATCGTGTTATCTTCATCTACGTTGTAAGCCAAGTTACCCGATACTGGTGCGTCGTTGATTGGCAATACATCCACAGTGATATAGGTGTCGACTTCTGCGCCATCTTCATCACGAATAGTCACGTCCAGCGATACTTGACCATTGAAGTTCTCATTCGGTGCGAAGCTACAAGTGCCATCGCCATTTATTGAGAAGATGCCATCTGGACCGTCGTAGCTGATGCTTACAAGCTCAACATCCCCTTCGACATCCGAAGCATTCAGAAGCACTTGTGATTCACTGAACGTTAGAACTTGGTCTTCATCGATGGTGTACGCAGTTGGACCTGCGATTGGCGGATCGTTCACCTCAAGTACCGTGATACCTGCGGTAGTTGAATCCGTCGCACCATCTTCATCGACCACGACAACATCTAGGCTAACCTCGCCATTGAAGTTCTCGTTTGGCGAGAAGGTGTACGTGCCATCACCGTTGATTTCTAGCACACCATCGTTACCGCTGTAGCTCACGCTATCAATCGATACATCACCTTCAATATCCGATGAGTTAGCTAGTAACTGTTCATCACTGATGGTGATCGAATTATCTTCATGCACCGTGTAAGACGTGCTGCCTGCCACCGGTGGATCGTTCTCTGGCGTAATACTCACATCGATATTCGCGGTCACAGTATCCGTGCCATCGGAAACATCGAAAGTGAAGTTCACGTCGCCATTGAAGTTCTCATTCGGTGCGAAGCTGTACGTGCCATCGCCATTGTTGGTTAGGACACCGTCCGCGCCAGTGTAAGTCACGCCTTCAACTGTTAGGTTGTCACCTTCTACATCCGTCGCGCCTGTTAACAAGTCTGCATCTGTGAAGGTAAGAAGACCGTCCTCACCCACAGTGAACACTTGATCTTGTGGCTCTGGTGCGTCATTCACTGGTGTTACTGTTAGATCGAGACCAGCCGCAACCACTTCTTCACCATCCGTGACATCGTAACTAAACTCGATATCACCGTAGAAGTTCTCGCTTGGAGTAATGGTGAAGCTGCCATCCTCGTTCATTTCAACCGTCGCATTTTCATCATTGGTGCTTAGGTTGATTGCACTTAAATCATCGCCATCGATATCAACAGCGTGCTCCAGTAACTGTTCTTGAGTCAACGTGATGCTGTTGTCTTCGGCGGTGACTGCCGTGATATCGCCCGTGACTTCTGGTGCGTCATTGGTCGGCGAGATATGAATCGTCACATCTTGCGTCGCTGTCGCTGTGGTTCCGGTATCAACATCTGTAGAGGTTGCATTCACGGTTAACGTCACATCGCCGTTGAAGTCCGCAGAAGGGATAAACTCTAGTCCTTCTAGCTCGCCTGGTTGTAGTGACCAAGTACCATCACCATTATCAACACCCGCTGATAATGAGCTGCCTTCTGGCACATCTTCAATCAAGATAGCGAGGTTTTCTGAACCATCGGTATCGGTCAATGCTGCATCGATATCAAGCGGCACTGGTGTATCTTCGGTACCAATGATTTGGTAATCCGCGTCCGCTACCGTGATTTCGATGTTGTCGATACCAAACGATTCATCCCAAACGTCTTGATTCAAGGTTGAACCGAAGCCAAGTTGTAGTTCGCCATCCTCGACAGGAACCGTCAGATTGATTTGGTGAGCTTGGTCATTCCAGCCACTGAAGCCTTCACGTTGAGAAGCTCCGTGGATCACTTCACCCACTTCATTACCATCTGAGTCGTAAAGCGTTGTCGTACCATCTTGAGTACGGAACGCGGAGTTCTCCAAGGTGGTTAGCTGTTCGCCACCCACAAAGATTTGGAACGACTCGCCATCCCAAGAATCGATTTCGTAGAAGCTAAACGAGATATTCACTTCATTGACATCGCTTGGGATATCGTAGGTTTTGCTGACCGCTTCATCACCGCCAGTGCCACCAATACGACCCAGCATATCGCCCGTTTCGAAGCCTTGTGAACTTTCAGTATTCGCGTTCCAACCGTTCGAGCCAGACTCGAAGTTGTCTGAAGCAATCACCAAGTCCGAAGCAATCGACAGCTCTGGCATATCAACCACAGATTGAACATCAATGTTCGCTTCTGCTGGTACGGTTGCAGTGCCATCGTTGACGTCAAACGTCACGTTCACGTTGCCATCGAAGTTTTCGTTTGGCGCGAAGGTGTACGTGCCGTCACCGTTATCGACTAACGTACCACTGTCAGAAGCAACGTTTTCTACGGTTAGGTTATCACCATCGATATCACCTGCATTTTGCAGCAATTGCTCTTCGGTGAAGGTGAAGCTGGTGTCTTCTTGCGTAACAAACTGTGGCTGACCAACCGTTGGTAGGTCGTTCACTGGGTTCACAGTCAGATCGGCAGTCGCTTGAATGGTCGCATCGCCGTCCGTAATGTCGAAGCTCAGATCAATGTCGCCATTGAAGTCTGCATCCGGTGTGATTGTGAAGCTGCCGTCATCGTTTGCAACAACGGTCGCATTGCCGTCAACAGTCAGGTTGGATGCAGTTAGGTCATCACCATCCACGTCGCCTGCTTGTGCAAGAAGTTGCTCTTGGCTGAGAGTGATAGAACCATCTTCATCCACGCTGTAAGCCAAATCACCTGATACCGGAGCATCATTGACTGGCAATACATCAATGTTCGCGTTGGTTGTCGCAGTTGCGCCATCTTCATCGGTCACGACAACATCTAGGCTGACATCACCGTTGAAGTTTTCGTTTGGTGCGAAGCTGAATGTGCCATCGCCGTTGTCAGTAAAGATACCGTCGGAGCCGCTGTAGCTGACGCTATCAATCGCCACCTCACCTTCAACATCAGAAGCATTCGCCAATAGCTGCTCAGAGCTAATGGTGATGACTTCATCTTCGTTAACGGAGTAGCTGGTCGCGCCTGCGATTGGTGGGTCGTTCACCTCAAGAACAGTAATGCCAGCGGTGGTTGAGTCCGTCGCACCGTCTTCATCTACCACGACAACATCTAGGCTCACTTCACCATTGAAGTTCTCGTTTGGCGAGAAGGTGTAAGTGCCGTCACCATTGTCTTGGAACACGCCATCTGCGCCGCTGTAGCTGACACTATCAATCGCGACTTCGCCTTCGACGTCAGATGAGTTAGCCAATAACTGCTCGTTACTGATGGTGATCGAATTGTCTTCATGCACCGTGTAAGACGTGCTACCTGCTACCGGTGGATCGTTCTCTGGCGTCACGCTTACATCGATATTTGCGGTCACGGTATCCGTGCCATCGGAAACATCGAAGGTAAAGTTCACGTCGCCATTGAAGTTTTCGTTTGGCGCGAAGCTGTAAGTGCCATCACCATTGTCGGTTAGAACACCATCAGCGCCTGTGTAGCTCACGCCTTCAACCGATAGGTCATCGCCATCGATATCTGTTGCGCCATCAAGCAGATCTTCATCAGTGAACAACAAGACGCCATCTTCACCAATGGTGAACGCTTGATCTTCTGGCTGTGGTAGGTCGTTAACTGGATTAACCGTCAGGTCAGCTGTTGCAACAATAGCGTCGGTGCCGTCGTTGATGTCGAACGTGATACCAATGTCGCCATTGAAGTTCGCATCAGGCGTGATGGTGAAGCTGCCATCATCGTTTGCCGTGACCGTTGCATCACCGTCAACCACTAGGTTAGTCGCGGTTAGCGCGTCGCCTTCTACATCCGATGCTTGAGCAAGAAGCTGTTCTTGGCTTAGCGTAATTGAATTGTCTTCATCGACACTGTAAGCCAAGTTGCCCGATACTGGCGTATCGTTGATTGGCAATACATCGATGTTTGCGTTAGTTGCCGCAGTTGCACCGTCTTCATCAACAACCACAACATCTAGGCTGACATCGCCATCGAAGTTGGCGTTTGGTGCGAAGCTGAATGTACCGTCACCGTTATCGGTAAAGATACCGTCGGAGCCGCTGTAGCTGACGCTATCAATCGCAACTTCACCTTCAACATCAGAAGCGTTCGCCAATAGCTGTTCAGAGCTAATGGTGATGACTTCGTCTTCGTTCACTGAGTAGCTAGTCGCACCTGCGATTGGTGGATCGTTCACCTCAAGTACCGTGATACCTGCGGTGGTTGAATCCGTCGCACCGTCTTCATCGACAACCACAACGTCAAGGCTCACTTCACCATTGAAGTTCTCGTTTGGCGAGAAGGTGTAAGTGCCGTCACCATTGTCTTGGAACACACCATCTGTGCCGCTGTAGCTCACGCTATCAATCGCCACTTCGCCTTCTATATCAGACGAGTTAGCCAACAGCTGTTCGTTACTAATGGTGATCGAGTTGTCTTCATGCACTGTGTAAGATGTGCTACCTGCCACTGGTGGATCGTTCTCTGGTGTGACTGTCACATCGATATTCGCAGTCACGGTGTCCGTGCCATCGGAAACATCGAAGGTGAAGTTCACATCACCATTGAAGTTCTCATTCGGTGCGAAGCTATATGTACCATCGCCATTGTCAGTTAGGACACCGTCCGCGCCTGTGTAAGTGACACCTTCTACCGATAGATCATCGCCATCGATGTCCGTTGCACCATCCAACAGGTCTTGATCAGTGAAGGTCAACACACCATCTTCACCAATGGTGAACGCTTGATCTTCCGGCTGCGGCAAGTCATTAACTGGGTTAACGGTTAGGTCCGCCGTTGCAACAATAGTGTCGCTGCCGTCGTTGATATCGAACGTGATATCAATGTCGCCATTGAAGTTCGCATCTGGCGTGATAGTGAAGCTACCATCGTCGTTTGCCGTAACCGTTGCATCACCGTCAACCACTAGGTTAGACGCAGTCAGCGCATCACCTTCCACATCCGATGCTTGAGCAAGAAGCTGCTCTTGGCTCAACGTGATTGAGTTGTCTTCGTCAACGCTGTACGCCAAGTTACCAGATACAGGTGCATCATTGATTGGTAAGACATCGACTGTGATGTAAGTATCAACCTCTGCACCATCTTCATCGCGAATGGTTACATCCAACTGCACTTGACCGTTGAAGTTTTCATTCGGTGCAAAGCTACATGTGCCATCGCCATTTACTGAGAAGATGCCATCTGGACCGTCGTAGCTGATGCCTACTAGCTCGACATCCCCTTCAACATCCGAAGCATTCAGTAGCACTTGCGATTCACTGAAGGTTAGAACTTGGTCTTCATCGATAGTGTATGCGGTAGGACCTGCGATTGGTGGGTCATTTACCTCAATCACAGTAATGCCTGCAGTGGTCGAGTCCGTTGCACCATCTTCATCGACAACGACAACATCTAGGCTCACCTCGCCGCTGAAATTTTCGTTTGGTGAGAAGGTGTAAGTACCATCACCGTTGATTTCTAACACACCATCGTTACCGCTGTAGCTCACGCTCTCAATCGCCACTTCGCCTTCTATATCAGACGAGTTCGCCAACAGCTGTTCGTTACTAATGGTGATCGAATTGTCTTCATGAACGGTGTAAGCCGTGCTGCCTGCAACCGGTGGATCGTTCTCCGGCGTCACGCTTACGTCGATATTCGCCGTCACGGTATCCGTGCCATCGGAAACATCGAAAGTGAAGTTCACGTCGCCATTAAAGTTCTCGTTTGGTGCGAAGCTATATGTGCCATCACCATTGTCAGTAAGAACACCGTCCGCGCCTGTGTAAGTGACGCCCTCAACAGATAAGTCATCCCCTTCAATATCGGTAGCGCCTGTTAGGAGATCCGCATCAGTAAAGGTCAGCACACCATCTTCACCAATGGTGAACGCTTGATCTTGTGGTTCAGGCGCATCGTTAACTGGTGACACCAATAACTCAAGGTTGGTTGAGACAACATCATCGCCGTCAGACACATCGAACGTAAAGGTGATGTCACCATTAAAGTCCGCATCTGGCGTTAAGGTGTAAGTACCGTCACCATTGTCTGTGATGGTGATGTTTTCATCATCCGTTGCCAAGTTCAGTGCTGTCAGTTGGTCTCCATCCAAGTCACGCGCATTAGCGAGCAAATCTTCTTGCGTGATTAGGATTGAACCATCTTCTTCAACCACAGCAGAAACAGGCAATGCTTCAGGCGTATGTTCAATGTGAGCACCCGTTGCATTGACGTAGATGGTTTGAGAAACGGTTTCAGAATCATTATTTGATAGCTCTGTCGCCGTTGCCGTTACATTGATTTCTAGCTGTTGGTTAAAGTCTTCTGGCAATTGAATCTGTAGCTCTTGTTCAATTGCTGTGGTTGGAAGCGTTACAGAACCATCTGGACCGACTGTTACTTCACCGCTGTAGATCTGGCTGTTCACTTCACCTACATCAATGGTGAAGTTGAAGTCACTATAATCGGCATCGCCGCCACCGTAGAGATCTTCAAAGCCGTAGACCAGTTCACCGTCTTCGTTCACAGTAGTTCGAGTATGTTCAATGCCATCTTGGTTGAGCTCTGAGCTTGTGCCGCCATGGAAGACTGCATCACCAAATTGGCTTTGAATCACGGTTTCAGAACCATCAGCACCCACAAACACGAGTTGTGGGTCGACCGTATCCATGTTCGCAGGAGAGCCATCTGCCGCACGGAACTCATACTGACCATCTTGCATGGACGCAAAGTCATTGAAGTTATGACCGTTAGGAATCAAGAATAGGTTGAAGCTTTCCCCTTCCGAGATTTGGAAGCTGAACTGATCTTGTCCCGGAATGAGGTCACCGCCTCCGCCAACTTGAGAGGCGTTTTCGTACACCACTTCAACGCCCGTGATATTGCCGTCTTCATCAACTTTGTAATAGCCAGCTGCGTTTTGGTAACCCGCGGTTTCACCTTCAAAGGTAACCGTGATTTCAGTATCGTTAAAACTGGTGATACCGTTGTCTTGATCGTTAAGTACCCCTTCGTTGTCGTAGCTGATCACCGAACCTTCTGGAACGCCATCAACGGTCACAGTCAGCGTTTCTGACAAGTCTTGGTCAACCAATGCTGCGGCGATGTTCACTTCAACAATACCGCCTGGCTCAACCAAGATCGCTTGGTCATCCACGTTTCGACCGTCGCCATCAGTGATGACTAGGTCTGGCGCATCTGCCACGGCTTCGATATGGACATTAATGTCTTGCTCAACTTCATCCGTACCGTCAGAAACCGTAAAGCTGAATTGCAAGTCACCACTGAAGTGCTCTTTTGGTACGAAGCTAAACGTACCGTCACCGTTGTCCGTTACAGTACCTTCATCACCCGAGTAGTTAATGCTGGTAACGGTGAGGTCATCACCATCAATATCAATCGCACCGCTTAGAAGATCTTCTTGCGTGAACAGGATGCTGCCATCCTCTTCAATTTGGTACATGCCAGGCGCAACAATTGGAATGTCATTGACTGGATTCACCGTCAATGTCATTTCATTAGCAACACTTAGTTCACCGTCACTCACTTCATAAGTGAATGCAATGTCACCATTGAAGTTTTCCGACGGTGTCACCGTGAAGGTGCCGTCGCCGTTATCCACGATAGAGGCATTCGGATCATTGGTTTCTAGTGCCGTTGCGTATAGGTCATCACCATCTTGGTCGCTGGCGTTTTCAAGTAGCATTTCTTGTGTCACGAGGATAGATCCATCCTCGTCCACGTCTGCCACGATTGGTGCTGCTTCTGGTGCGTCGTTGACGAACTCAACTTTCAAGTCGATGTTTGCCGCCACCACATCGGTGCCATCACTTACATCAAACGTGAGGTCAACATTACCAAAGAAGCCCTGCTCTGGCGTTAACGTGTATGTGCCATCGCCATTGTCTGTCACTTGAACCGTATCGCTTAAACTCGTCACGTTCACAACAGATAAGTCATCGCCTTCGATGTCCGTCGCTTGAGCCAGCAGCTCTGCTTCAGTAATCGTGATGGCTTCGCCGTCTTCTGTGGTGAAGGACAAATCAGGCACATCTGGCAGGTCGTTCACTGGGTTAACGGTGAGGTTTAGATCCGCAGCGACGGTTTCAATCGCGTCCGTTACGTCATAAGTAAATTCGATTTCACCAAAGAAGTTTTCGCTCGGTGTAATCGTGAAGCTACCATCAGCGTTCTCAACGATGGTTGCATTAGGATCGTTGGTCGACAGGTTCACCGCTTCAAGGTTGTCACCATCCACGTCCGTCGCGTTCGCTAACAAGTCTTCTTGAGTGATGGTAATTGAGCCATCTTCATCGACGACCGCATCAACAGGACCGCTGACCTCTGGACCTTCGTTAACGATCTCAACATCGATCTTCGCTGTGCTTGGTGCACTAGCTTGACCATCGCTGATGTCGAAGGTCAGGTTCACTTCACCGTAGAAGTTCGAAGTTGGTTCGAAGGTAAAGGTGTTGTCGCCGTTATCTGTCAACGTACCTTGTGACTGGTCGACAAGCAGTAGATTCTCGATATGCAGAATGTCGCCATCCACATCGGTCGCACCTGATAACAGGTCTTTTGCTTCGATGACGATGGTGCCGTTTTCTAACATTTGAGTATGCAGCGGTGCACCAGGAACTGGCACATCGTTGACCGGAATAACGGTCAGATCTAGATGGGTATCGACTTCATCGGTGCCATCGAAGACTTTGTAATCGATGTCGACTTCACCATTGAAGTTTTCATTCGGCATAAAGGTGTAAGTGCCGTCGCCATTGTCGACAAGCTCACCGTTATCACCGCTGTAAGAGATATCAGAGATAGACAGCGCATCGCCTTCCACGTCACTTGCATTGGCAAGCAAATCATCCGCGCTAAACGTAATGCCCACATCCTCATCAGTAGACAACACAATCGGACCAGAAACGATTGGCGCATCGTTTACTGCTTCGAAGTTGATGTTGATGATGTTGTCGTCAGTGAGTTCACCATCTGTAACTTGGTAACCAAGCTCAATCTCACCGTAGAAGTTCTCATCTGGTGTGACTGTCCATGTACCATCGCCGTTGTCGGTTAACGTAGCGTGCTCCGCGTTATCCCCCACCAGCTCTAGGTTTTGAATATCAAGAACATCGCTATCGATATCACTCGCTTGTGCTAAAAGCTGTTCTTCTGTGATAACCACAGATGCAAACTGCGTAGAACCTTCGGTATCGATGGTCACATTTGGCAGGTCAGCGGTCAGTTCGATTTCACTGTCACCTTCTCGGATATTCAGTTCTACCGTTTCAGTGATTTCCGTGCCGTCCACGCCAATAGATGTGAACACCGCTTCATCATGACAAGTTTGCGAAACCGTCATGTTTTGAACCACGTAAGTACCGTTACCTTGAATCGTACCTAGCTCAAAGTAAGATACCGGCTCGTTCACCGTTAGGGTGTAATCCGTCTCATAACTACCACGATCTTCTTTGTGGTAAGTCATCGAGTCGATCAAGTCACCATCAGAGTTGAAGGCGCGAATTTCGACTTCGGTAAAGTGGCGAGACTCTTCCATAAACCAGCCGCCTAGACCATCTAGGTGGAAGCTGATTTCGTTGATGTCTTGACCTTCAACGGTCACAGTCAGTTTTTCATCACCACTCAAGCCTTGACGGTCAGTATCACCAATACCGTGACCGATGTGTGTTTTACCATTCCACGCACCGAGTGGGTCATCATTACTTTGAACAGTAACTTTCAAATCGCCATCGACAAACTCACGTGTGTAAGGGTCAACAGCTGTACCCCAATCATCAAGGCTGGCGTTGTCGTCAAAGGTACCAATTTGACTCGTGTGCGTACCGTTCGCCAATGCATCATCATTTGGAATGAAGCGCACTTCCGTGTCTGCAGGAACCTCCTGCCCGACTTCTAGCTGTACCCATTCGTCATTTAGATTTGCTTCAATGATACCGTTTTCAGGGGCTTGGTCGAGACGTAACGCAGGCTCTTCACGCAGAGAAACACCCACTGTTTGGTCTTCTTCTGCTTGAATAAAGATCTCGTCGCCCGCTTCTGGCGCATCGTTGACAGGGTTAACGGTCAGATCCAGCGTGGTCAGAACATCATTTTCGCCATCGCTGATGTTGTAAGTGAAGTCCAACTCACCGTTAAAGTTTTCGGTGTGCGTAATGGTGAAAGAACCATCGTCGTTGGCTACGATCGTCGCATCTGGGTCATTGGTTTGTAGATTGCTGGCAACAAGGTCATCACCTTCAATGTCTGTCGCATTCGCAAGCAACTGTTCTTGCGTGATGGTGATTGCATTATCTTCATCCACCTCAGCTTGAATGCCTGACGTTTCTGGTGCGTCGTTCACCGCGATAACATCGATGCCTGCAGTTGTCGTATCCGTTGCACCATCTTGGTCAATGACCGTAACGTCGAGAGAAATGTTACCGTCAAAGTTCTCATTTGGCGTAAAGGTATATGTGCCGTCGCCATTGTCCACGAAGCTACCGTCGTTACCAGAGTAGCTAACATTCGCCAAGGCTACATCGCCTTCCACATCAGAAGAGTTGGCTAACAACTGCTCGTCACTAATGGTGATTTGACCGTCTTCTTGAACCGTGTAAGACGTAGAACCTGCAACCGGTGGATCGTTCACTGGTGTCACGCTGACATCAATGAATGCTGGTGTTGAACCTGTGCCGTCAGACACATCGAATGTGAACTGGACGTCACCGTTGAAGTTCTCATTCGGCGCAAAGCTGTAAGTGCCATCGCCATTGTCGGTAAGTACACCATCCGCACCTGTGTAGAGAACGTTTTCGATAGACAGATCATCGCCATCAATATCCGATGCACCTTCCAATAGGTCTGCATCCGTGAACAGCAGGGTGCCATCTTCTTCTACCGTGAACTGTTGATCTTGCGCTTGTGGCAAGTCATTCACAGGATTAACCGTAATATCCAGACCAACTTGTACCGAGCCGCCATCGTTATCAATGATATCGAAGGTCAGATCTAGGTCACCGTTGTAGTTTTCATCCGGTGTGATGGTGTAGCTGCCATCATCGTTGTATTGAATCGTCGCGTTGTCATCTGTCGATAGATTGATGGCTTCAAGGTTCTCGCTATCAATATCGCCCGCTTTGGCAAGCAGCTGCTCTTGGCTTAGCGTGATTGAGCTGTCTTCGTTGATGGTGTAAGCCAAATCACCCGATACTGGTGGATCGTTGATTGGCAATACGTCGACATTGATGTGCGTATCAACGGTTGCCCCATTTTCATCTTGAATGGTCACATCCAACTGAACTTGACCATTGAAGTTCTCGTTTGGTGCAAAGCTGCAAGTACCATCGCCATTGACGGTAAAGATACCATCCGAGCCTTCATAACTGATGCCAACAAGCTCTACATCGCCCTCGATATCAGACGCGTTGGCAAGAATTTGTGACTCACTGAATGTCAGTACTGAATCTTCATCAATCGTGTAAGACGTTGGACCGGCAACTGGAGGGTCATTCACTTCAATGACGGTAATGCCTGCGGTCGTTTCGTCAATCGCACCTTGCTCATCCGCCACAATCACATCAAGGCTGATATCACCACTGAAGTTCTCATTCGGCATGAAGGTGTAAGTGCCGTCACCGTTGTCTTGGAATACGCCATCGGTGCCTGAATAGGTCACGCTATCGATGGACACTGCGCCTTCCACATCTGAAGAGTTAGCCAGAAGCTGCTCGTCGGAAATGGTAATCGCGTTGTCTTCATCAACCATGTAAGACGTTGCACCCGCAACCGGAGGATCGTTGACTGGAGTGACGCTCACGTCCACATTTGCTGGTACGGTCTCAGTGCCGTCAGAAACACCAAAGCTAAAGCTGACATCACCGTTGAAGTTTTCATTTGGTGCAAAGGTGTAAGTACCATCACCGTGGTCAGTCAGCACACCATCGCTGCCTGTGTAGCTAATGCCGTCAACCGTTAAGTTATCGCCATCGATGTCGGTCGCGCCAGCAAGCAAGTCTGCATCGGTAAACTGAAGCGTGCCGTCTTCTTCAACACTAAACTGCTGGTCTTGAGGAACAGGAAGATCGTTAACCGGATTAACCGTTAGATCCGCCGTTGCTTGGATAGTGTCTGTGCCGTCCGTAATGTTGAATTGGATATCAATGTCACCATTAAAGTCCGCATCTGGTGTAATCGTGAAGCTGCCATCATCGTTCGCTGTAACGGTTGCGTTTCCATCGACAGTCAAATCGCTAGCAGTCAGGTCATCGCCCTCAATATCAGACGCTTGAGAAAGAAGCTGCTCTTGGCTGAGTGTAATCGCACCGTCTTCATCAACGCTATAAGCCAAATCACCCGATACTGGCGCATCATTGATTGGCAATATATTCACATTGATGACGGTATCAACTTCAGCTCCATCTTCATCTCGAATGGTCACATCAAGTTGAACTTGTCCGTTAAAGTTCTCGTTTGGCGCGAAACTGCATGTGCCATCATCGTTAACGGTGAAAATGCCATCCGGACCATCGTAGCTAATACCAACAAGCTCTACGTCGCCTTCCACATCAGAGGCATTCAGCAGCACTTGCGACTCACTAAAGGTCAGAACAGAATCTTCATCAATGGTGTAAGAAGTTGGTCCTGCGACTGGTGGATCGTTCACTTCCAGCACCGTAATGCCAGCAGTGGTGACATCCGTTGCGCCTTCTTCATCAGCGACGACAACATCAAGCGTCACTTCACCATTAAAGTTTTCATTTGGAGAGAAGGTGTACGTACCGTCACCATTGACTTGCAACACACCATCGCTGCCAGAGTAACTCACGCTATCTATCGAGACATCCCCTTCTAAGTCTGAAGAATTTGCCAACAGTTGCGCGTCAGAAATAGTAATAGAATTGTCTTCGTGAACTGTGTAAGACGTTGAACCAGCGACCGGAGGATCATTCACCGGCGTAACGCTCACATCTACATTCGCTGAAACTGTATCTGTGCCATCAGACACGTCGAAGCTGAAGTTTACATCACCGTTGAAGTTCTCATTTGGCGCAAAGCTATACGTGCCATCGCCATTGTCAGTTAGAACGCCGTCGGTTCCTTCGTAGCTGATTCCCGTTACAGAAAGGTCATCGCCTTCAATGTCGGTCGCACCTGCAAGCAGATCCGCATCGGTAAATTGTAGCGTGCCGTCCTCTTCCACACTGAATTGTTGGTCTTGAGGAACAGGCAGATCGTTGATTGGATTAACGGTTAGGTCAGCGGTTGCTTGAACGGTATTCGTGCCATCTGAGATATCGAAGCTGATGTCGATATCACCATTAAAATCTGCGTCCGGCGTGATGGTGAAGCTACCATCGTCATTTTGAGTCACCGTCGCGTTGCCATCTACCGAAAGATTAGATGCCGTCAGTGCATCGCCTTCCACATCGGAAGCTTGCGACAACAACTGTTCTTGGCTCAAACGAATCGAGCCATCTTCATCCACTGAGTAAGCAAGATTGCCAGATACTGGCGCATCATCAACTGGCGTAACGTTAACATCAATGTTGGCAGAAACCGTATCTGTGCCATCGGACACATCAAAGCTAAAGTTCACATCGCCATTGAAGTTTTCATTTGGCGCAAAAGTGTAGGTCCCATTACCGTTGTCGGTCAGGATGCCGTCACCACCGTCGTAGCTTACGCCCTCAACCGTTAGGTTATCGCCTTCAATATCCGTTGCACCACTGAGCAGGTCTGCGTCCGTAAAGATCAGCGTGCCATCTTCTTCCACGCTGAACTGCTGGTCTTGAGGAACAGGCAAATCGTTGATTGGATTAACGGTTAGATCAGCGGTTGCTTGAACGGTATTCGTGCCATCTGAAATATCGAAGCTGATGTCGATGTCACCGTTGAAATCTGCGTCCGGTGTGATGGTGAAGCTGCCATCGTCATTTTGAGTCACCGTCGCATTGCCATCTACCGAAAGATTAGATGCCGTCAGTGCATCGCCTTCCACGTCAGAAGCTTGCGACAACAACTGCTCTTGGCTCAAACGAATCGAGCCATCTTCGTCCACCGAGTAAGCAAGATTGCCAGACACTGGCGCATCATCGACTGGTGTGACGCTTACATCAATGTTGGCAGAAACCGTATCTGTGCCATCGGATACATCAAAGCTGAAGTTCACATCACCATTGAAATTTTCATTTGGCGCAAAAGTGTAAGTCCCATTGCCGTTGTCGGTCAGGATGCCGTCGCCACCATCGTAACTTACACCTTCAACTGTGAGGTTATCGCCTTCAATATCCGTTGCGCCAGCAAGCAGGTCAGCATCGGTGAAGATCAGCGTACCATCCTCTTCAATCTCAAAGGTTTTATCTTCAGGCACTGGTGCGTCATTGATTGGACGAACAGTTAAATCAATCGAACTAGAAATGGTTTCTTGACCATCACTGATATCAAACGTTAAGTCGAGTTCACCATTAAAATCAGCTTCAGGTGTGACGGTATAAGTGCCATCACCATTATCCACAACTGATGCATTAGCACCCACTTGCACGTTAAATGCGGCAAGATCATCGCCATCAACATCACTCGCGTACCCGAGAAGTTGTTCTTGAGTGAAGGTAATAGTGCCATCTTCATCCATGATGTATGCCAGATCTTGCCCTACTTCTGGCGCGTCATTTTCACCTTCGACTTTAATTTGGAACGTCTCGCTCGTAGTTTCGGAGTCGAAATCGTCTTCTACTTGCGTCGTGGTTTCTTCGCTGGTGTCTTGTACATCCACCGCGAAGCTCTCTTCAGTGGTTTCTGAATCTAGCTCGTCACCACCTTGAGAACCTTCAGAGTCTGAAGAAGCACTTGGCGCAGATGAAGTTTGTACCGCTTGTCCTTGCGCTTCATTGCCTTCTGCGTCCGAACCACCTTCAGAGCCAGAGGCATCACCACCACCGACCGCTTGGGCACCCGCCCCAGAATCCGAACCACCGCTGCCCAGAGCCTGGTCACCTGTTTCTCCGCTAGAAGCTACACTATCAACAACATTGGATTGTGCAGCGTCAGAGTCGCTGCTACTTTCAGTATCCTCTTCTTGAACTGCGCCACCCGAGCTCACTGCTTCTTCTTCCGTACCCGCGCCACTAGGATTTTCTTCCATCGCACGATTGGCTTCATCAACAGCATCTGCACTTTCAGCACCGGTCGCTACAGTCGAAGAAACGGTCGACTGCTGTTTTTCTTCTTTTGTCCCCGTATCCTTCGTTTCTGTTTGCTCTACCGCATCGTTAAGCTTTTCATTGTCTTTTTCTTGATTAGTGTCGCCTGCCATTACAGCCTCCGTTGCTTTTAGCTAACTGATCGTATTTAGAGGCAGTAAAGGACACCATTTTTAGAAACCAACTTTTTTATACAACTTTTTTCATACCTTTCGAGTTCCATAAAAACAAAAAAATTTGAAAACCCAGTATAAAGATCCTTACTTGTTGTCATTAAAGCAATTAGTGCGGTGGGATAATGATAAATATGACAAATCTGTTGCGCTCAGTCGACAACAGCCATAAAGGGCTGCAATTGCTATTAGGCGATTTTTACCAAGATTTCAGTGACGCAGGGATTGATATTGAGATGCTGCATAAACAAAACCGTTTTGAAGCACTCAGATGTTATTCAAAAAGACTAAAGACCATTCTCGTCTTGTTATGTGATGACGACTTACCACCAAAATTGGCAAAGATTGAACACTTAAACAAACACCATTTCCCTGCTCCTAATGAATTGATCGAGGACGTTAAAACCGAGCTTAACAACGTAAACAAACAAATTAGCCAGCTGTTAAAAATCGAAAATTCAATCGATAGCCGCACAGGTAGTGAATCGTAGGGGTGGCTCATGAGTAATAAGCAAATAGAACATCACCTCAAAAAGGCGCTCGTTTCGAACAACGAAGCTTCGAAGGTAACAGCAGACGATACAATCGTGCTAGCCAGTGCAATGACCAGCGTACACAAAACCTTGCTGGTTATCTTTTTGCTTTCCATGGTGGCTATCGCCGTGGCATCTCAGGCTCGTATCGACATTGTGGTGTCGGTGCGCGGTGAGCTATTGCTCGAATCTGACATCGAAAAAGTGCAACACCTTGAAGGCGGTATTCTAGAAGAAATGCTAGTACGCAAAGGCGAAGTGGTTTATGAAGGTCAGCCTATTGCACGCCTTCGCTCTCTGGATAGAAACACTCAACTGGATACGGTAAACACAGAGATCATTCAGCTTGAGCTAGACAAGATTCGTTACGAAAGCCTGCGCGATATGGTGGAACCCGATTTTTCTGCCTACATCGAAAAGTACCCAGAATTAGTGCAAGTCAACATGAATACCTGGCAGCAAGAATTTTCCAAAAACCGTTCCAATGAAGAGTTGATCACTCACGATATCCAACATAAGAATTCGCTTATTGATTCAATGCTCAAGCGCCGTAAAAGCTCCGAGAACCAGCTCTCCTTAATACGCAAGCAGCTCAATATTAAGAACACCTTGTACAAAGAGGAAATGGCGTCTTACGTCGATGTTCTGAATATGCAGGTTCAAGAGTCAAACATGGTGCGTGAGATAGAAAACCTTGATGAGTCGGTCATGAATGAGCGCTTCCAACTCGACAAACTAGAGAAGCAGTACCGAGACTTGGTGGAGAATCGTAATGCCGAGTATCAAGCGCAAATCATTCAAGCAAACAAGGACTTAAAGTTGAAACGTATATTACGTCCTCAACACTCAGATAAAGTGGATCGCCTCGTGGTTTACGCCCCTATTGACGGTGTAGTAGATAAAGTGCATTTCAACTTCCGCTCCGCTGTGATACCGCCAGGTGAAAGCATCGCGGACATTGCACCGATCAATAACGCCCTTCATGGAGAGGCGAAGATCCCGCGTAAAGACATGGGTTTTGTAGAAATCGGACAAGCGGTCAAAGTGAAGATGGATACCTACAACTTTGCCAAATACGGATTTTTGGAAGGTCGAATTGCATCGATCAGCCGTTCTTCTTATGAAGAAGAAGACGCTGAATTCTACCTCGCGGAAATCCAAATCAGTCAAAACTATCTAGAGCGCGGAGGCACACAATACAAGCTGTCCCCTTATATGGAGTTTACCGCAGACGTGAAAACAGGTTCACGCCGGGTTATCGAATACGCAGCGAAGCCGGTTATGTCGGCTATCGAAGACGCGTTCGATGAGAGATGATGGATGAGTAGCAAACCTTCTTACAATATTTCCGTTCCTGTTATGCGCCTAAGCATTGCTTTCAGCTTGATGCTGGCTGCCCTCGCCTTTTATTTGTATATCTCTTGGGACAAAGTGGATTCAGTCGAGAAAGTGCAAAACGCGCCTCTGTTGGTTCAAGCTCAACAGCTCAACCAAACTATCGAGTTTGATATTCAAACGCTTCAACGCTGTTTAACCGAACGTTATTGCAGTACAACAGAGCTTGATTTTGAGGTTCTGAAAGACGAAATTGACCAATTTAAGTCGCTCGCGTCACTCAACAAAACCGAGTTTAGCTTGGTGGGCGCGACCGAATACACGCAGCTTGAACTGGCAATCAATCGCTTCTCAGACAGCCCAAAAACACGCGACGATGTGTTGGCACTGTACCTCTCGCTCACCAATAACTACCTACAAATGGACGACAACTACCGGACCATATTTAACAACCATGCGAGCGACCTAATGATGGAGAAAAACGAGTTCTTCATTTGGTTGTTTGTGGTCGTTGTCGTACTGGTTGGTATCGCAGTGCTATCGAACTTGGTGGCAATCCTTAAGCTGAAAAAATCCAGCTCGAATGAGCGTGACATTGACCAAGAATTCGATGAGCTTTATCAAGAGCTCAAACAACTGGATTTACAAAGGTTGGAAGAATTGCTGAATGAAGTGAGCATCAATCCGAAGCAGCGTCAGATCTACTCACACCTAAAACTGATTTTCAGCAAACTCGAAGAGCAAAAACGCAATAACGATCTCTACAAGCAGCTCTATGCTCTGATTGGTTACGAGATTCGTGGCATCACCAACACCATTAACGGCGGCGTGCAATATCTCGTTCAAGAGACCGATGAGAGCGGCGTGTTGATGGCGCAAGATATAACCTCGGCTGCCAATACCCTGTCTGAATTGGCAGAGAACTACAACCGACTCATTTCACAAGGGACCGAGAGCAAATCGAAAGAGTTTTCACTGCTGAATGTACTGTCTGAATTGATGATTCACATCAGTTCCAAAGTGCAGCGAAATGAAGGTGAGCTAGACTGCTTTATCTCGGATAACCTACCAAACCGTGTTGAAGGACAATCCACCAGCTTATTCTGGGTATTGTTCCTACAACTATCGAACGCCATCCAACTCAAAGCCGATAAGAAACTGTTTGTCACCATTGAATCTGGGGCGGCGTCAGACATTGAAAATACCCGCTTGACCATCAATCTAAACTTCTTAACCACACTGGATGTGCCGTTTGCCAAGCTCAATACCCTACACTGGAGCGACCATAAACAGCACACTGCAACCAAAGACGATCTGGCGAAAAGCGTGCTAAAAGATTATGGCTATTACGAGAGCCATTGGTATCAGTCAGGCAATCAGGAACGTTTTCAAATTCAGCTCGATTTGAAAGCCAAAAGCTTCCACACCGAGAAAACTCGCTTCGGCAATAAACGTTTGTTGCTGTGTGCCAACTCTCAGTTGCGCATTGATGTAATGAACAAAATGTTAGTCAACTTGGGCTTGGAGATCACGCCAATTCGAACGCCGAACGAGCTCTTCTCTGCTGCAAAAACCTTTGGCGAATACGATGCCATCATGCTGACCGACACGTTCGAGCCAAACAAGCTGCCCTCACTGAGCAAAACGGTGAAGTCACAACTGCGCAATCACCCGAACACCAAGTTGCTGCTTTCGGTCACTAGCACTCAGCAAGCGCAAGAGAGCCATACCTTTGTCGACAAGATTCTGAACTCCCCTGCGATTCCGTATGAGTTCATCCCTAACCTATTAGCAATCATGGAAGCGGAAGCCTCTGAAGAACAGATGGAGAACAGCTCATTCCTGATTGTGGAGGATGACCGTGTTCAACAGATTCTACTCAAACGTATTTTGAGCAAGCAAGAATACGAAGCCGACACCGTTGGCGATGGCGCAGACGCCGTTCAGCATTTCATGAATCAGCGCTCAGACATCATTTTTATGGACTGCATCATGCCGGGCATGGGCGGCATTGAAGCGACCAAACGCATTCGACAATACGAACAAGAGAGCGGACAGAACCCTTGCACCATTATAGGTGCGACAGCATTGACCAGCAGTAATGAACACCAAGCTTGTATCGAAGCTGGAATGGATTACGTGATCAGCAAACCTTATAAAAACGACGAAATCATCAAGGTGATCAACAAGTATGTGGCGGTACAGAAACTTAACTAGCTGCGTATTGGCAGCGCTTACATTGAGCAATGCTCCTTCGGCAATGGCGACCACATTGCTTGAGGCGGTCAAGCTCGGCTTGGAAAACAATTTATCTCTGCGCGCTAGTGACAAAGGCGTTGAAGAAAACGAATACAACATCGACATTAGCCGTTCTAAGTTTCTGCCCTCTTTAAACGGTGCCGCTGATACCACATGGAATGAAAATGAGACCATATTAACGGGAACACCGGATACGCGTTCAAGCTACAATTCAAACAGCTACAGCGTGTCTTTATCGCAATCGGTGTTTAACCTTGGTGACATCTTTAAATACGGCACCGCGAAGCTTGATTTCAACATTGAAGAAATCAAACACGAGAACAAAATCCAGAGCACCATTTCTGAAATCGCGACGCAATATTTCGAATACCTCAAAAACAACGCGCAAATCAAAGCCACCCAAGTAGAACTTAAATCGTCTGAAACACGTGAGCGCCAAATGCGTCGCAACGTGGAACTTGGCAACACTGCGGCGAGCGAGTTGTATGAGGTAATTGCTCAGAAAGAAGGCATTGCCAACCGCTTAAGAGCCTTAGAGAAAGATCGACGCGTGATTTTGAACGGCTTAGAGATTCAAGTTCAATATCCAGTCACCCCATCGCAGGACATCTACGAAAGCGTGCCCTTGGCGGAAATCAGCGAATCCGAACAACGCGCGATTCTTGAACAAGCTTTGAAGCTCAATAACGACTTATTAGTCGCGAAGAAGACCGTAGAACGAAGCCGAAGAGGCTTGAAAGAAAGCGGTTCAAACTTTGTGCCGACCGTATCGCTCTCTGCCAGTTACCGTTACGATGATGCGAACAACTATGACCGAACCGACCCAACCGCAACAGGGGACAGTAACTCCACCAGCGTCGGTTTGAACTTGAATGTGCCGATTTTCTCCGGCGGTTCGGATTACTACGGTTATCAAAAATCGTCGACTGCTATCGAGCGAACGGAACTACTGTACCAAGATTCGTTGTTCACAACGCGTAATAGCGTTAACACCTCGGTACTCAACATTAATGACTTCTCCCGCGCTATTAGCAGTTACGAGAACATCATCCGTGCCAACTACGCTTCCTACAAAGGCATTCAACGCGCTTACCAGCTTGGTACGCGAACCATTACCGACTTACTGGCAGCGGAAAGTAAACTGTTTAGCGCACTACGTGATTACGAGAGCGCGCGTTATGACTACATCATTGAATCGATCAATCTTGAGCAAATCAAAGGCATGCTGTCGGTGCAATCCATCGAAAGCATCATGCAGTTGATGAGCGATATCGAAGGCAGAAGCAATCAAGACTTAGTTCCAAAACACCTTCTCTCCAAACCATCGATTAAGAAAGGAGGTCGCAATGCAAACTGAGCACTTTTCCCAAAAGATTAACTTTGCTGACAAGTGTTACCTGACTTTCTCAACTGTCATCTCAACACTGTTTGGTTTAGTGCTGCCCTTTTCGATTCTGATTATCTTTGACCGAGTTTTACCTAACCAAGCCAAAGACACGCTGTTTCTTCTGTTTGCCATTATCTTGATCACCATCTTCCTCGACTATCACTTAAAGAATCAGGAAGAGAAGATTTCGTCGGTGATCATGAAGCAGTTCGAAACTAACTTAACCAACAAGGTGTTTCAATCCATCTGTTTGGCTGAGATATCGAAGTTTCGTCGCCTAGAACCCGGTGAATACCTAGAGCGTATTGCTACCATTCCCGAGATTAAATCCTTCTTTGGCGGAGAATCTGTACGGGCATTGATCAACCTTGCCGTCAGCATACTGACCATTCTGATTATCGGTCTGATCAACATCTGGGCAGGGGTGACCATCTTGCTCGCCTCCATCATTTTGGCCGTGTTCGCACTGAGCCTATCTAAGCAGAAAATCAACAGCTTAGAAAACAAATCCGACATCGAAGGCTTAACTACTTCTAAAATCATCGAGATCATCTCTAGCCCACTCGATATCAAAGCGCGCAATATGGAATATCGCGTTGAGAGCCTCATGACACAAATGGTGGAAGAGCGTGAAGTCGAGAACATCAAATACGAGCAAATCGAATCGAACTTCAGCCTTATCTTGTCGCTCATACAACAGCTCTCCATAGCTTGTGTGGTAGTGGTTTTGGCAACGGCAGTTATCAACATGCAATCTAGCCAAGGCATCATGGCTGCTATCATCATGCTTACCAACCGCTACTTCGCGCCATACCAGCAAGTGATGCGCACGGTGAGCCGCTGGGAGTTGAACAAGCTTCATATTCAACGTATCGCCGAGTTGCTTGAGCTTGCTGCGTCTGTAGAACAACTAAATGACACGACAGAAGTCGAGCGCATCTCGGTGAAGTATTCGGAAAAACAACGCATCGAGTTTGAACGTGGCCAGGCTTACTTGCTGACGGGGAAAAGCGGCGCAGGCAAAACCCATCTTGCCAATTGCATTACGCGGCAAAACACCGACAACAAACTGGACATTAAGATCAACGAAACACCACTCGATGACGTCAACTACAACGTCTGGCGTAATAGCGTGCTCATGGTCGACAAAACCAGTTCGTTCGTCGAAGGCACCATCATCGACAACTTGACTTGTTTCCGCCCGAGCTTAAATAACACGGCATTTGCGCTTTGCGAAACCATGAACATCAAAGCACAAATCGATGCCCTTCCCGCTGGTTTTTACACCGAGCTTAAAGGACATTTACGCAACCCATTCTCGCGCCAAGTCGCTTATGCCCTGTTGTTGGTGCGTGCCTTACTCGCGAACAAACGTGTGTTGATCTTCGACGACATAGACTGTGTTTATGATGACGACTTTGCTCGATTGGTTTTGACCAGTACTGCCTATCGCGCCAACGACAAAATACTCATCATCGTCAGCAATAAGATAGACAAACTCAATCATCGCCTCAAACGCGTCAAACTTACCGGAGGTGACCAATGAGTATTCTGGTTGATTTTAATAATGTCCCTCAGCGCTTGTTGGACTTTGAGGCTCGCAGTTATGACGAGCGATACAATGAGTCACCTTTGATTCGTGGTTTAGCTTACACCCTCATAGCGCTTGAATGGGAAGGCACACCTTCTATCCTCAGCGACGCTTTTATCCCTAAACCAAAAGACAGCGACAGTTTTATCGCTACGATTGAACGCCTTGGTTACCGTTGTGACGTCACCAAACTAAAAACGTTGGAGCACATCGAGGGGCATCCTCATCCTTGTTTTATCGAGATAGAAAACCTCACTGCGATTTTCTTGGGCACTAAAGACGGCAAACTGATCCTGTTTGATTACACAAATAACAACACCATTGAATACCCGCTCTGCAAGAAGCCGTGCTTGTTGGTCTCGATCAGCGAATACTCCCGCTTATTCCGAGAACCGCCACCTGAATCTCAAGACCGCAGTAACTGGATTAAATACGCGTTTTATCGCTACAACAATGAACTCAAAAGCCTGATTATTCTCAGCTTCGTGGTCAGCATTCTCGGCGCACTCCAGCCCTTTTTTATTATGAGTGTGTACAACTTCGCCTTAACCTCTAGCTCGCAAGCCACGCTTTATTGGCTCACGTTATTTGCTGTGATTGTTGGGTTCTCGGAATACTTTTTCAAGAAAATGCGGGTCAACATCATCGCCACATCAGGAAAGGATTTGGCGGTGCATATTTCTCAAAACGTAATATCCAAACTGTTGTGGCTTCCTTATTCGATGACATCTACCGCTGGTGTCTCTTCTCAGTTAGCACGATTGAAGGACATCGACACTTTCCGCCGTTTGGTAACCGCAGAGTCAACATTAAGCTACTTCGACATGCCGTTTGTTATCGTATTCATTATTGCCATTGCTCTTATGTCTGGTACCGCAGCGCTAGTCGTTATGGCGGGGTTGATTCTAATGTTGGTGTTCTGTGTTTATTCTCGTTACATCTACTCGCAAGCCACGTCCAAGAGCTCTCGCGCCAACGCCATGGTTTCTTACCAATGGAATGAGATTCTTCGTGGTATAAAAACCATCCAAGGCTTGCCATTATTGCGTGTTATCCAGTCCCGCTTTAGCGCATCACATTTACAAAGCACAAACGATGCAGAACATGTTTCAGTGACTAATAGCAGGGTTCAGGCAGCAGGCGGGAGTTTGATTCAGGTTATTGGTACCGCAAGTATCGTCGCGGCCGTTATCGGCGTGATGGACGGCACCTCCGATGCAGGTGCAATGCTTGCTACTGTAATTTTAGTCTGGAAGGCGTTGGGGCCTATTATGGGCATCTACAACTCTATTTCTAAGTTCCAATCCATTAAGGCGTCTTCTGCGCAAATCAACAACCTTATGGCGATGAATGACGATAAGCTAACGTTAGAGAAAAGCCCCCCTATTCGCCTCTTTCAAGGTAGTATCGTCGGCTCTGGTGTGAGCCATCGTTATAGTGGTGCGGCAACAGGCTTAACTAATCTTGGTTTTAAAATTCCACCGGGCGCAAAAGTCGTGATTTGTGGACCAACAGGTTGCGGTAAAACGACGCTCATCTCTATTATCGCTGGGCTAGAGGAACGCTATCAAGGCTCAGTTTCGGTGGACGGTTATAACATCAAACAGTTCAACAGTTACCGCTATCGAACCTCGATTAACTACATCCCGTTTAACCTGCATATTTTTGAAGGCTCCTTGGAGACTAACTTCATCTTGCATAATGGATTAATCCCAACAGAAAAAATGCGTGAAATGGTGAGTTTCTTTGAGCTCGATACATGGTTGCCACAAGGCCTGGACACTCAATTGAGCGTTGATATCTGTAAAAGTTTACCAAATGGTATTCAACAAAGACTACGGCTCGCATTAGGGCTAGGCAACTGCGAACAATCTTTGATTATCATTGACGAGCCATTTAATGGTGCAGAGCAAGAAAACTCGCACTACTTCAAGCGGTTATTCAGCGATAAACTACTCAATAAGACCGTTATTTTCTCAACGAATGATCCGGGCATGATCTCTACATCCAATATGAGCTTAGTCTTGGAGCCAGATGGCAACCTGAAGTATTTCGGGTTAACCGATAAGTACTTAAAAAGTCTAAGTTAAGTTCGGAATGTGGTGTGGTTCATCATTCATACTTGAGCACGGTCATTGACAAAAATGTAAACGATGAGACTATTTACTCTGTAAGCGCGTACACTAAGGAATCCGATGTATACATTTGTTGCAGACAAATTGGATGTGGTTTATTTATCAACAATACCAGAAAACTACCAGTTACAAGACTTCGACGTGCCTGAAGAAGAACTCGAAATTCGTGAAATTGTAGAGGTATGGTATGAGTGTGCGTTTCTTCCTGACTTTAACCTTCAACACATCGACATCGAAAACAAAACTGCTTTGGTCGAGACACAAGCGCAAGTCGTAAACAACTACACAAGTACGCTCGCTTTTTTACTCAAAAGTCGTACTTATCGCGCAGCACTTAACCGATTATTGAGTGTATGGAGATTGGAGGCAGCAGCTAAAGCACAGCTTGAGCTGCTGTTACTTACGGAAGAACAGAGTAGCAAGCCAGTAAATTAATCAGCTAGGATAAGGGGCTAAAAATCTTAAACCCAACCATCGAATCGGAGACGTTTCTGCACGCGTTCAACCGCCTCTATCTGCATCTGACGAACACGCTCGTTAGACACGTTTAACAACAGGCCTATTTCCGACAAGGTTTTCACTCTCTGGTCAAATAATCCGAATCGATGGATCAAGACTTTCTGCAACTTAGTTGGCAAAGTTTTAATAATATTTTCAATGGCTTGAGTAAAGCACTGGTTTTCACAGTCTTGTTGTGGATCTGGCGTGTACTCACTTTCACACAGTTCAAGAACAAATGGAACACGATGTAGGTCCGCAGTGGTCGATACATCAATAAAACCACTTAGAGCAACAAGTTCATCTATACGTTCTGCTTTCACCCCTGAGCAGCGTGAGAGTTCAGAAATAGACAACTCCTTGCTCTCACTTTTTGACGCATCTAGCTTTTTTAAAGCCAGGCTATTTATCTCTTTGCACACATGAGCAGGTAAACGTACCGTGCGGCCATTGTTCATTAATGCCGCTTCTATATTCTCGCGAATCCACCATACCGCATAAGTAGAAAAACGGTAGCCTGGCTCAGGATCGAACTTATCGACCGCTTTTATCAAACCAATGTTACCTTCTTCTATTAAATCGAGCAGAGTAAAGTTATTGCCTGGCCGTTTGAGGTAGCCTTTTGCGATTTTCACAACAAGTCGAAGATTAGACTCAATCAACATTTCGCGCGCTTCTTCATCACCAGCTCGATTAAGTTTGGCGTAATGCAACTCCTCTTCACGAGACAACAAATCAATGCCCACAATATCTTTGAGATAGTGAGCATAAGGGTCTTTCCCAACTGACAACGATTCTTTCATTGACAGTTCATCCGTGACAGCTCGGAACCTAGCAAAGCATTCGTTGTTCATTCCCCGTCCTTCTCAAGCCAACTTATTTCTTATCTTCTTTAATTGTTTTTGTACAACACTGTATGCATCATGCTTTATATGCATTACTTTACACTGAGTGTAGACAGGGGTTCTGATCTTTACCAAGAAATCGCTTATCACTTTAAAACAATTACTGCTTCTATGATAAAAACGTGAGCAGGTGGGGGGTTATATATATGAAAGTGCAAGTATTTGTACGCAAATTGGCCTCAAAGAAAACAACGCAACGTGATCGTCAACGCTTACCACCTTACTCTGACTAAAACTTTGAGGCTTGAGGATGGTTTGAAGTATCAGTTGAATTAGCGAGATCTAATTCACTTGACGAAGCGCAGGTTGAAGCTGACAGTCTGTTATAACTTGGAAAACTGCACGATTCTTTCCTTCAGACTTACCTTGATACATCAACTCGTCAGCATCTTGCAAGCTCACGATGTGGGTAAACTCAGGATAGTAAGCACAGCCCAAACTGATACTCAAATGAATTGCTTGTCCGCCCAGTATAACAGGCTGATCGTAAACGGCTTTACAAAGCATATTGGCAAAATTGAGCGCTTCTCGCTCTGACAGAGACGACGTAACGAGTGCGAACTCTTCTCCTCCAATTCTCGCCAATGTCATTCGGTCATCAGTCATCGACTTAGCGGCTTCTGCGATGGCAACTATTGCTCGGTCTCCAGCAAGGTGGCCATATCGATCATTGATTGATTTAAAATCATCAATATCAAACACCATCACCGTTAAGTTTCGCTTCAAATGATTCAGTAGCGCCAATTGCTCAATCAGGTGTCTACGGTTGTATAGCTTTGTGAGAGAATCCGTCAACGTCATCTCTAGCAATTGCTGATTGGCAATCGTTAATTGCCTTGTCCGAAGAGCAACCATACGTTTGAGGGCAAAAATATGATAAAGCGTTGCGACCGCCATAATGAAAATAGCAATAGGGAAAAGATAAAGTGGATAAACCGTTTTCACCAGACTCCAACGGGTGAGGATCCGCTCACGATCCGTATCGATGACTTTTTCAAACGCTCGTGATACCTCTAAAATGGAAGTTGCACTGTGCATTCCTGCTGCAATCCGAAGATCTTTACTATATAAGCTAATTGTCGGGACAAACATACCCGCTCCCGGCGTGGTTGCCATATAAAAATTAGCAACTTGCAGGTCTGCAACGAAGTACAGCACCTTTTTATCGACGGCTGCTTGTATCATCGAATCATTGTTAATGTACTCTGCAATAGGTGCATTTGGATAATTCGTCTGAACAAACTCAGACTCGTAACTTCCTTTAACAACGCCAATTGGCAGCGTCATTTCGCCAGTTAAAACACTCCTGATATCAACCGAAAGTACATCTTTATTTACGTACAGTTTAGTTTGGATAGGCATTATGACTGCGCCAAAGTCCATATACTTCGCTCTTTCGGGCGAGTAGACAAGTCCTCCGTGAAAGTCAGCCTTACCCTCTTTTACGGCTTGCAAAGAAGCATCCCAATCCAAAAGGAGAAACTGAACGTCGATTTGGTTGTTCGCCGCGTACTCTTTCCAAAAGTCGATTAAAATACCTTTAGGTTCACCATCTGGGCTAAGGTAAGAGAACGGCTTCCACGCTTTGGAGTTAGCAACAATTAAAGAATGAGACTCTGATTTGTGCGCATGCGCCATCGGACAAATGGACAGCCACACTAGTAATAAAGAAGCACACGCTTTTTTACATTTGCAACCATAAGTACCATAACTCATCGATGACATACCTACTTCTCACCAGTCTTTTTAAACCATAATCTCGGCTGTTTGATTAGACTAAAGATATAGTAGAGTTGCATAAGACAGGAAGTGACGCTTATTGATATGAATCTAACTTAGTAAGTTTTAGTACTTAATTGGTACTTTCAACGCCTGGTTCGCTGAAGCAGTTGAAGCAGTTGAAGCAGTTGAAGCAGTTGAAGCAGTACATGATAAATTAGGAAAACTTATCTGGTACTAAAAAATTGACTATCATCAGTTTTGCAAACACCTAGTACCAATAAAAAAGCCCTATTCAAAATCCACCTTTGGGAGAACTTTGAATAGGGCTCTTTGCCTCTATGCTTCATTTTACGGCTGAAGCTACCTTTACCTTTTTTCGCTTTAACGACTCGTGTTTGGAACAGCTGACTGGTAACAACCGCTTTTAACGCGTTGTCTTTGATTTCACCTCTGCCGAAGTCGGTCTCATGTTGTGAGCCACTCGGTTGAGGACTGATTTTACGCTTTGCCATAAATCCTCCTTAATGGTCGAACCAGATTGGACAATAATTATATAAATAAGTCAAATTTATAGATTTAGTTGAATTTTATGCTAAAAAACTTCACATCACCGTCATTTATTTGAAATTTAATCAAAAACATGCTGGTTAAATAGTGACTAAATACAAATATTTGTCCATAAAGCACTAATATATGTTGACTCTTCGTGGAATTAACCTAGACTCAAACACGGCTAGAAAGAAAGTTCTTTGTTTTCACATTTCGTTGGATTACTTGTAACCCGTCGTCCTGTGGTACGCAATAGCAATTTATTTTTCCACGCTATAAGCGCCGTTGAGGCGAAAGATTACATTATTTAGATATTTAGGAAATAGACATGTCTAACACAGCTACTGGCACAGTTAAGTGGTTCAACGAAACTAAAGGCTTCGGTTTCATTCAACAAGAAAACGGTCCTGACGTATTTGCTCACTTCTCTGCAATCACTGGTGACGGCTTCCGTACTCTAGTTGAAGGCCAGAAAGTAGAATTTGTTATCTCTCAAGGTCAAAAAGGCCCTCAAGCAGAGCAAATCAAAGTACTTTAATTCTTAAAGAATTTGATACGATAGCCAGCTTTTAAAGCTGGCTATTTTTTTGCCTAAAACTTATTTTGCCAACAAAACGATATAAATCTATGGCTCTTAAACCAACCATTTACAAATTTCGTATCGCCATTTCCGATATGAATAATGACTATTACGATTCTAAAAATCTAACTATCGCCCTTCATCCTTCTGAAAAGCCGCAACGAATGTTGGCTCGCATTCTAGCTTACTGTTTAAATGCTCAAAGCAATCTGGAGTTTACAAAAGGACTCTCTACGATTGAAGAGCCTGATTTATGGCATGTTGGCGATGATCAAAGCATTACTCACTGGATTGAAATTGGCGAACCAGAACCAGACAGGATTAAGAAAGCTTCTCGCCTAGCAAAGCATGTAAAAGTTTACACTTATAACACCAAAGCGGCTGTCTGGTGGGACAAAATGTCAGGAAAGTTCTCAATGCTTCCCGTCAACGTAGAGAGCTTTGACTATGACGCTATCGACTTGATTTGTCAGCACCTTGACCGAGGTACTAGCCTTTCTGTTATGATTACTGGCAGCTCAATTTTTGTTGATATCAATGATCAACATATCGAAGTAACGGTGAAGGAACTAAAAAACCATGACGTCTCTTAGTGAACTGAGTCAAGAGATGGGATTTGAAGAAATCCCCTTTGTTAAAGAACATAAAGCAGCAAAGCGACGTTGGTTAAAAGAACAGTCACAACTATTTACAAAAGTTTGTGAGAACAAACCCACAACAGCACCTACTCTTCACCTGCTTGGCCTTTTGACCAAATCACATATTGAAGCAAGTGCTAACTACGAGCAACATGCTCACTCTACCCAGCGTATGCAGCAAGTTCTGACTGACTCCTTGGGTAATGAGCACGCGGATAAGTTTACTAACCAATCTGCTGAAGACCTAATCTTAGTCACCCACCTTTGGTTATACACGCAAGGCTATTTAAATATGGATTTCAGCTTGGCGCACGATCATGCCGAGCAGACTCAAAATACATTGCAGCACGAGCTTGTCATGAAACGCATGGACGTTGATGCATTCAGAACCGAACTCATGCAAAGTTTTTATCAAGGTAAAGAAGCCCGTCCGGCTTCAGCAAGTGGCTTTTGGGGTTGGTTTAAACGTCTATTTTCCGCATAAAATACATGGTTTTATCCATTTCAAACAACTGATAGACTTCACGCTCAGTGCAACAAGCATCATGATTGCATTCTTAAAGGACAATTACCCAATGAACATCAAGGGATCATTATGAAGTTTATCCGTTGGATTTTAGGCAAGGTTATCTTATTGCTGAACGCGGTGTTCTCACCTCGTGGTATTAAGCGCACCGCAGAAGAACAGCAACGTATTGATGAAAAAGCGAAACAATACGCACTTTACCAATTTGAAGCCTGCCCTTTTTGCGTAAAGGTCCGCCGTGCAATGAAGCGTCAATCGGTGAACATTGAGCTACGTGATGCAAAAAATAACCCGACTCATCGAGCTGAACTAGAGCAAGGTGGTGGGCGAGTTAAAGTCCCTTGCCTTCGTATCGAAAAAGATGGCGAAACACAGTGGTTATACGAGTCATCGGACATCGTCGCTTACGTTGAAAAAGAATTTGCCTAAGTTCCCCCTATGAACATTGGCGGATGTAAAAGAGGCACCTAACGGTGCCTCTTTTCTATTTTTTCTAGCTAGATGTTGCCGTGCGAGCTTTCCTTATTCAGTCTTCTTGCTCAATTCCGAACTTAAACTCCACTAAGCAAATAACGGGTATGTGAGAACAACACAACGAAGATTACCGCCTAACGTCTGCGTTATTCATCCACGATCAATGTTAGCTCTACGCGCCGATTGCAAGCTTTACCACTTGCTGTCGCATTGCTGCACTTCGGTACATACTCTCCGAAGCCTCTAGAAAACACTCGTTGACGTGGAATACTCGTCGCCAATAGTTGTTTTTCTACTTCACGAGCTCGCTTTTCAGATAGCGTGTCGTTGAAGCTTTCAGCTCCCGTACTATCCGCATGACCATCAATCACGACATCAACATCAGTTCTTCCCGCCAGATAGTGACCAATGTTTCGAATCCAGTCTTGAGATTGAGCAGATAACCGTGCAGAACCCGTTTGAAAATGCACTTGCTCTTTCAAACGTATCATCAGGTGACCACCACTGAGCGTCTCGTGAGGAATGTTATGCCTGCTCAGGAACATTTCCAGAGAGGTCACGTTTTGCGACTTTTTTACTGACGCCCTCGCCGTTTGATATGAACGAGGGGAAGAAGCCACATTGGATGCGCTCGGGTATCCCCACTCTGGGTGTCTCAGCTCAGTGTTTGATTTAGGAGCTGTATCTAAAATGTTCCCACCAGGGACCATATCTTGATCGAGGCTGCTGCACCCGGCCAGAATGCCACAAACAATTAAAAACCAATGCTTCATACCATTACCAACGTAGAAAAACTCTTGTTCATTGTGTCGACAAAACACGCCGAATCTTTAGCGCTTTTGTCCACCGATTGGTTTGTCTATGCAGCGTTCATGCCACTGGAGTCAATGCAAAATCATCTCTCAAATAAAACGCAACACTAAAATACCCTACCCTTACAGTCCATACGTCAGGCAAAGTCTGTTACCAATGGTCTCACTTTATTGTTATTTAATGGTTTTAGTCACTATCGTTAACCGATAAACTAACGCAAATTTCTCATTTAGAGCACTACTATGTTAAAAACCATATCGAAAGGCTTTGCTGTTGTTGTTGCCGTAATGGCTTTGTCGGCATGCGATAGCGGCAAGAGTCAGCCTCAGCAAGGCAAACAATACGAAGTTTTGCCAGTATCCCTTGAAGAGTATGATTTAGCTCCCCTGACTGAAGCATTCTCTTTAACTTGTGGCCACTGCCGCTCAATGGAAGAGTTTGTCCCTCAAATTGAATCATTGACCGATCAAAGCGTTGAAAAAATGCATGTAACGTTCAATGAAAGTGCACAAGTGAGCGCCATCATCTTCTATACTGCCGTAATGCAGCTTGAATCAACACCAGATAAAGCGTTTATGGCGGATCTTTTTACTGCTGTGCAAATGGGTGCCGATGCAACGGCTGAGGAACGCCAAATCGCCGTAGAGAAAGCCTTTGAGTCTCGCAACCTTATCAGCCCTTACCATTTAGATGAAGCACAGCAAAAAGCGCTGTTTGAGTACATCACTAAGGCAGAAGCGATCACGACTCGCGGCCAAATTAACTCCGTTCCAGCCTTTATCGTAAACGGAAAATATCAAGTGATTACTGGTGGTCATGACAGCGTTGAAGCCATGGCAGAAACCATCAAATTTTTGCTAAAACAACCTAAATAGACAAGGAGATTACGTGTCTAAATTTTTGTTTCCTCTTATTATTTTTATTTTGGCGGGCTTTTTCATTTACCGTACTTGGACAAACCATAAAGTAGCAGATGAAAACTTTGCCAAAGGCCAAGCATTCTTACTAGAAAATGCGAAAAAAGAAGGCGTCATCACAACAGAAAGTGGCCTTCAATACATGGTTCTTGAAAAAGGCGAAGGTGAGGTTCACCCAACTGCAACAAGTAAAGTAAAAGTACACTACCACGGCACCTTGATTGATGGCACGATATTCGATAGCTCTGTTAATCGTGGTGAGCCTATTTCATTTGGTCTTAACCAAGTCATTAAAGGCTGGCAAGAAGGTCTACAATACATGGTAGAAGGTGAGAAAATCCGCCTTTTCGTACCAAGCACGCTTGGCTATGGTAAGAGTGGCTCTGGCCCAATTCCACCAGCAAGTGTTTTGATCTTTGATGTTGAACTGCTAGAAATTCAATAAATCTAGAAAGCTTTGTCTTAAAGCCAAAGTATCAAAACCAAAAACGCCGCGAACCACGCGGCGTTTTCTGTTTTAAGAAAGGTTAAAAACCAATATAGTGATCCGAAAGCAATGCAATGAACAACGCCAAAAGATGATAGATAGAGAATTTAAACGTCTCCATCGCGGTATTTGGCTCTGGTGCATATTTTAGCTTCCATGCATGGTACATAAAGCCAACATTGAGTAGTAGCGAGGCAAAAAGATACACCACGCCGACCATACCAACCAAAACCGGTAGGACACAAACCAAAGTCAATAGCACCGTATACAACAGAATAGAAGTTTTGGTGTACTCAATGCCGTGTGTCACTGGCAGCATGGGAATATCTACCTTGCGGTAATCCTCGACACGATGAATAGCGAGAGCCCAAAAATGTGGTGGCGTCCAGATAAAAATGATCATCACGAGCAGCCAAGCATTCGCATGTAATTGCCCTGTTACAGCAGTCCAACCGAGAAGAGGCGGCATCGCACCGGCAATCCCTGCAATGACGATATTTTGGGGCGTAGCACGTTTGAGGTACATTGTGTATACCATCGCATAGCCGAGCAAACTCATCAAAGTCAACCATGCCGTCAGCGGGTTGACCATCGCATATAGAAGTACAAACCCTAAGACACCTAAAACTGTAGCGAAGGCTATCACCGATGATGGCTTAGTCTCACCCGATGGCAATGGTCGTTTGTGTGTGCGTGCCATTCTCGCATCAATTCGGCGGTCAATTAGATGATTAAACGCTGCCGCAGACCCGGCCATCAGACCAATCCCCGTTAGGCCAACTACCGCCTGCAACCAAGGGAAATCATCAACCGGGGCTAAGCTCATCCCTACTACTGCCGTCACCAACATTAACGCCACCACTTTAGGTTTCGTTAACTTCAAATAAACGGAACTTAGTCGCTTTCGCCCATTTAACGACAGCGCGATTTCTTTACTCATAGCGAACTCCTTTCGCGGTGTAATTCCAAGCCGTTTTACCCTGCCACAAGTAAAACTGGCTAACACAAACGAGACTCAACATAACAGCGGCACCAAGGTTGTGCGCCACCGCGACATAAATAGGAAGTTGAAATACTACGTTGCTTACACCCAGCATAATTTGGCACACCAGAGTGAACAACAACCACCCTCCGATTCTCTGTGAATGATGAGAATCTTGCCTCATAAGCCCAATACTATAAGCCAATACCACGGTGGCGGTAACAATAGCGCCTATACGATGAGTGACGTGTATAGTCATTCTTGCCGGATACTCCAAAACACCAAATTCATAATTCTCGAATCCAGTTTGCCAGAAAGAAAACGCTTCTTTCCATGAGAGATGGCTCATCCAGTCTCCCTCACAAATCGGCAGTGTGGTACACATCAGCGCAGCATAATTTGACGAAGTCCATCCTCCAAGGAGCACTTGCACCAAAACAACCAGAAAAACCAACAATGAAAAGCCTCTCAGAGAGCTAGAAGATGGAGAGAAATAGAGATTGTTTTGCGCTTTTAATTGGCAGTAAAAAATCGCCTGTAACGCCAATAAAACAAAACCACCGAGCAAGTGAAGCATCACGATGACGGGCATTAATTTAAGAGTAACTGTCCACATTCCCAAAAGTGCCTGCCCAATCACCAATACGCTGAGCAACATCGGAATGGTTGAATTTACACGCTCAGACCTTATTGATATCGCTGCCATCGCAAAAATGACTAAACCTAACGTTCCTGCAAAATAGCGATGAATCATCTCAAGCCATGCTTTCTCATGCTCTACTGCCCGCTCGGGGAAGTTCAGGTTAGCACGCATGACGTCTTCTTCTTGATGCGGCACAGAAAAGTGCCCATAACAACCAGGCCAGTCCGGGCAACCTAACCCTGCATCTGAAAGGCGAGTATATGCCCCTAACATGATCACCACGAGAGTTAGCAGCAAACTGAATCTAACCAACTGAATTAATTTCATATGCACTTCCTCTAACCGACTCGTGACAGTTTTAAGAGCTTGCGTAAGTCCGCCAACATACCTTTATTCAATAGGACTAAGTCCTCATTTGGTTTCGGCGAGTAAGACATCACCAGTTGCCCAAGAGGATCAACGATCAACATTTGCCCAGGTTTCACTTTTGCGGTAACCAATTCATTCATTTGCATCGCTAACATCGATACTTCCATGGGATCTGAATGCTCAGTCTGCCAAACGACTGGCACTACTCGCTCTTGATACTTACCTAAAGCAACATGGCTTTGCTGAAGCAGGTAAAGCTGCTGTTTACACTGTTCAGTGCATTCGTTAGGCAATACATAAGCGAGTTGCCAACCATGGTCTTTGAGAGGTGACTCTTGACCAAGCTGCTCTAACGTCGTGTATGGTTCGACTAACTCGCCTCTATTGGTCACTCCGCTTTGATACCACCCTTGTGTAAGAATGACTTTTGCAATGACAGCGGGAAGCGCGAACGTACAAACCAGCGCAATCAACATTAGTCGTCCTTTGGTTACTTTAGATGTCATGCTTCACCTCCATGTGACGCAACTTTTTTTGCCAACGAACAAAAACAATTAAAGTCAGTAATAAGAAAACACCTGCCATCGAAAACCATTGAATCGAATAGCCAAAATGTTTGGCACTATTGAGTGGCAATGGATTCCAAGGAAAGTCATAGGGCCAACGAGTTAAATTGTCTGGCTGCAAGACTGCGGGCATAAGTTCAATATTCAGTAGCTGATTCAATTGCGCGATGTTTAGGTTTTGCACGCGAATAACATCGCCAACTTCCGGCATTAACTCTGAGCTCAGTGGATTAGTAGATTTTCGGTACAGGCGTCCTGTGATGAAAATCGAATTATCGAGTTTGGTGACCGTTGGTAACATTGAGCGATCTGCTCTTCCCTCGACAAAACCAAGCTCCAATAACGCATAGGTACTAGGCTCATCGCTCGTCAATACAATCTGAAATGCTAAATATCCCACACTGCCTTGATGCGTTTGGTTGTCTAACAAAATTACGGGAAACGCCTGAGGAACAACATTAACTTCCACTTTTTTCCCGAGGATACTTTCCTCTCGCCAGTCGTTGTCTTCAAGAACGACGCTTAGTGCTTGGTACGCTCTATCCGCACGCGCGAGAATGGCTTGTTCCAATGCTTGTTTTTCTTGCCCTCTCTCAAACTGCCAAAAACCCAGTTTGACCAAAAGAGAAAACACAACCACAGTTAAACCAACTGCAACCCAAAACCGTTTCGATAGCCATAATTGTCTTGATAACAACAATGATGAAACCGGAGGTGCCATGTCCACCGTATTTCTATTCAAACTGACGCTTGTCCTTTTGCTGCTTTTCATTATCTTCAACCTCGCAAAAGCGCTTATCGAAATGGTTCGTGAAGACCCAGATAATCCTGAAAAAAGAGACAAACCCATGAGTCATTACTTAGGCCGTCGAGTCATGTTCTCCGCTTTAGTGGTCGTCCTTTTGCTTATTGCGCTCAGCTCGGGTTGGCTAGCACCAAACCCTCGACCTTATTAGTCGAACGAAGAGTTCACTCTGCGCCTAAAGTACGTAAACAAACACAAACAGACATAACCAAACCACATCCACGAAATGCCAATACCAGCTGCCCGCTTGAAAGGCAAAATGGTTCTTTGGTGAAAAGTGATCTTTAGCGATTCTGAACAGCAGCACGATCAAGAAGATAGTCCCAAGACAAACGTGTAAACCGTGGAACCCCGTCAACATGAAGAACGTGTTACCGTAAATACCGGACTGCAACGTGAGCCCTATGTCTTGATAAGCATGAACATACTCAACCGCTTGGTAATATAGGAAAAAGCCAGCAAGCACGATGGTTATCTCTAACCAAACAATCAGTGCCGTTCTTTTGTCTTGTTCAAGGCTTATATGCGCCATATGTAGCGTAATAGACGACAATAGCAGCAAGATAGTATTGGTAAGGGGTATGCCCTGCCACGGCATAGCTTGTGTTGTTTCTCCTCCCGGCGTCAGTGTGAGTGGCCACATCGCTTCGAAGGTTGGCCACAGGACTTCGTTGGTCATGAAGTTATTATCTGCCCCACCTAACCAAGGCACAGAAATCATTCTGGCGTAGAACAAGGCACCAAAAAAGGCACCAAAAAACATCACTTCAGAAAAGATAAACCAGCTCATTCCTTGGCGAAAAGAACGAGTAATTTGCGAGCTGTATTTTCCACTCAGTGATTCAGTAATCACATTACTAAACCAACCAGCCAACATGTAAAGCAAGAACAAGAAGCCCACCGCTAGCACAATGCCACCAATGGTTCCCACTGCACCGTCACTTTGTGTCCCCTGGACGGTCATGCCTGCGCCAACAGCAACCAAAAACAGAGCAAATGCACCGATGATCGGCCAGCTACTTTGAGCGGGAACATAATATGTTCCTGGCTTGTTACTCATAATTTCTCTCCTTACTGACCAACCTTGGTCTGTATCTCTCTCCCTGAGTGGCTAAGAGCCTGTAGGAGGGGGAAGTTTATAGAGTGTGTAAGACAGCGTTAACGTGTGTATAGACTCCGGCAAGTCCGGTTCGATATAAAAAATCAACGGCATTTGAGCTTGCTGTTTACCATCCAGAGGCTGCTGGTTAAAGCAAAAACACTCAATCTTATTGAAGTAAGCAGCTCCAGTCCCGGGAGAAACAGAAGGAACGGCTTGCCCCACCAACTTCTGCCCGCTTTCATTAAATGCAAGGTATTCGGTTTGTACGACTTCACCTGGGTGAACATCCATCGAAATCACTTTGGGTCTAAACTCCCAAGGCATATCTGGGCTGACATGCGCCATAAACTCCACGCGAATAGTTCGGCTCATGTCCGGTTGCATACCTGTCGGTTGAATGGCGGCTACTTCACTTGTCTTTCCATTGATTCCCAGTGCGTCGCACATCACGTCATAAAGTGGGACCAGTGCATAGCCGAAGCCAAACATTAACAGGGTCGCCAAAAGTAACTTCACTGTGAGCTTCTTGTTTGATGGATTCGGTTTCATGTCACTCACCCCACTCTTTGCTAGTCAATCTTAGGCGGTGTAGTAAACGTATGATGCGGCGCAGGGCTTGGCACTGTCCACTCTAAGCCTTCCGCACGTTCCCACGGTTTTGCAGAAGCCTTCTCCCCGCCACGAATACACTTGATCACCAACCATAAGAAGATCAGTTGTGACAACCCAAATGCAAACCCACCAATTGATACTATTTGATTAACATCAGCAAACTGAATGGCGTAATCCGGTATGCGCCTTGGCATGCCTGCTAAGCCTAGGAAGTGCATTGGGAAAAACAGGACATTGACGGAAATAATTGAGCACCAGAAATGCCATAAACTCAGCTTGTGGTCGTACATATTGCCCGTCCACTTAGGTAGCCAGTAGTATGCCGCTGCCATGATCGAGAATACCGCACCAGATACCAACACATAATGGAAATGGGCAACCACGAAGTAAGTGTCATGATATTGGAAATCCGCCGGCACAATCGCCAACATCAGTCCCGAGAAGCCGCCAATAGTAAAAAGCACAATAAAGGCAATGGCAAACAACATTGGCGTTTCAAATGTCAGAGCTCCACGCCACATGGTGGCAACCCAGTTAAAGACTTTAACCCCCGTTGGTACCGCAATCAGCATAGTGCAATACATGAAGAAGAGCTCAGCAAAAACTGGCATCCCCGTGGTAAACATGTGGTGCGCCCACACAAGGAAAGATAACAATGCAATGCTGCACGTCGCGTAAACCATCGAATGATAACCAAACAGCTTCTTACCACTGAAAGCAGGCAGAATGGCGGAGATGATTCCAAACGACGGTAAAATCATGATGTACACTTCTGGGTGACCAAAGAACCAAAAGATGTGTTGGAACATTACCGGGTCACCACCACCAGCTGCGTCAAAGAAGCTAGTCCCGAAATATTTGTCAGTAAGAACCATGGTCACCGCACCCGCTAATACCGGCATAACCGCGATCAACAAGAAAGCGGTAATTAACCAAGTCCAAACAAACATTGGTAACTTGAACCAAGTCATTCCCGGAGCTCGCATATTTACGATCGTCACGATAACGTTGATCGCGCCCATAATGGAGCTGATACCCATGATATGCACAGAGAATACAAACAGCGCAGTGCTATCTGGTCCATAAGTCGTGGACAGCGGAGCATAAAACGTCCAACCAAAATCAGGACCGCCGCCAGGTAAAAACAACGAGCTCAACAAAATAAGAAATGCAAAAGGTAAGATCCAAAAGCTCAAGTTGTTCATGCGCGGCAGCGCCATATCTGGAGCGCCGATCATCATCGGGATCATCCAGTTAGCAAGGCCAGTAAATGCTGGCATCACCGCACCAAATACCATCACTAAACCGTGTACCGTGGTCATTTGATTAAAAAACTGCGGATCGACTAGCTGTAGCCCTGGCTGGAACAGTTCGGCACGAATGATCATAGCCATCGCACCACCTGTTAGAAACATTGCAAAACTAAACCAAAGGTAGAGGGTGCCTATGTCTTTATGGCTTGTGGAATACAACCAACGAGTGATGCCCTGGGGTGCATGATGCTCGTGACCATCATCAATCGCAATGGTACTGTTCGCACTGGCTTCTGCTGGCGCAGACTTCACTGCTTTATCTATTGGCTGACTCATATTTCCTCCTTAGCACTGTCTTGTGCCTTAAAGGCATTCACATCGGATGCTTGCACTGTATCGCCAGTATCGTTGCCCCATGCATTTCGTTGATATGTGATAACCGCGCCAATTTCTTTGTCACTTAACTGATTAGAAAAAGCCTGCATTGCAGTGCCCGGGCGACCGTTGACAATAATATCTATGTGCTCTGTAACGTCTCCGGTTGCAATAGGACTGCCTTTAATCGCGGGAAATGCACCCGGAATCCCCTCACCATTTGCCTGATGACACACAGCGCAACGCGCCGTGTATATCGATTCGCCTTGCGACATCAATTCGTCCATAGATAAGTCTTGAGAGAGCGCTTCTTGTGCCGCCGCTTTTTGAAGTGCGAGTTCTTCCTTCTTACTCGCTAGCCATTCATCGAACTTTTCTTCTTCCATCGCATGCACCACCACTGGCATAAATCCGTGTGCACGACCACATAGCTCCGCACATTGGCCGCGATATACGCCTGGCTCATCAATTCTTGTCCATGCTTCATTAATAAAACCTGGAATGGTGTCTTTCTTGACGGCAAAGTCCGGTACCCACCAAGAGTGAATGACATCATCAGAAGTCATCAAAAAACGCACTTTGCGATTCACAGGCAACACCAAAGGGTTGTCTACTTCCAGTAAGTAATGTGCGCCTTTAGCTTCGATTCCATCAATTTGTTTTTGGCTGGTGGCAAGCAAACTAAAAAACTCAACATCTTCGCCAAAATAGCTGTAATGCCATTTCCATTGCGAGCCTGTGATCTTGACCGTGATATCCGATTGGCTTGTGTCTTCCATTGCGACTAAAGTTTTCGTTGCGGGAATCGCCATAGCGACAAGAATGATGATGGGTATGACCGTCCAAATAATTTCCACTTTTGTACTTTCGTGGAAATGTGCGGCAACTGCTCCTTTTGACTTGCGATGACGGAAGATGGAATAGAACATCACACCAAAAACAATCAAAGCAATTACACAGCAGATATAGAAAATCAGCATATGTAATTCATACACTTGCCCACTTATCTCTGTGACCCCTTTTGTCATGTTGTAGTCATTTTCCTTTGACCAACCAAAAGAGGAAAATGTGATTAAAATCACATTCAGTGATAAGGCTAGAGTAGTCGTTAATCTTTTCAAAAGATCTCTCCTCTGCTCAGCCGCTACGCCTACGCGAGCTTCCTTGCGTCCCGATGCAAATATCGAACAACTTTACGAAAAATCACAAAAACTACGATTTCGACACGGTTTGTTATATTTATGTTAAAAGGCTAGTTATAGTTCCAAGGTTCTTCAAGAAATTAAATATGATTAAATTTTGTTCGGATAAGAAAAATTAATTCGGTTTATCGATTGCCCTCTTTGAAATGTAATTGAGAACCATTTACATTGATTTAAAAGAAAACATTGAGATACTTACCAAACGAAGTGTCCAAGAAAGTAGGCTCCCCCTACTAAGGAATGACTGATATGACAGCACTAATTACGCAATGGCTAGAACGAGACCCTGATCCTAAGACTCGTGAAGAGCTACAACACCTCGTCGATACGAACAATGAACAAGAACTTACTGATCGCTTTGGCTCACGCCTTGCCTTTGGTACTGCAGGCTTACGTGGAAAAGTGGGCGCAGGTCCAAACCGAATGAACCGCTTGGTGATTCAAGAGACCGCCACTGGTTTAGGGAACTATTTGCTTGAGCAAGTCAAAGAGGCCACGAGTCGTGGTGTCGTTATTGGCTACGATGGTCGTCCCGATTCAAAACAATTCGCGCATGATACCGCATCCGTACTGACGGCCCTTGGTATCAAGGTTTACCTAACGTATGACGTTGCAGCAACCCCAATTGTCGCGTTTGGTGTCCGTACATTGAATGCGGCGGCCGCTGTTGTTGTTACTGCCAGTCACAATCCACCAGAATACAATGGCTTTAAAGTATATTGGGAGAATGGCGCACAGATTATTCCTCCACACGACTCTGGAATCGCAGCGAAAATTGATGACGCAACAACGAAGCCATTACCTTTAATGTCTCTCGATGATGCAAAACAGCACGGTTTGTTAGTTTGGTTGGAAGACGACTACTACCAAACTTACCGTAAGACAATGAATGAAAACGCGCTGCTTACTCCTGACAACAACACCGATATTTCTATCGCTTACACTGCGATGCATGGCGTTGGCGCGAATATGGCGGAAACGCTACTTGCCGACGCAGGCTTCCAAAAAGTGGCAAGTGTTAAGGAACAGCGCGAACCTGATGGAAGCTTCCCAACCGTCAACTTCCCAAACCCTGAAGAAGCCGGTGCAATGGATATGCTGATGGCGTTAGGTAAGTCCGTAGATGCCGATATCGCTTGCGCTAACGATCCAGATGCGGACCGTTTTGCCGTGGCAGTTAAACGCCCAGATGGCGAGTATCAAATGCTAACAGGTGATCAGGTGGGCTCACTGTTTGGCGATTACTTGTTGGAACAGCAACCTAACGCTTTGGTTGGCAACACCATCGTATCCTCAAGAATGCTGAGCAGCATCGCTAAGGCGCATGGCGCACAATACTATCAAACATTAACTGGCTTTAAATGGCTTACTAACGTTGCCATGGAACAAGAGACAGAAACCAACCCATTCTTGTTTGCTTATGAGGAAGCGCTCGGTTATACCGTGGGTAACAAGGTGTGGGATAAAGATGGTTTATCTGCAATCGTCGCGTTTTCACAGCTAACAGGCAAGCTTAAAGCGCAAGGCAAAACACTGTGGGATAAACTGGAAGAGCTGTACCGCGAGCACGGTTTCTACTTCAACGCACAACGCAGCATCGCTCTCGACCCGAACTCTCCACCAATCGGCGACAAACTCCGAGCCAATCCACCAACAGAGATTGCTGGTAAAAAAGTTGCAGTAACCGAAGATCTAAAAACATCGGTTCGCATGTTTGACGACGGCTCTGAAGAATCCATTGACTTACCAGCAAGTGACGTATTGATTTATCACCTAGAAGATCAATCTCGCGTGATTGTTCGTCCTTCTGGTACTGAGCCAAAACTAAAATGTTACTACGAAGTCATCAACCTCTTCCCTGCGGATATGAGCTATGAACAAGCACAGCAAGCAGCAGAAGCGAAGATGAACGAACTTATCGACGCGCACCAGCAAAGTTTGTAAGTCAAAGAGAAACATAGATATTTGATACAACAAGAGGCGCAAATTCGCGCCTCTTTTTTTATTTTCACTAGAACAAGTCAAGCTAACCCGTGCTTTCCCTAGCCTACAATTTCCTTTTGTAGAAAGTACTTGTGGATGCCCTCTGCAGGATAGCCTGAGTACTGCCCCACTTTCTCAAAACCCAATTTGAGATAGAACTCAAGAGCTTGAAAGCTGTAGGTATCCAAATAAACATGGGTAACCCCATGAGGCTTTACTTTTTGTTCTAGCATCGACATTAATTGACTACCGAGACCAGAGGTTCGACTTTCAGCGTCTACCCACAAAAACTCAACAAACACCGTATTTTTAAACATTTCGCCAGTCAAGCCACCCATGATCTTGCCATTCTCATCTTTTGCGAAACAGCCTACAGCATGCACTTCCCCTTCAGGTAAATGCACTCGGTTATAAGATCGAATACCTTCACGAACAAAATCAAGGTCTGTTTGATCTGGATTTAAACAAAATTCAAGCTTCATATATCCTCTCCTTAGGAAACACCAATATCCTAAAACAAAAAGCCAGCAATTGCTGGCTTTCTAATGGAATATGATAACTTTACAAGGCGAAACTACTCAGCATCCACAACGCCAGAATAACAAACACTAACCCCATTAGTTTATGTTGATACGTGCGGAATTTTTCGTTCTCGAGCAGCCCTTTGCCCAATGTGCCTGCTAACCCAACAAGTAATAAATTGAATGACAAGCCAAGAACGTTCAACAATAACCCTAGCGCTAGCATCTGCTCACCGGAAGATGCAGTGATATTGCTTGAGACAAACTGCGGCAAAAACATCACAAAAAAGACCAAGGCTTTAGGGTTAAGCAAATTACTCATCAAAGCACGCTGATAATAAGTTGATGCCATTTTGTTTTGACCATCAAGCTCTGGAGCCGAAGATGCCTCAGCTCGTAAGCAGTCCCAACCCATTTTTAACAAGTAAGCGCCACCTAATAGATGAAGGACTTTAAGGGCTATTGGGCTCATGGCAATCAGGGTAGATACGCCCATCGCAGCAAGCAAAGTAAGAATAACACCAGACGTCGCATTGCCTAAGCTAGCAAACAGACCGACCTTCTTACCGTAACTCATACTTGAGCTCGCTATCAGCAACATATCAGGCCCTGGTAAGAGCAATAAGGCGACAACTGCGGTGAGATAAACAGGAAGTACAGATAAATCAATCATGATGGAACCGCTTTTCTACAACAAGGCGGCGAATGTTATACCAACAAAATGACATCATCCAGCCCAAAATAGCCAAGATAAATCAAAAAATAAAAATCATAGTTTGCCCAGCCGAAAAAGAGCAATCAATTCGCCTGTTTATCAAAATCGAATAGCAATTTTGTACAAAAATAAGCACGATGGATCCGTTACACTTCTAAAATGATTTTCTTGAGCAGACCGGATAAAGATGAAAGAAAAGAATAAGGAAATCGCTACCTTCAAGATAGCTCAAGAGCTCGGAGGTTTAGAGCTTCTCGATGCAAAGTATGAGAAGCAGAATTTTTCACGCCATAGCCACGAAGGTTACACTATTGGTGTCATCGAAAAAGGGGCACAACAATTTTTTAGGACTGGCGGGAATCATATCGCGCCACAGGACAGCATCATCCTTGTTAATGCAGATGAAGTACATAACGGGCATTCAGCCTCGGAAGGCGGCTGGGAATACAAAGCAATGTACCCCGTACCTCAGCAGTTTCAAACTTTAGGACAAGAGCTTGGTTCACCAAATGTAGCTCTGCCCTATTTCCCTCAACCTGTGGTTTACGATCCTGAGCTGGCTAGTCAGTTACGATTGGTATTTGAAACACTAGAAAAATCAGACAACCGTTTATTGAGAGAAACTTTGGTTTACGGCACGTTGGTCAAGCTAGCCAGTAAACACAGTACTCATCGGGCACCACTGAAAGAATCAACCAGAGCTCAACGACAAGTGCAGCTAGTCAGAGAATTTTTAGAAGACTTTCCACAAACGGACGTCTCACTAGAAGAACTCGCCAAACTGTCTGGATTAAGCCCTTTTCATCTGCTGAGAGAGTTTCAAAAGCAATTTGGCTTTCCGCCTCATGCCTATCAAATTCAGCAACGTTTACGTATGGCGAAGAAGCTACTAAAAATGGGACAAAAAATTTCAGACGTGGCACAAGAATGCGGCTTCCATGATCAAAGCCATCTGCATCGACACTTTAAAAAAGCCATGGGCGTCACTCCCGGCCAATACGTCCGTCACAGCTAAAGCAGCAATATTGTACAAGGCGTTATGCGACTACCGAGCTATCTTGGTAATCTGATTTAGGAATAAATAAGAAGAAACTATGGACCACACTTTGCCGTTACAAAAAGAATCAAAAGCCACGCTATTTTGGCAAGGTACACTTGCGATGATGCCTCTGAGTATCGCAGTGCTCCCTTGGGGCTTACTCGCAGGCTCATTCGCAATTGATACTGGGCTTCACCCTTTGGAAGGACAAGCACTATCCGCCATTTTGTTCGCAGGTTCTGCACAGCTCGTCGCGATGGGAATGATTAAAACGGGAGCAGGTCTAGTGACCATGTTACTGACAACGTTTTTTATCACCTCTCGACACTTCCTCTACAGTGTATCGATGCGCAGTAAAATTGCACCGCTTCCTCTAAAATGGCGATTATCACTCGGCTTCTTACTTACTGACGAGCTGTTTGCGATTGTAGGCCACCATTCCGATAAACAATTTAATCGCTGGTATGCACTTGGGGCTGGTCTGAGTTTTTACCTGTTTTGGAATGTCGCGACATTGACGGGCATTATTGCGGGAAGTCTAATCCCTGAACTGAACGAAATGGGTTTGGAATTTGCTGTAGCCGCAACTTTTATCGCGATAGTAGTACCCACCATTAAAAATGCAGCGGTGCTCGCGAGTGTTATTGTGGCTTTGGTGAGCTCAGTTGCCCTAACCTATTATCAAATTGAGGGAAGTTTGATGATTTCAAGCATTTTAGCCATGCTTACTGGTTACTTTGTGGAACAAGTAAAGGAGAAACGCTAATGATCATGTTGGCTATTTTGCTGATGACGGTACTTGTTTTCACCAGCCGCTACTTGTTTTTAGAACCCAAGCTACCATTGCGATTAGGGACGCGCACTCAAAAAGTACTCAATTACGCTAGCCCCGCAGTACTGACTGCGATCTGGGCACCTATCGTTTTCATTCCCGATGGGGAGCTCAGCGTCAATGTGCAAAACCCATTTTTACTGGCTGCCGTACTAGCTGCTTTAATCGCGTATTTTACTAAAAATGTTCTTTTAACGACGGTTATCAGTATGGTGGTATTTCTCGTTCTGCGAATTTGGCTTTAATCCGCCAACCATTCAATCTCCAACAAGGTGACATCGCCACACTTTAATCGACCAAGGAAGATGTCACCTTCATGTACCTCACCAACGCCCTTTGGTGTACCAGTCATCACTACATCGCCATCTTGAAGTGTTGTGTAACTGGTTAATTCATCCAGGATAGTTAGCGGCGGATAGAGCATTTGGTTAACGTGACCTTTTTGTACACGAACACAGTTAATTAAGAGCTCAAGGTTAAGATCATTGATATCAATGTTATCCAAAGAGACAAACCGACTAAACACAGCAGAGCCATCAAATGCCTTAGCACGCTCCCACGGCAACCCCTGATTTTTAAGCGAGGATTGCAAACCACGCTTGGTCAGATCCAATCCCAAACCAACCGCTGAATAACGTCCATCCTTGATCAAAAAGCAGATTTCAGCCTCATAATGAAGGGGTTCTTGATGGAATGAACGCAGAGTTGTTGATACGGAAGTTGCGGGTTTATTAAATACCACCATTTGCTCAGGCATTGCATTATTAAGCTCATGAATGTGTTCAACGTAATTTCGTCCAACACAAAGCACTTTACCCACTTCTACTTTCTTTTCTTCAACTTGAATAACACTCATCATTCTTCCCTGCAAAACAAAAATCCCATCATAATCTAACCTATTGACTTAACGACACTAAATAGCAACCTCTAGTGTAAAAAATAAGACATTCACCCCGTTTTGAGTTTTGTATCATCTAATTGAAACAGCAAAGTATTTGTAAAACAAATAGACAAAAAAGCCAGCACGAGGCTGGCTTTAGATCAATGAGCTGAATAATAGTTCTCGCTAAATCCTATTATAGGTAGTAACGAGCACCTAACGCCCATTTGTCATCAGTTTCACGACCATTGTCGTCATTTAGGTCAAACTGGTAACCCGCGTAACCAACAAATTTAGGCGTGAAGTTGTATTCTGCTTGTAGTGCCATTTCTTCACGAGCAGTTTCTGTTTTAGAGCTCTTAAACTCTTTACCTTCCACCATCTCATAGTTAACACTCAAGTTTAGGCTGTTTGCTAGAGCGTATGCGATGATCGCTTCGTACGCATCACTTTCTTCTAAACGGTCGCCTTTTGCACTGAAGTTCATGTTTTCGTTTGAACCATAAACCGCAGCAAGGAATAGGCCTTGGCCGTACGCACCGTAAGATGCTGATACAACGTGTGATTCCGCCGTGTGCTTACCTGCATATGCAGGGTGCTGGAAATCGCCGCCATTGTAAGAGTAACCGATTTTAGCGCCCATGACTGAGTAAGAAAGCGCAGCTTGCACACGGTCATCGTATTTAGCACCGCCAGTTATAACTCCAGCATCGTTGCGCGTGTAATCATCGTTTGCACCCTGCCAACCAAGACCAAAGTTGATCACACCCGCTTCACCCAGCTCGATGGCATTACGGTAAGAAAGCATTTTATCCGCACGGCCAGTGCCAAGGTTTCCATGATCGTCATAGATGAAGTCGTTGGCAAACGCGATTGGCATATCTGCAATACCTGCGACATCGTAGTAAGGTGACCATTGCGTACCACCTACTGCACGACCATAAACCTCATGCGTTATACCTAAGTAACCTAGACGAGTTTTAAACGACTCTTCACCACCGTCTAAGTAGTTTAGCGCCCATTCACCACGTGCGTCTGCGGTGAAGCCATTACCCAAATCCTGTGTCGCAGAGATATTGATACGAGGAGAGTTAGTACCCACATCCGTGTCACCTTGCTCTGATCCATTTAAATTAACAGAAACGTGGCCGCCCATCGAAAATGTTGTGCCATCGTTATTATATAGTTCCACTGCAACTGCTTGAGTACCGAAGGTTGCTGCCGCGATTGCCGCTGCTAATAATTTTTTATTCATTTCTAAATCCATTACTTATTAGTTGGTTAGTCAGTTTTAGACCCGGCTTTGGTTCACTTTCGTAAAAACGAAATGATGAACAAAGAGAGGAATACAAAGGCTATCCGAGGCATCGTTTCCACCAGATTAGTTTTACCTTTGTGTAACAACTGCCGACACTTTATTTGATTAGTTCCTGACAACCGAGTGAAAAGATCTCAGACAAAACCTAAAAAGCAATCGTTTACTTAGCCTTCAAGAAATCGAGAAATAAAAACCTTACAATAAGAAATGCTTTAGAGAGAGTTAGCTCACAAATAGCTGATGATTCGCTATTTTTAGGCCAAACTTCCCTGCCAAATTGAAATGTTTACTTACATTTAGGGTCAAGAAACAATTCAGGAACTTTTTGAAAAAAACACAGTCTTCAACGGAGAGGAAAAAACCTCAAAAAAGATAAACCTTTCTTTTTATAAGTGGTATGAGAAGGAGCACTTATTCTCGCCAGCAATAAAAGTGCAATCAAATCATAACTTAACAGAAATCTATCTTTCATTTTCAGCCTTTACCTTAGCGTCATCAACACATCGGGCAAGAAAGCCCATCGATTACAACTAGGGTAATAAGAAAATGAAAAAGGCAGCACTAACTACTGCAATTCTTACAGCATTGGTATCAGCACCATCATTCGCAGCAACTGTATACAAAAACGACGGTACTGAATTAAAAGTTGGCGGCCGCGTTGAGTTTCGTGGTGACTTCATCGGTTCAGACGGTGCTGAAGTTGAAGGTTCTATGGAAGATAAAAGCCGTGCTCGTCTTAACCTAAAAGGTAAAACAGACATCGGCAACGGCCTTTCTGCTTTCGGTGTTTACGAAGCCGAACAAAAAACGGGCAAGAGTGAATTCAAAAACCGCTACATGTATGCAGGCGTCGACTCTGATATCGGTGCTTTCTCTGTAGGTCGTCAAGACATGGCTGCAGTCATCATCTCTGACATGACGGATATCACTGAATTCTCTGGTGTTCAGCAAGTTATTGATTCGTCTTCTGATAAGCAAGACAGCGTTTTCGCATACCGTGGTGCGTTTGATGCACTACAACTTCAAGCAACCTACCAAGCAAACTCTAGCGATAACGAAGATAAATACGGCATCTCTGGAATGTACTCACTACCAATGGGCCTCGACTTTGGTCTTGCATACTCTGGTGGCGATGTAGATAAAGATAACTCTGAAGATCAAATTCTAGGTGGTATCGCTTACTCGATGGATAACCTATACCTAGCAGGTACTTATTCTCAAGGTTCCCTGACTGACTCTGAAGACTTTACGGCTTACGAACTAGTCGCAAGCTACAAAGTAGCAAGTAAAGTGACACTTGCAGCTCTATACACAGCTCAAGAGAATGATCCAGACAACGGTTCAAAGTACGACACAGTTGAAGGTATCGAGCTTGTTGGTTACTACAAACTAAACAGCAACTTCCGTACTTACCTGTCTTACTACATCAACCAACTTGATGAAGCAAAAGATGCAACAACAGGTCTAGTAACAGAAGGCGAAGATACACTGCGCCTAGGCGTACGTTACGATTTCTAATTCACTCTTGTCCTAAGAGCGAGTCCACTTGGCCAGCACCTTTGCTGGCCATTTTTTATGTAACCCAACACAACTCGATAAGTTTTCACACTATCCAAGCATCGCTCAGCAATGAAAAACGACCGTAACGACGCCTACTTCTGCCCTCTTTTAATGCGATTGATCACTAAGTTAGTGCATTTCATCTAATCGACAACATAGAAAAACCAAAAAAACCATTTAAAATCAAATATATAAAAGTTGGCACGTGTTCTGCAATGTTATTTATGCAAATGCATGGCAGCGTTTGTGCTTCTCGTTCTTTGTACCTGTTATAACAGGCACGTCCTTTGAATTGGTAATGTCGCCTCCCTCTGGGAGGCATTTTTTTATTGGCGCGAAAAACAATAGGACGTATGATCCCGCCACCTCTATCAAACTGGAATTTTTCAATTGAATCATCATCCTGTTCAAGGTGCGTCCTGGATGCTAACAGCTGGCTTGGCATTCGCCATAGTGAACAGCTTCGCCCAAATTGCTAGCATCAACTTTGGTGTCTCCTCCACCACATTTGCGTTATTCCAATATGCAATCGCCTTATTTGTTATTCTGCCCTACCTACGTACACTTGGGATTAGACGTTCTTTAAGAACCCAACACTTTGGCTGGCATGCATTCCGCATTTTTCTCTCTGTTATCGGGATTCAACTTTGGTTATGGGCTCTCGCTTACCCAGTTCCAATTTGGCAAGGTATTGCACTTCTCATGACCTCCCCGTTATTTGCCACAGTTGGTTCTGGCTTGTTACTCAAAGAGAAAGTAGGTACTGCACGCTGGCTCGCTACATTGACGGGGTTTGTTGGTGCCATGATCATTCTTGAGCCTTGGGCAGACTCATTTACATGGGCGACCCTGCTCCCTGTTGGCGCCGCATTTTTCTGGGCAGCGTATTCATTAATGGTTAAAAAAATGTCGGTAAACGATCCGCCTTCAACCATGGTTGTCTATTTATTACTGCTGATAACGCCATTTAATATCTTGTTAGCGATACCGACGTTTACTATGCCAGATACGTGGACGATATGGGGTGTGCTTTTAGCCGCAGGTGCACTTACAGCACTCGCTCAATGGGCTATCGTTAAAGCATATGCAGTAGCAGACGCCTCATTTGTGCAACCATTTGATCACGCCAAACTGCCTTTGAATGTTGTTGCTGGTTGGTTGGTGTTTGGTTGGGTGCCACCTGGTCGTTTATGGTTAGGTGCTGCGATTATTATTGCATCTATTGCGTTTATTACGCATTGGGAAGCGAAAAAGACAAAGTTAGTTGAAAGAAAAATCTAATTTAAAAGTTCTATATTTTCAGGAAAGGAAATGAGGAACCCATATGAGTCAACCAATCAAAATTACACTGTATCGCTGGGCTGGTCGTTGGGGCCCATTCAAAGTCAATATTCCTTGTGGTGAATGTACATTAACCAAAGATATTTTAAAGGATACTTTTGAAAACGAACTAGCCGATGTGCCCGTTGAACTCGAAGTAAAAGATTGGTTATCGCACTGGTGGGAACCATTAAAAGCGGGGGCTTGGCATGCACCCATTCTTCTTGTCGAAGGGAAAGTTATCAGCCAAGGAGAAGCATTGAATCGGGGTGTGCTTGTACAGTCTGTTATTGCTGAGTGGGTAAAACGCGATGAGCTAAAAGGCAACATTGTTTATGGTAAAGCAACTTGCCCTTACTGTGTCAAAGCCAAACAATTACTTGACGAGGCTGGCGTTCAGTATGAGTACCATGATGTAGTTAAAGACAGCGCCGCCTTATACCGCATGATTCCTGAAGTAAAAGCCATCATTGGCGAAAAAACACCGGTAACAGTGCCGCAAATCTGGTTAGATGGAAAATATATTGGAGGCGCTGACGATTTAGAAAAGTGGTTATCAGCAAAGGGGCTAGATAAAGTGCCTAACAATGTTGTGGAGATACCAAGCCAATCCGCGTAATTCTAGATTTAAATGTCATCAATCTTTGAGTAGCGTTTTGCCAATGTTGTGCAATATGTTGGCTACTTACTAACAACAAAACAGAGAAAAGCAAAAAGCCCTGATTTTTCAATCAGGGCTTTTTAAATTATTTCGCCAGTTTTTTAATAACACGAGCAAAAACAGAAGCTTTTTTCTTCTTCGCTTTACCGTAAAGCGCTTTGTGCATCGCGTCTTTTGCAATCATCTGGCCAATATAAGCACCACCAAGTTCGTTACCCATGACCTTCTCCTGAATGTATTGACTTAACTATGTTGTAATTTTACACCACAATTAGATAAAAACAAGACTACGGTCACATTTATTTTGTAATTAACTTTCAGTTTAGTTTTCGTAGATTTCTTGAAATGAGCGTCTATCGCTTAGGTTGTTGGTATGTTTTACCCGCTGCGACGTACGTATCTTTCTGTTTGATTTCAAAGAATGTTTCAAAGAACCACGCAGCAAACTTGATCAAGTGATCGCCTTCATTCATGACGTGCTCTACGTATTCTTGCTCTTCTCCGGACTCATCTTCTTGAGTGGTAATATGGTAAATACGTTTCTCACCATCAACTTCTGCAAGGCCAAACTGACCCGTTAGGGATTGCGCCGCTTGTGCAACTTCTTCTTCCTCACACGCCTTCAAGATTTCAAGTGCCTTTGGCATGCTTTCTTGCTGAGTAATTTCTTTTACCAGTGTTTCAAATTCGTTTTGTTGCATTCTTTCACCTAACGATTAGAGATCGGATAGCCATTGGGCAGAAATGTATTCCAAGCTTGAGAGAAGTATCAAGGTTCGCCCTCTTCCTTTCAAACCAAGTCATTCAGCATACACAACAGACCAAGCTTAATTTAGCTGCGCATTTTAGAAAGCCGACCTTCTGGTTGCAAGTATATTCAGACGGAAGTTTCTGCTTGAACCGTCCCTTCTGGCACGTTACGAAATTGGCTTAGTACAAGAACAAAGCAAGAAAGTAACGCAATAAACAAATAAAACACCCCAAGCTGCTGCTGATTCGTAACCCATGAGTCTACTAAGTACCCACCAAACAAACCTGCTAAACACATTTGAATAGAGCCAGATAACGCAGAAACCGCGCCTGCCTGTTGCTTATGTGGCGAAAGTAGCAAACTGATCGATACTGGGAATGACATGCCTTGGGCAAAACTTAAACACGTGAATGCCGTCAGCAATGAAAATACACTGAAGGGGGTAACCAACAACATGAAGCCAGCAACAGCAACAATCGCGAAACTCATCAGCAAGATTTGCTGAGCTTTGTAACGAGCATTGATCAAATTCAGCACTAAGCTACCCGTCAGCAAACCAACTGATGGTATGATCATCAAAGAGCCGTAATCTGCCGCCGTTAATCCTAACTCTTGTTGCATTAAAAATGGATACAAGGAAAGCGTAACCAGAGCCGATAAATAACTAAGCCAGTTGTAGCTCGCACTACCAATCACTTGTGTATTCGTTAACAGACGCAAATAGTTCGCGCTTACTTCGCCTACTTTAAATTTTCTCTTCGGATAAGGCAGCGTTTCTGGCAGCACCAATAAACCAAGTGTAAAAATTGCCATTAAGTAAATCAGCACAAACACGAAGACAGCATGCCAACTCAGGTGAAAAGCAATCCAGCCACCAAACAACGGAGCAATAATTGGCATCACAGATGCCGTGACTGAAATATAAGATAGCGCTTTGGTTAATTGCATACCGTCATAACTATCACGCAGTACTGACCGACCAAGTACCGAAGCGCTGCCCGCTCCTAGGCCTTGCAGTAACCGTCCCGCTTCAAGGGCAACAATGTTGTCCGAAAACGCGATGCAAATAACCGTACCAACTAGATATACACTTTGCCCCAGAATAAACACTGGCCGACGACCAATCGCATCAGACAATGGGCCGTAAAAAAGCTGAGAGATACCGAAGCCAACGAGAAATAGCGTGACGAGATTCTGAATCGAATGTTGCGGCAAATTCAAGTCATGACCAATCAATGGCAAAGAAGGAAGATAAATACTAACGCCAACTTGGCCTGTGGCAATGATCATCATCGCTAATAACAATGGTGTTTTACGCAAACGTTCCTCCTACTTTGTGACAGATTGATGGCAAACAGTGTATATTTGATACTCAAAGATGATAATCAGCTAAGTTGGAAAGGAATTAATTCCCAAGGAGATACAATGGACTGGATTCAAAGCGTGAAGAGTTATATTCGTGTGGTCGAAGAAGGTAGCTTTAATGCAGCAGCGCGGAAACTCAATACCACCAGCTCAGCTATCAGTAAGCGAGTTCAATGGCTAGAAGATAAAATTGGCGTTCAACTACTCAAACGTACGACCCGCTCAATTAGCCAAACTGAAGCTGGTGCTCTGTTTTATCAACGAGCAAAAAGTCAGCTTGATTCATGGCAATCGGTATTAGATGAGACTCGCTCAGTCAACCAATCACCAGCAGGGCTATTAAAAATTGGGGCAACGCTGGCCGTTGGCTCCAAGTTTCTAGTTCATTATCTTGATGATTTTCTTGAGAAATATCCAGACATCACACTTCAATTAACAACAACGCTACCAGGCCAATTGCCAGAGCTAAGCTTAGACCTGTTTATTAGCCGGGAATTAGAGCAACTGAACTCTCTGAGTTTCAAAGCCACTGCGCTTTTCGAACATAAAGCACAGTTTTACGCCGCGCCTAGTTACCTAAAAAAATATGGAACACCGCAATGCGTTGAGGATCTGACAGAGCATAATGTCCTGATTTGGGGTGAAAAGCCCTCACGAGAAATCAAAACAAATCGAGGTAAGCGTATCAGCTTGTCCGGTAACTTTGCCACGACTAACCCAGAAGCGCTGTTTCATGGTGCCAAAAGAGGCATGGGTATTCTGATGACGAATAACGTCATGATCAAAGATGATCTAAAATCCGGCGCGTTAGTCCCTATCCTGCCCGATATCACAGCGGATAAAGCCACTGTATATGCCTACTATCCAAAGCTGGATTATCAGCATACCCGAACTAAGCTATTCCTCGATTATCTCAAATCACGATTAGAAGAGGAGAAGCGCGCCTAGCTTAGCGTTTTTATCGCTATACCTTTAAAAGGTTCAAGCATAAAAACATGAAAATAATGATTTGTTCGTTCACAAAATTTGAAAAATCTGCCTTAGTAACCGATAGTTTATTTGATGCATATCAAATAATAATTCGTCGTGTCTTACACGATATGTTAATAACAACGCTAGGTGAAATGCTCAATGGGTCAGGTACAAATCAGTTTCCACAAAATTGATGAGATATTGAAGCTAAACGGCACGGCTCAGCTAAACCGAGTCACGCTAGATATTCATCAACACTTGCAGAGCCATTGCACTTGCGTTGTAGAAGTTGCGCATCTTCAGCATTCGGCTCATACCATTTCCTTCGCCAGCAATGGAAAAATTACAGACAACCTAAGCTACCACCTTTCAGGCACCCCCTGTGAAAAAGTGGCGAAAGACATTGGCGAACATATTTTCTATCAAGACCAGGTATACAAGCGTTTTCCTGAAGATCAGATGTTTCAAGAAGATGGCATTCAAGCTTACATTGGCCTGCCATTGAAGACACAAAATGGCGAAGTTCTGGGAATTTTACTGTCTACCTTTACCCGAAGCATCCACGCGAAAGAAGCGCAAGATATCCTCGACTTCCACCGATTTTATGCCAATGTCATTATTCATAGCTTACGTGAAAAGTGGGTCAGTGAACGTTCAGATAAGCTTCTTAATCAGCTTAGCTATGAGGTATCGCATGATAACCTAACTGGACTGCTCAACCGTAGCTGTTTAGCTGATACCTTGGAGACATTAACGCAGCAGGCGACTCGCCCATTCAGTTTGGCGTATCTTGATATCGATAATTTCAAATCGATCAATGATATCAACGGAAACTATATCGGCGACCAAATCATTAAGTTCACAGCTAACGCCATTCAACAGAGCTTGTCGTCGCCAAACAATGCGTTCCGTGTTGCAGGAGATGAATTCGCCTTCATCACGTACGACGAAGATCCTGTCGCCGTGTGTCAGGAAGTACTCGACAAAATTGAAAGCGGCTACAGCGACAAATCTAACCGGATTTCTTTCACCGTTAGTATTGGTATTGCACGTGCCCCAGTACATATGTTGAACAGCGATGAGCTGATTTTGAATGCCAGTCTCGCTCTCAAAGATTGTAAAAAACACCGCGATACACGGATTCAGCATTACGACACACACCTTAGTGCGTTATACCACCGTAGGACGCAGCTTATTGAGGCAATGCGAATCCAGCTAAGTACTGATATACAAGACAGCGATGAGTTGTATGTAGTGGTTCAACCGATCGTCGATATCACGAGCGACCGCTGGAATTACTTTGAAATTTTGACTCGTTGGAATAGCAATATCTATGGAAATATCTCTCCAGCGGAGTTCATTGAAGCTGCCGAACAATCAGGCCTGATTATCGAGTTAGGTGAACGGATTATTGAACTCGCGTGTATCGCAAAGCAAGAACTCGAAGCGAACCTAGGCTATAAAGTCAAACTCTCCATCAATTGCTCAGCGTATGAGCTGGTTGATTCCAACCGTTATATTAATCACTTAACCAACATGGTTGAAAAGTATCAGCACGAAGCAAAAGACTTTGTTATAGAGCTCACCGAGACCGTCTTACTCTCACAAAGTGGCCGTGAACAGATGGTACTTAACTCGTTGCGATACTTGGGTTTTAAAGTCGCACTGGATGATTTTGGTACGGGATACTCAAGCTTGAACTATATACACAATTATCCGATTGATAGCATCAAAATCGATGCTACCTTTGTGCAGAACATGCTCTCAAATACAACCTCTGAACAAGTAGTGTTTTTGATAGCGCAATTGGCAGAGCTGCTTGATGTGGATTTGATTGCCGAAGGCGTAGAAGACGATAGAGCACTACAAAAGTTAATTGAAATGGGCTGCCACTACATCCAAGGTTACTTTTACTCTCGTCCACACAGTGTTGAAGAAATCGTACACCTGATAAATGAACGTGAAGTGCGGAGTGCCTAACGTACTGAACAGACTGCTGTCATAGAATTCAAATCTAGTTAATGCACAAAGTAAAAGAGACCAAGCTATGCTTAGTCTCTTTTTGTTTTTTAAGCGAAGTACTTTATTACAGCACTGCTTTCTCTTTATCGCGTAATAGTCTATCCATTTCATCTCTGTTCGCGACAAAAGTAGCCATCTCTTTCTTAGGAACAGAACTCGCCATTGGGATATTTGCTCGCATAGCGTTAACTGGACGGCCGTATTCAATCAACTCATAGTGAAGGTGTGGCCCAGTCACTCGACCTGTTTTACCAGAAAGACCGATACGCTGGCCTCGAGAAACCTTTTGCCCTTTCTTCACCAAAATCTTACTTAGGTGTAAGTAACGGGTTTTGTATTTGCTGCCGTGCTCAACAACCACGTAGTTACCCGCATATGGGTGTTTACGAGTCATGATCACTGTACCATCACCAGTAGAAACGACTGGTGTACCGGTTGGTACAGCAAAGTCAGTGCCGTTGTGCGGCGCAACACGCCCCGTTACTGGATGTAAACGATTAGGGTTGAAGCCAGAACTGATACGCCAACGACTACTTACAGGGTAACGCTGGAATGCGCGCTGTAAGCTTTCACCTTTGGCATTGTAGAATTGACCATCAGTATGAAGGTAAGCGGTGATCTCGCGGCCGCGATTATAAATCTTAATCGCCTCAATTTCGTTCTTACCTGTTGGTACACCATTGATGCTTTGTGAGCGGCGAACAACTTCAAATCGATCACCTGCACGAAGATCACGTCCAAAGTTAAGTTGTTCTTTGAGTAAGCTTACGACTTGACTCACTTCCGCCGACGTTAAACCTAAACGACTCGCAGAAGAAGAAAAACTGCCTTGAATAACGCCAACTAAAGGTTCTTGGCTCCACACGCCAGGAATGGAAATATCAGTAAAGTCATAGCTACCATCACTATTCAGCTTGTAGACCACTTTATCTGCAATAGAAAATTGCAGTTCCATTTTCGCTAACTCGCCTGTCGCATCATCACGCCAGAAACGGAGCGTATTGCCCGGCTTAAGTGTATCAAGTGCCAAGTAGTTCAAATCCGTTTCCATTACTTTCATTAACGAGCTGTAACCGAAACCGAGCTGACTAAAAATAGTGCTTAGGTTGTCACCTGCTTGGATTTGATATTCGAAGTTCGGGGGAGTGACAACTTCGGCAGTTGTCGCATCAAGAATTTTTTCAACGACCTGAGATTCAGGTAGGTTCAATGCGATGGTTTTGGTTAAAGATGACTCTTTGAGAGAGTGAGAAACACCAATCGCAACTAAAACTGGCAAGGAGTATAACAGCAGCGCTCTACGACTTGTCAGATTCGGCAACCGTCTTGTAATTTCATTTGTAGACACGGGAATTACTATCTCCTTTCAAACAAGGCTCATAGCTTATGCATTCCCGAATAAGAAATCACTAGGAAATTTCGAGATCTAGCGCAGAAAATACTGAATTTTTACAGAACTCAAAAAAAATTCATCACTGTTGCATATGTAAGTTGTTCCCTACACGCTGTAATGTGGATGAATTGAATTGATTTGGCTTGTCTGCCATTGCTTGATCGTCACCGTGCGCTAAATATGAAAGCGTGATAGTTGTATCACTTTTCCATTCGAGCTGAGTAAATTTCACGCGGTCACCAACAAAAATACTGTCTAAAAGTACAACTCGGCTCGGCACGGGGTCAAACTTGAACAAGCCAACATAGTTAAACGAACCGCTACCTTGTGTCGTTACAATCATCGGTGCAACAACCCATGAAACACCTTCAATCTCACGCTGACTAATCGACGCAGTTGGAACAAGTACCTGACCTTTTGTCGCACCTGCATCATAGTCACCGATCAAATAGCCGTTTTCTTTATCCCACTCATCAAGAAAAGTGACCGCACCCTGCTCGGGTACTTGGATCGTCCAAGGGTTACGTGCAGTGATGCCAAGCGTCTCTTGCACAATAACGTTCGTTTCTACTTCTGTTTGAGGAAACTTAGCCATGATCTCGTCATCAGACAAACTAAAACGATAAACACCTGCGATCACAACCACAACTAATAAAACGATTGGAATAAGTAGAATAAGTGGTATCGGCAGGATTTTTTTGTGAGTCATGAAGACTTCCTTGTTTAAAGGTATAAACGAAAAGCGAGTATACCATTGTCTACCCAAATGATTTCACCTCTTCAAGTGTTTCAAAATTAAACTAAACTGATTGTATCCAAATAGTTTCAAGTCCAGAGCTCATAACGAGCCAGTGACATAAGCTCTGTGCTCTAGGTCTATTGGTGTGTTGGGACAAATAGGTAATCACGATGACAAAAACCATTCATACATGCGAGTGCGCCTGCGGTTTAGTTGAGATCCGTTGTAAGGGAGAGCCCACCCACACGTCTGTCCGTCATTGCTTCGAATGCCAAAAACGAACTGGCAGTGTTTTTGGGGTACAAGCTCGCTTTGAAAAAGAGCACGTCACTTTAAACGGTGAAGTCACTAGCTATACCCGAATTGGCGATGATAGCAGTGAGGTTCAGTATGACTTTTGTCCATCCTGCGGCACGACAATGAGGTTGTTTGTTTCTGCATACCCAGAAATCATAATCATTCCCGTCGGTCTATTTACCGATAAAGAGTTCCACCAACCTACCGTTTCAGTCTATGAACAAATGAAACACGGGTGGGTGAGTTTCGAATGCACAACGGAACACATCTGCTAGCGAGCAATCCGCGTTCACGTATTTACTTTGGCTCGGACAACCGCCCTATAAGTGAGATTTTTTTGAGAATGATCAATCGAGTTTTACTGTAAAGGGTTTCGTAACTCGGTGTGAGCGTTATAATCGGCTCCTAATATTTGGTTGGGGTTTATTGTGATTTCCAGACTTCCTCGTTGGGTGGAATATGGCGCGTTTCTACTAGCTCTTCTCGCGGGCTGCGTCAACGCCGTTGGTCTTCTCGGCTTTCAACACCAAGCGATAACTCATCTTTCGGGAACCGTAACTCAGCTAGGGAACAGCTTGCTAACAGGTGTGGATAGCTCCATTCACCTGCTCTTCATCGTATTTAGCTTTTTGATTGGCGCTGCCTTTAGCGGCTTTTTTATTGAAAGCAGTGCGTTAAAGCTAGGACGAAGATATGGTGTTGCACTGTGCATAGAAGGAAGCTTGCTCTTACTCAGCTTGGGCTTTTTGGTGCAAGGGGATTTGTACGGCCAATATCTAGCATCAGCAGCATGTGGATTACAAAACGCAATGATCACCACGTTTAGCGGCGCAGTAGTCAGAACCACACATATGACCGGAATCATCACCGATCTAGGGATTATGATTGGAGAGAGCTTGAGAGGTCGTCAATTTGACCGACGTAAAGCAAAATTATTCCTATTCATTTTCTTTGGCTTTTTGTTTGGCGGCGTCGCGGGAGCGGCTCTATTTACGGTATATGGTTTATATACGCTGGTTTTCCCAGCAATATTGGCTTTTTCGACAGCTCTGATTTACTGGAGTTACCTATACATACTTAGCCGTCAACAAAAAGCATAAAATTTCGATCCGATTGAAGCGACATGCTTCAATCGGATTTGGCTCAATAGGTTCACACTGCAACGGTACAAGAAACGCTGAACGGTATTTTGACACCACTAAAAACCTTAGAATAGATAAGGCTAACTGAATTTCTGGCAAAGAAGTTAGTTAGATCAAAATCACATTTGTTTACCATTTTATTATTCCAGTCACAATGCGCCCCATAATTCACTGCGCAATTCGCCTCTCGTGCTACAATTTTCTAACACAAGCAACATATTCGCATACACTTAGACGTTATTTGACCAATTACCCGACAAATCGGCTGAATAACTAGATGTATTTAATGAATAGTATTGCAATGGATGCAGTTTGCGGGTACCCTCCGCAAAACTGTGATTAAATACGGATGTTTAGTGAATATTTATGTCATGGAAATGGCAAGTATTGACTAGTAGTAACACGAGACAACTATGCATAACACCACTAATGCTACTGAAGCTCCTAAGGGCAACTTTTGGATGTTTTTCATCCCTTCCCTAATTGGTCTTCTACTCTTTATGGCTCCGATCTCTTACGATGGCGGCCTAACCATTCCCGTTGCCGTGATGGCAAAAGTCATCCCAGCGGTGTTAGGCGATACCTTGATTGCTATCGTCACCAGTATCATCGCTTTCATGGCCGTTGCTTCTGTTCTTTGCAAAATTTTTAAGCCAGCTGCAATTTTACGTAATGGTTTTTTAAACGGTCTCTTCAACCCATCTCCACTTTGGCTCGTTGTTCGTTTAATCGGCGGCGCTGCCGTGTTAATGACGTTCTTCCAAGTGGGTCCAAAAGCAATTTGGGAAGAGAACACTGGCGGGCTTGTTCTTACTGGTCTTCTACCTACTCTGTTTGCCGTTTTCATTTTCGCGGGTTTACTGCTTCCGCTTCTTTTGAACTTCGGTCTTCTGGAGCTATTTGGTGCGTTACTCAGTAAAATAATGCGTCCGGTATTCAACCTACCTGGCCGCAGTGCAATTGACTGTATGGCATCTTGGTTAGGCGACGGAAGTGTTGGTATCTTGCTAACCAGCAAGCAATACGAAAATAAGTTTTATACTCAGCGTGAAGCGGCTGTTGTCGGGACCACTTTCTCAGCAGTATCGATCACGTTTAGCTTAGTTGTTATCGCTCAGGTAAAACTAGAGCACTTATTTTTGCCTTTCTACGGCGCTATCTGTCTAGCTGGTATCGTAGCTGCGATTATCATTCCTCGCCTGCCTCCGCTTAGTCTGAAGAAAGATCGCTACATTGACGGCAGCAACCCAGATAAAGACGCAGATGCAGTGCCAGAAGGCCACACCACATTCTCTTGGGGTATGGATCTAGCTCTTAAGCGTGCTGGTCAAGTCACATCGGTTCAGTCTGTATTTAAAGAAGGCGTACACAACGCAGTCGACATGGTATTTGGCGTACTACCTGTAGTTATGGGTCTTGGTACCGTCGCATTGGTGATTGCAGAATACACGCCTGTATTTGCAATTCTGGGTCAACCGTTTATCCCATACCTAGAGCTACTGCAAGTCCCTGAAGCTGTTGCAGCATCACAGACAATCGTTGTTGGCTTTGCAGATATGTTTATTCCAGCAATTTTAGCGGCCTCAATCGATAACGAAATGACACGTTTTGTTATTGCAGCAATGTCAGTAACTCAGCTTATCTACATGTCGGAAGTAGGTGCCCTACTGTTAGGCAGCAAAATTCCAGTAAACATTGTAGAGCTCTTCGTAATTTTCATTTTACGTACGTTAATCACGTTACCTGTGATTGCTGGCGTTGCTCATCTTATTTTCTAAAATCGAGACGTCAATTAACAAAGGCTCCGCATCGTCGGGGCCTTTTTTATACCTAAAATTCCGTCCACATTATGCTTTTAGTAAAAAGCTCATAATTTACAAAGACAAAACTTCAACAAAACACCTGTCAGCACCAACAAAATTTTCATCACCTCACCTGTAAAGCCAGTTAATGCCACTATTTGTTAAGCAATTCTTTTCATTATGACGATTTCATTAATTGAGCTCGCAAACATGATCACACTCACAAGTTTTAACGTAAATTGTCGGTTTGTTTAAATTTAGTTAAAAAAGACGACAAATGAGTTCATGTTTTTGACAAAGATGTCGATAAAAATATAACCAAACACAATAGGTTTCTCTTTATGCCCAATTCGCTCGGTTTAAAAGAGGCGAAAGCAAAGTGGAACCAACCGGGAGAATCAGAGGAAAGCTCATGAAATTCAGACATAAGGTTGTCACAGCCTCTTCATTTTTGCTGCTAATTACCGTGTCGTTATTGTCGACACAACAAGTTATGACCATCCGCTCCCAAACTCAGGAGCAAATCGACTCAAGTGTAAACGAGATATTGACCAGTGTTGGTAACACTGTGCAATCAGAAATGAATGCAAAGAAGGATCTCGCTCGCTCCATTACTGAAGTGATTGAGCTTGATCCCAGTTCACATAGCTATGTTCAAAACATACTTGAAAGACCCACGCCAAAAAGCAGCTTCCTTGCCATCGGTTTTGGTTATGAAAGTAATGGCTTTGTGATTGAAAATGACGACGGCTGGGATGCGGGTCCAGACTACGACCCACGTCAGCGTCCTTGGTTTATTGCAGCTAAGAGCAAAGGCGATTTGGTCGTAACCGATCCGTACGTCGATGCGTCTTCGAAAAACGTTATCATCTCTGTTGGTACGCCAGTAAAAGAAAATGGTCAGTTTTTAGCCGGTATGTTTTATGACCTCGAATTAACTACTCTTTCTGATCTCGTCAACCAAGTGAATCTGTTTGATGCTGGTTACTTATTTTTGGTCACCGCTGATGGCACAACCATTGCTCACCCTCAAAGTAAGTACAACGGCGAGAAAGTCGGTAGCTACCTCCCGCAAATCGAACTTACGCAATCAGCACAACATGTTGAGATTGATGGCAACCGCTACATGGTTAACCTGACTCACATTCCTGGCGAGAACTGGTACGTAGGTTCGGTGATCGATGAAGCTGTTGCCTATTCTGCCGTAGGAGAGCTTCGTAACAACGCTATTATTTATTCAATCATTGCCGTGATTGCATCTATTATCGCCCTAACTCTGTTGATTCGCACTCTCATGCGTCCTTTGGACACGCTAAACAATGCGATTAAAGATGTAGCATCAGGGAAAGGCGACCTTACACAACGCCTCGAAACAGATACTGACCAAGAGTTTTCTGAGCTTGCCACAAACTTCAATACGTTCATGGAGAACTTACAACAGCAAATCATTGAGTCGAAACGTATTTCTGATCAAATTTTAAACGGAACTCAAATCACCGCTGAGGGCGCAAAAGACTCGGCAGGCGCAATTCACACTCAGCTGCAAGAGCTAGAACAACTTGCTACCGCGATGCATGAGATGTCTGTCACCGCGACAGAGGTTGCTAATAATGCGCAAGGTGCGGCAAGTGCAGCCAAAGAAGCCGACCAAGCAACGGTTGAGGGGTCTTCTATCGTTGGTGAATCTACACAAACGATAAACATGCTTTCCGATAGCATTGACCTTGCAGTCGAAGAAGTACAAGTGTTGGAATCTGCTACCGCCAATATCGAAACGATTCTAAAAGTCATCAACGATATTGCGGACCAAACGAACTTACTCGCGTTGAATGCCGCAATCGAGGCTGCGCGTGCGGGAGAATCTGGCCGAGGCTTCGCCGTTGTTGCAGATGAAGTACGTACACTGGCACAACGTACTCAAGAGTCGACAACAGAGATTCGTACTATGATTGAGCAACTACAATCTGGCGCTTCATCTGTGGCAAATGCCATGCATCAAAGCAAAGGTAGTGCTATAGAGGCCGTTGAAAAAGCGGGTTTAGCAAATAGTGCGTTACAACGCATTCGTGACGCGATTCAGCGTATTTCCGATATGAACTTGCAAATTGCCTCAGCAGCGGAAGAGCAAAGCCTTGTCGCTGAAGAGATCAACAACAATACGGTGAATATTAAAGACCTATCGACTCAAGTCGCCGAATCGGCAAATCGAACCAACGACGCGATGCAGGCGCAACAAGAAGATGTACATAAACAAGATCAAATCTTAAATAGATTTACTGTCTAACACTCATCTCAGCAAAAACAGCGAGCACCGGCTCGCTGTTTTTGTTTTTAACCCTCTACCCTAGTATTGGTCGATGTTACATGTGCCATGTTGTTGCTATTAAGCTCAACATTACAAGAACGCCGACTATGTGCCCTTTCAAGTTTAATTGAACTCGACATGGATATAGCGATCATTAGAACGGCGATAATAACGGTCGTCCACTTTTAGATAAGTGAAATCTCCAATCTTTATGTAGGTACTATTCCGAGGAATTCGGTCATGGTAATAGTAACTGCGCCTTGGTCGTCTGGTCTCCACATAAATAACGTCACGATGTTTGTGTTTATGTTTATGCTTGTGCTTGCGCTTGTGTTTATGATGGTGGTGATGCGCATGATGGTGATCGTACCGATGTCCATGCTTATGCTTCGGGTCAGCCACCGCTTCTGTACTCAACACACCTAAAGACAACATAACGCCAACCATGGCAAAAGATAATTGCTTTGACACAACAGAGCCTCTTATTCATATCAACATCGATATAATAGAAGGGTGAATCACTGTACATGTCAGCCTTTCGCTAAGGAGTTTTACTAAAAAGTCAGCGCTAACCGTGATTATCAGAGAAACGTCAAACATCACAAATGCTGATGACTTCGAGTGGCCTGGGTTCGGCTATGAATACAAAAAAGCCGCCCGTTTGACTACGAGCGGCTCAGTTTTTAAATAAGCTAGCGTGATTTTATACTGCTTGGGCAAACAGCAAGAAACAGCCGAATAGGAAGATCATGCTCATTCCCATTGCGCCGCCACCAGCTTCATAAATATTGTCATCTTCTACCGGCACTCGGCGCACTTTCATGGTCATTGATAATGGAACAAAGACCGCGAGAAACACGAGAATAATCCCCGCGTAGCTGAGAATAGCTAGGAAGTGTTCTGGCGCAAATACAGCACCTAATAGTGGTAGCACAAAAGTAGTAACAAAAATCACTGGCTTACTTGCTTTCAGTAGGTCTGCATTTTGATCGTATAGCGCCATTGCAACACCTAAGAACGACGTTAGTAGTGCCAAACCAGTAAACATGGATAGGATGAACTCTAAGCCCTCGTATTGCTGACCTAGTACCGAGATCAACTCTGTTACGTTGGAGTATTGAACAAGCTCATGAGGTGGTAGGTTGCCGACAACCGCTAACAACCATAATAGGTAACAAACAAGCGGAATAGTTGAGCCCACGATAATCATATTACGCAGCTGTGTTTTACTCGCTTCTTTGTTGTAAGTTACAAGCGATGGGATCACGACCATAAAACCGAAACTGGTGAAAAGCACCGAACTGGTTTTGATAAGTGCCATTTTATCGTCGCTCACAACCTCATTAAGTCCTTCAAACGAGACGCTTGGTGCAAGCGCAAAAAGTGTCAGGATCAGCGCTACGATCATGCCTAGGAACAAACCGCGATTCAGCTTATCTACTACCCCTGTACCTGCCGAAACAATGATACCAACTAAAAGAGTAAAACCGACTTGGCTTGAGATCGTAGATGTTGGAAGCCCAATTGAGGCTGTTACTTTTTGTACGAGATCACCCGCACCAATGATGTAAGCCATTAATAGACAAACTAACAGGGCGTAAAGCAAGCTGTTGGTTACCAACTGGCCTCCTTTACCAAGCGTTTCGCGAGCAATTGCATTCATGCTCACACCACCACCTACTTTGCAACTGGCTTCAAGAAGGAGCAGCGCAGCATAAGTCGTTCCAGCCCAGATGAACAACATAAGAAGAGTGCCCCAAAGGAGGCCAAATTGAGCAAGCACCATTGGTATAGCAAGCATACCAGCGCCAAGAGCAGTACCTGCAACGATCAGGGAGCTGCCAACAAGTTTTAGGTTCACGGTTAATACCTCTAAATTCAATCCGTTAATTTCTCGCCAGTTGTGCTTTATCTAAAGCACACAACAAAACGCTCCGACTTAGTCAAAATTTGGTTACAAGAGCACTATGTTACAAGAGCCCTGTATGGCTAAGAAAACATGCAACAAAAGGTGGTTAATCATTTGCACATGAACACTTGAGAGTCGTTTTTGGCGATGTCATCGTTGATGAAATGTGCGCAACTTTGGGTTCGAAGCAAAATTGTTCATCTTAATTCATCAACCCCATTCGTTATGAATGGATTTGGTTCGAAAAGATTGTAAGACATAAGCAGGACGATTGAAAAGCAAAAGGTCAATCTTATAGCGATATATTTTAACAACTCTTATCTTTTACCTAAGATGTGTTGTTTTTTTCGTCACTAATTAGTCTTTTATCGCTTAAAGAGAAGGAAGAACGTGCTCAATGGCTCAATTTGGCTGGGTGTACAGATTAATTTACAGTTTAAGTGAAGGTGTTAGATTCCAAGGGCGTAGCCTGGATCGGACAATATCGCTATTATTCGCTGCGTACCGACACTGTTCGGTTCACATACCTCTAAACACTGATTTACGGTTCGAAAATATAGGTAAATGAGTGTCCGAATGCTGGGTGTGGTTCCCCAGCATTTGCATCCTTTCTTTTAGATGTCATCAATTGATCGAAATTGCGTAAATCTTGTATCGCCCGACGTTACGACTGTGTTAATACGCTTTATCTAGCGCGCCAATGATATAAGTTAACTCTGGAATACCCATATCGGCGACCTGCTTCTCAGTCTCACTCATATTTTCATGCGCCATCCGCAGCTCTACTTCACTTATCGATTCTTTGTGAAGGTAAAGCTCTTTGTAGTTCATCAATCGCTGTTGTGACTGTTGAATCAGTGTCACAACATTCTCTTTAGTCTCACGATGTTGCTGATCAATTTCACTAAATAAATGATCTAAAATGCGTTGCATTTTGCGAACAGAAGCTTTCGTTTCTATTGATTTGTATGATTGATACTTTTCCATTGAGTTAATAACTGACTAAAATATTTACGTTTTTATAAGACAGTTATTTTTATACTGATTGCAAAGCAGGTAAATATGTGGTGGTTAAACTGGTCCACTTCTTGCTCCGTTTAGGTCAAAACTGTCCTTTCAGGAGAGCACATGCAGGTAGACCCTATAATTCAAGCACTGATCGCAAGACGAAAATCGAATGGCCTCTCCCGTGAGCAAATGGCAAACATCGCTGGAATGAGCGTAAAAACATATCAAAGGATCGAGCGCGGAGAGTCCGATCTTAAACTCTCACAATATCGTGCCATATTGCGTTCGCTTCATTTGACTGACCTAGATATTGCTTTAGATGTACGTGATGTTCAGCATGTCACAGCAAATGACTTAACGGCCGTGGCGCGATTGCTCTCACCGGAAGCTCAGTCCCTGCTAGTTCGCCTGTTATCGTTAATCCTTGAACAAAAGAACAAGAAAGGTGATTAACGACATTACTCATACCCAAACGATGAATGCCCTGTTGAGCGTTGAAACATGAATCGTTTAGACAAAAATAAAACTCGTCAAATGACGAGTTTTATTCTTTATATCAGTCCGTTACTCTAGGCTTTTCAGTTCCGATGTATCAACGCCTTTTATTGCATCTTTCGCAACTTTATCAGGATCAAAGACATCACGTTCTTCATATGAATTATCAATCATGCCTTGTCCTATCGCGGTCGCCTGCTTTTGTAACTTGTTACCCTCTACCTCACCAGCATCCCAGCCTTGCCGATAATCTGAGTCGGTTTGATACCTTGTTTCGTCCTTAATATAGTGTTCAAAATCATTCCCTGCCTCTTGCATACCACTATGCCGACCGTCATGAAAGCCTTGGATATAAGCTTCATCATAACCGCTCTCTTTTAACGCGCTGTCACTCGTACCACAGCCTGAGAGGAGAACAAAAAATAGCGAAACGAATACCTTATGAAACATATTTAGGCCTCAAAGCTTTCAAATAAATTAATCATAGTTCGCGATTTCAACTTCTGCTTACTTCAGGCTATTAGATAGCATTGTGACTCGACGAAGCCTGTGAACTTGAGTCCCTACAGTGAGTACAAAGCTGGACAAAGCATCACACCTACTGATAAACATTATACTCAACGCGCGTTTAATACTTCCATCGCAAGTGCTTCATCATCTTGCTCAGCCAAACCACTGATACCAATTGCACCGACGATTTTCCCCTCTTGTTCTATGGGCACACCACCCATAAAGCCTGTGATCTTCGGGTCAGTCCAATAACTCAACTGCTTACCCGTCTCACGAGCCCAAGCACCCAGATTGCCGCTAGGCTGACGGTCTCTAGCCGAGGTGTAAGCTTTGTTCTGTGCCAACAAACCTGCTTGCACACTCACATCATCCATTCGGGCAAAACCGAGCAATTCTCCATGTGTATCAACCACGGCAACCGCAATGTTTTGCTTGCGAGCAGTCGCAATTTCCAATGCCGTTTGAATTAGAGTTTGAACTTGTACGTATTTCATTTTTCTCTCCTAAGGGATCTCATGACCAAGGGTTTTCTCGAACAATCCATACCAATGGCTGCGTGATAGCGTGACGTTCTCTACTTGAGCACAAGCGCGAATACGCTGTGGGTTTGCAGTCCCAATAACAGGCTGAATTTGGTTTGGATGACGCGTCAAGAAGGCTAAAACAATCGCCTCTGACGGCACGCCATATTCAGCTGCCAGCGCCATCACCATCTCCGACGTCTGTCTGGTGTTGTGATCATCAGAATGTAAGCCACGCTCTGAGAATCTTCCTTGCGCCATACTGCCCCACGCTTGCAGTTGGATATTATGCTTACGGGCATGTTCCAATGTTCCCGCAACGTAGTCAGATGCCGACGAAGGAAGCCCCATGCCTTGCTTGATAAAGTCAGACTTAGCCAGACTCATTTCCAACTGGTTCGCCACAACAACTTCGCCCGTTGCTTGTTGAAGAAGATCAATTTGAGCACTGTTCATGTTAGAAACACCGAAGTGGTTAACTTTGCCAGCTTGTTTCAGAGCTTTTAGCGCTGTGCCCAGTTCTTCAAATTCAACCAAAGGATCAGGACGATGCAGCATCAAAACATCAAGGTTTTCCACGCCAAGGCGTTCAAGAATGCCCTCAACAGAAGCCGTCACCCATTTGGCAGAGAAGTCATACTGCTTAACACCTTGCTCATCTCCTAGACGGATGCCGCACTTGGATTGCAGATAAATTCGCTCTCGTAACGTTGATTCATTGGCTAAGATGCGCCCAAACACTTCTTCAGCCTTACCGAATTTGTAGATATCCGCATGATCAAAGAGGTTGATGCCAACCTCTAATGCTGCCTCTACAGCGGCATAAGCTTGGTTTTCATCTTGGGCGGTTAATGGGTTGCGATTCCACTCCCCTCCAAGTCCCATACAGCCGAAGACCAAGCGGCTAACGTTAGGTAAGGTTTTGGCGAGCGGTAGTGTTGGATTGTTCATCGTTATTCTCACTTTTCCGATTTCTGCATCTTCAATTTCTTAAGTTAACTCTAACCATCTTACCGTTCGTAAAAATTAGTTTAATACCGTAAAATCGAATTCATTATCTTCGCTACCGAACAATTAAAGCGAACAATAAAGACGAGCAATCAAGATGGCAGATTATAAGAGAATCGAAAAACTGATGCTGTTTGCTGAAGTGGCTCAAACACTCAATTTTTCTAGAGCAGCGGAGCAACTTGGCATTTCTAAAAGTTACCTGTCAGAACAAATCAAGCGATTGGAATCGGAACTCGCAACGCCTTTGATTGTTCGAACTACACGCAGCGTGAGACTAACAGCAGAAGGTGAATCGATCTTTGCACAAGCGGAAGATCTCAAACGCCGCGTAATGGAAATGGAAAAGAGTTTAAGTCAGCAATCTGAGCAAGTAGACGGTCTGATTCGGCTTACTGCTCCCAAGATGTTTGCCGAAGCGGTGCTGCATGATTTGTGTGTGGCGTTTCGCGCTTTACATCCAAACGTAGAGTTCGAGATTCTTTCTAGCTATCAAGCGTTTAATCTGACGGAAACCAGCGTCGACTTTGCGTTTCGAGCGACAAGAACGCCTCCCGAGAATATGATTGCTCATCACCTGCTGGACTACCACCACTGGCTGGTTGCCTCACCTCTATATCTGCAAGAAGAAGGTACGCCAGAGACGTTAGCGGATTTAAAACAGCATCAATGCTTAACCACGTTGCATCAAAAAGAGTGGCCGTTAAAAACGGGAACAGTTCAAACCCAAGGTTGGCTTTCAAGCAATGAAAACCGCTTACTCAAAGAATCAGCCCTGACTGGCAATGGCATTGCTCGGTTAGCAAGTTACTTTGTCGAACAAGACATTGAACATGGTCGTCTAATGCAGGTTTTATCGGAAGAAACCGACCACCAGCACAACGCGGTTTACTTGGTGTACCCACAACTTATCTATCAATCAGCGAAAACCAGAGCCTTCATTGAATTCGTGAAGCAGCACTTTGCTAAATAACTAAGGTAGTTAATCCGCCGACCACACCGAGCGGATATCTGGCCAACCCCAGTTAGTAAGAGCGACGTCTTCTAACACACCTTGGAAGCGCAAAGTTTGTGTATGGTGGAACATGGGTGCAATCCAGTATTCGCTGATCAACGTCGATGCAATTGGCTCCAATGCATTAAGGTAGTCCTCAAGTGGAACGAAAGATCTGACTCTCTGTAGTTGTTCATCTAACCATTGTGCGTTCTTCTCTCCCAAAGTGTGGAATAGCACAGCGTTGCTGAAGAAGTTCGTGAACGCTGAGGCATGACGATTATCATCTAGGTTTATGTTCGTTACGACCATTGTCTCATTTAGCTCACCGTTCTTAGCCTTCTCGTTCAGCTCACGGTAGGAATACATAACAATTTCTACTTTACTGCCAACACTCGCCAAACGATTAGAAATAGCCCGCGCACAGCGACGCAATGCGGTATAGTTATATCCTGCTATCGTAATGTGTTTAGGTAACTTAAGCGGCTCACTGAACGGACGGAGCACTGGCTTCCAACCTGGTAGCAGGTTATAAGCGGGTATACTCCCAAACACAATATTCTCACGACGCATCACTTCGGCCAAGTGCTCAGGTTGAATTAGCTCACTAATATAACGGCGCTGCGCTAAAGAGAGTTTGTGCTTAGCGTGCTGATTAAATAAGGCGAATAAACAACCATCTTCTATTCGGCTACGCTTGCTCGCCGATGAGTTTTCTCGGTTTTGCGTCGACATATAGTGTCCACACAAATCCTCCGCGGGCGACGCATCCCTTTGCAACGTATTTGCTGCCAATGACGGGTTCTCCATCTGCTCGTCATTAACAATCCAGATAGTCACCAAATCCGTTAGAACTCTACATGCATAGTAACCATTAAATGCTTGCAGTTTTAAACGACTTTCATTGTGCTCGACAACAGAGAATGGGCCACTTCCGACCACCAGCTTGTTATTCGCTACGTTAACTTGGCTTACTGGTTGAATGCCGTATTTCACTCCAGAAATAAGTCCAGCAAAGCCTAAGTCAGCTCGATTAAGCTTAAAAACAACTTTCAATGGCGTTGGCGCAGTAATGTTAGCAACATGTGCCAACTCTTTTTCGTAGTACTGTAGTGAACTCAACTTTGCAAACAAGCTAACCACTGTTTCTGCATCAATGGAATTACCATTATGAAAAGTCAGACCTGGACGAAGGTAGAAAGTCCATTCGTAGGTGTCTTCGTCATAACGCCAGTGATGTGCGAGTTCTGGTTGCACTTTCCCATTGTGATCACTCGAAACTAAGCAACAATAGATTTGCCTTAATAAGAAACGTTCGCTGCTACGCTGAAGTTGATGTGGAACGACGCGCTCAAACATTCGCTTATAGGTTAATTGAATATTGAGCTGTCCTTCTTGCACAGAAGCACCAGACGTTGTTTTTAACAAACGGCCAAATGCCACTTCGTCTTCATCTAATATCGCCAGCGCTTTTTCATACTTGCCTAACTTGATACGTTCAAGAGCCAAGCTCTCTTTTAAAACGTCTAACTCCATATTCAGAATGAGAGTCGATCGTTGGTTCCGCCCAGCTTTCGGATGCCAGCTCAACCACGCCTTCTGCTGCATTTGCGTTAGCAGGCTACGAGCATGCCGAGAAGAAGTGAACATGATGTCGGCAATGTCCTGTAACGTGGTTTTTGTTTCATCACCAACGCTAAACGAGAGTAATCGTTGGTAATAGCGAAACAAATTGAGATCAGACACTGAATCAACCTTAGAGCTGTGAAGTTTGTGGATAGGAATAGTTTACTTAAGTTGGCGGTAATAAAATAAGAAAACTTCCTAATTATCTGTTCCCCTTTTCCACAATTAACCTCTAAATTCGGCTTTAAAGCCCCATATATTTACGTTATTAGGAAAAAAGCCAACAAAAGCACTCTCTTTTTTATATCCCCTTTTATACACATAATTTACTCGTCAGCTAAAGGAGGAAAAAATGAAGAAGCCAATGATGGCGTACTTTTTTCAGCAACGCCTAGCTCAATCGAGTAATAAAATAGAAGTGATGACTCTGGTTTATCTTAACGATATGTTCCAGTGGTCATAGCCTAACCTCAAGCAGAACTTAGCTCCTGATACTACACCCCCACTTCGTTGTATCTTAAGTTCTGCTTTTTCATCTTTTGCACTCTACTACCTTATTGCAGGTTACTAAAAGTTAACTAGTTGAAACACAGCAAAACAGAGTCTACATTGAAGTCTCATCCCCCAATCGCTTTGTTGAGAAAGGGGCATCCATGGATATACACCACCAATTCGGGAGTCAATATGGCAACTTCAGTGAAACTTAAAGCGGGCGACAGCTTCCCTGATCTTCAAGCCACTTTGCTAGATGGTTCAAGCGTAACGTTGGGTCAGCCGCAAGGTGATGCGACTTGGCAAGCAGTATTCGTTTATCGTGGTAAACACTGCCCTCTTTGTACTAAGCACCTCAACGAGCTTGAGAGTTACAAACAGGCTTTCGCTGATGCTGGCGTCGATATTCTTGCCGTTTCTGGCGACTCAAAAGCACAGCTAGAGGGGCATCTAGAGAAACTCGAAATCAGCTTCTCTATCGCTTACGGCCTGACCGAAGAACAAATGAAAACGCTAGGCTTGTATGTATCTATTCCTCGATCTGAACAGGAAACCGATCATAATTTCGCAGAACCAGGTCTGTTTGTGGTGAATGAACACGGCGACTTACACGTGGTGGATATTTCAAACAACCCGTTTGTTCGCCCTGAGCTTGGCGCACTATCACGCGGATTGGCATGGATTCGCGATCCAAACAATAACTACCCTATCCGTGGCACATTGGATTACTAATATCTTCTACACCCAAGTAAACTTTCTATCCTTAAATAAGCTAGGATTCTTGCCTTAGTGAGAATAACTTGGAATACATATCAGATCCGTGAGATCTGATATGTATCAACAAGTTGGAAATAGAGTCCTTGTTCATTATACAACGCCTTGATGAAAAACAAGATCAGTGAAGCCCAGGCTCCCCTCAAACAACGTTAGTTATTTACTTCTAAGTCACTTTCACGATAAATACATGAAATTAAGACTAAAAACTTAGACTTAACGGATATATAAATCATAACGGTACCTACACAAGTAGTTGGCTAGCGATTATAATCCTATTGCAACTCACAATTGTGCAAATCTAATAATTCATACCATAAATGAAAACATAGATACCGTAAGAGACAAAATAAAAGCAAACGATTAAATTATCAATAAAACACCGTTCAATTAAAATAAAAAACACTTCACTTTATAAAAATGTAATTAATCGTTATTTGCAATCACACATCTTAATTGAGAAATACAGTATGAATAAAATCTCTTTGCTTTATATGGCCGTTTGTATCGGATTAGTTGGATGCGGTTCAGGAGGAAGCGACAACGATCCAGCAAAAGATATACATCCCACCATTTCAAATCCGGAACAAGTCAACGCAATGACGGTGGACAAAGGTCATTTCTATTGTTCTGTAAACCAACAAAAACTGGAACACGGAGGGACATCTGCAACTATGTCCTACCTGATTGAAAAGAAAAGAAATTCTACGGTTGTCGACGATTATGAATGTACCGAATACGGTTTAAAGAAAGGTGAGTCAATTATCGTCACTAAAAGTGCAATTGAAAACTTTTCATACTCAAAACATTATAAAAGCACGAAGAAGAATGACATTAATAGGTTTAAAATCATCTACCCTACAGGGCTTACGACTCCGATTAATAAAGATTATGAAAAAATTACGATCACGTATAATACGGAGAGACCTGACGTTAACATTAAGATAATTCAATATTTTGACGAAAAGTCTAAATTATATACCATCAAAAAATATGAAAGCCACGTTAACGACAACTCACCAATAGGTTTAGTTGAGAAAGAGGAATTCGATAAATATTCCGATTTTGAAAAGAAACTGGAATTAAATAGTGCTTTTTTAAATTCAACTGAAGTGAGTGATTTATTCTACAACTTATTAAGTATGATAAAATAATAACTAAAAATCAAAAACTTAAAAAGTACGATTATGCTCAAGTAGCTTCGATATGCCTGACTCGAAAGAGTACGTTGTTTTACGAAACAAATTACGATTTGAATGAAGCACATCTAAGTTACTTGGGTATAAACGGCGATGTATTGTTAATCAGCTTTCAAAAGAGAGTGACGTTTGCGATTAACTACTTTGGTCTTAACGAAGCTCAATTTGATGCTTTTCAGACCAAATTCGCAAATCATCAAGAATCTTAAGTGCGGTACGGCCGAACTCTGTTAGTTCATAGCTGACTGCAATTGGGCGGTCGCTGATCACTTTACGCACCACCATACCTTCCGCTTCTAGCTCTTTAAGACGTTGGTCGATCATCTTTTTACTTGCACCGCCTAGCATGCGTGCTAAGTCATTGAAACGAACTGGGCCGTCTTTCAAATGATAAATCAGAGAACCTTTCCATTTACCACCAATTAAACGCATCCCTTTCTCGATAGCACATGGCTCCGCACATACGTTCGCCACTGACTTACGACCTTTGCTATCTACACTGATTCTGCTTTCCACAATACACCTCAAGATACGCACCTAATCTAGGTAACGAAAAGTAAGCTAGATACATTTAGTGCTTTAGAGTAATAAAAACGTCACCTCGCCGCAAACAAATAAAAATGGACCGCATGTAGCAGTCCATCTCAATTCATCATTCAGTTCGCACTATCTTTCTAAAAGGATTAGAAGTTTTCGTTAATGTGAGCTTCGAAACGAACAAAATCGTTTTCGATATCTGCGTTCTTCATCACATCATAACAAGCGAATGTAGGTAATGCTGACATACCAAAGAAGCGGAAGTTAGCGTGCATGTGGAACATCAAATCATCCACGCCTTTACCTTGGAATAGGTATTCGCTCTCATCATCAAACGATTCTTCTGGCGCGTTGAATGTCAGTGAAAGCATGTATTTGCTGTTGGTTTGAGTACCGCCTGTACCATAGTTTTTCTTTGGTTCTTCTGCGCTACGGCCATCAAATGCACACAGTGCGCCGCCCATACCCGCAGTAAACACGTCGTCCATGTATTTTTTGAATGACCAAGGCACAGACATCCAGTTGATTGGGCTTTGGATGATCACGCGATCAGCCCATTCAAAGTGTGCGAGTTGCTCATCTACGTTGATCTCATCTTGCATTGTCACAACGCGAACTTCATGGCCTTTTGCTTGCAGAAGCGTCTGTGCTTTGTCGACAAGAGAAGCATTTAGACGACCTTCTGAATATGGTGATGGTTCGTGTGCATTGATGATCAGTACGTTGCTCATGGGATTACCTTTAAATAAGTTCACAAGATGACGCAGTAACCATTGTGCGTCGGATGTGGTTTATTATGGTAACCTAGAAATATAGTGCAATTAGTTAACTTTTAGTAACCTACTTAATTTTTAATTATATCACTGTTTTTAAAAGATATATTTTTTCAACTTTTTATCCATCGTTATTTCACGATTGATTTTTTCATCGATTTGTTGCATCTTCCACAGAGCAGGCGTACACTTTATCGCAATTCGACGATTAACTATTAAGGCCAGCGAATGAGTGATAAGTGCAAGGACACGTGCGAAGTTGTTTTTCAGACAACGCAACAACAGCTCGAGAAAGAACAAACTCTAGCAGCGCAAGCAAAAGCTTTGTCGCATCCGGCACGTTTGCGCATTCTGCATATCCTGCACACGCTCGATACCATGGGCGGTTGTTTGAACAGTGATCTGGTTTCTGAGCTAGGTCTTGCGCAATCTACTGTTTCCGAGCACTTACGTATTCTCAAGCAAGCTGGCTTTATCAGCGCCGAGCCTAACCCACCTAAGGTGTGTTACCGCATTCAACGCGACGCGTTTGATCAGTTCAATCTAGGATTTTCCAAGTTATTTGATTAATTCCCTTTGCACGCTGGTCAGGCGTGCAGAGATAAACTATACCTTCAAGCATCGCCTTTCGACGATAAACGAATAAGAGAACACTATGACTACTCAAGTTTTAAATAGTGCCAGCGACAAAATGAGCTTCTTGGACCGTTACCTAACGGTGTGGATTTTTGTCGCAATGGCAATCGGTGTAAGTATTGGCGCAGCGTTCCCTCAAGTTGCTGAGTGGAACGAATCAATGTCAGTCGGCAGCACGAACGTACCGCTCGCGATTGGTTTGATTTTGATGATGTACCCGCCACTCGCAAAGGTGAACTACAACCTGCTAGGCACAGTGACGAAAGACAAAAAAGCGATCACGCTGTCTTTGGTCATGAACTGGATTGTCGGCCCTATTTTGATGTTCATCCTTGCATTGACTTTCCTAGGTGATCATCCGGGTTATATGGTTGGTATCATTCTGATCGGTCTTGCTCGTTGTATTGCGATGGTATTGGTATGGAACGATATCGGTGGCGGTAACAAAGAATACGGCGCAGCCCTAGTTGCACTAAACAGCGCTTTCCAAATCGTGACTTACAGTGTGATGGCATGGTTATTCATCACTGTGTTGCCACCAGTCTTTGGTTACGAAGGTTTCGTGGTTGATATCTCGATGATGGACATCGCGGAAAGCGTTCTGATTTACCTTGGTATCCCATTCCTAGCGGGCTTCCTAAGCCGTAAATGGCTGGTCGCTGCGAAAGGTGAACAATGGTACAACGACGTGTTCATCCCACGCATTTCACCAATTACGCTTATCGCCCTACTTGCGACCATCGTACTGATGTTCAGCTTAAAAGGTGAGATGATTCTTGAACTGCCAATGGATGTATTCCGTGTAGCAATTCCACTGGCTATCTACTTTGTGTTGATGTTCTTTGTCAGCTTCTTCGTTGGTAAGAAAATGGGCATCGACTACGACAAAAATGCGTCGATTGCCTTCACAGCAACAGGCAACAACTTTGAATTGGCTATTGCGGTTTCTATCGCGGTGTTTGGACTAAACTCAGACCAAGCTTTTGCTGGTGTCATTGGCCCGCTGATCGAAGTGCCTGTGTTGATTGCTTTGGTGAATGTAGCATTGCGAATGAAAGCCAAATATTATGGCTAACCTAAAAAGCACAAAAAAATACGAAAGCGGTAAAACATTAACTCACTACCGTTTTAATATACTCGCTGGGCGTTAGGCCGAACTTACTTTTAAAGCGTTGGCTAAAACGCCCCTCTGACTGATAACCACACAACTGTGCGAGCATAGCAACGTTATACGAGCCATTTTGCATCAAGTAAAGTGCGTGATTTAAGCGCACTTCTGCCAATACTTCACGATACTGGGTACCTTCTTGTTTCAATTTGCGTATCAATGTTGCTCGGCTCATAGCAAAATGCCCCGCGACCATGTCTAATGGATGCTCCTCCCCTGGAGAGCGCGATAAGTAACGACTAAGTTTCTGACTAAAAGAGATATGTGAACTCGAGAACAATCGATGTAATAACCCTCTCTCAGCTAGCTGCTGATATAGGCCCATAATCCAATAGCGTTGTGTCGCTTCACTTAAGCTTTCCCGCTCAAACGAAAACAAAGCATTTAACGTCGCTTGCAATGCTTTATCTGTCTCAACAACGGGTAAATAGTTTCCTAATGCGTTGCTCATGCTTAGCTCCAACATTTCATCGCTAGGCACACAGTGAAAACTGAACATTCGAGAAAGAAATCGCCCTTGTAGAGGAAGATTTTCAAAATTTAGGGATGCATTTGCTTCACAAAGCATGATATTTGGATGATGGATGTCGAGTACTCCATCTTTCCAGAAAAGATGTTTACTCCCCTTAACAATCTGAATAAGGCTTGGGGAGTGAATCCTGACATTACGAAGCTTCTGCTGCTGCTCCGCACGAAACAGCGTAACCTGATATTGGTGACCCATTCTCTCCCCTTATATTCAATTATCGCGTGTAAGTCGTGGTTAATGTCGCTTTACCCAAAGCAACACTATTCAAAGTAAACCCTACAATGGCTGGTGGCGTGTTTTCATCCAAATTCAGTTCTTCACTTGGCAATGCCCACACCGTAAACTGGTAACGATGCATCCCATCATTCTTTGGAGGACACGCGCCGCCGAACCCCGTTGTGCCGTAGTCAATACGAGATTCTTTGCCTCCTAACTTGTTCATATCAATGCCTCGAGGCAGCTCGCTAACGGTGGATGGAATATTAAACGCTATCCAATGCCAAAAACCACTGCCTGTTGGTGCATCGGGGTCATACACGGTGATCGCAAAACTTTTTGTGCCCTTTGGAGCTTCTTTCCACATCAATTGTGGTGATTGATTCCCGCCATCACATCCCCAACCAGAGTATTCAAATGTCTTCTCCATCGGGTGGCCTTCTTGAATATCTCTACTCACGAGTTCAAATGCATGGGTAGAACCGACCGCAAAAACACTCAATACCAAAACTGATTTGTAGATCGCTTTCATGTTTTTCTTCCTTTCAATGAATTCAACACTAGTCTAAGTACCCAGCAGTCCGAATCCTTGTCAGTAAGTATCAAAAAACACAAAATAATCTATAATTTTGACACTTTAAGATTCTAACACAAATTTCTTACTCTCTTAATTGCACTTGGTTTATGCTAATTAATCGCTCACGGAACAAGGAAGGAAAATGGAATTGGATATCTACGTGGTGGACGCCTTCACCGATACGCAATTCAAAGGCAACTCTGCAGCGGTCGTACCGTTAGAGGAATGGCTAGCCCCAGAGCTTATGCAAAATATCGCGGCAGAAAACAACTTGTCGGAAACGGCCTTTCTAAAATCCATTGGCGCAAACCGATATGAGATTCGTTGGTTCTCTCCGATTACTGAAATCGATTTCTGTGGACACGCAACACTGGCCTCTTCGTTAGTGCTGTTTGATGAGTTTGGCATTAATGGCACGATTGAATTTCATACTCTGGAAGTAGGAACCCTCACCGTAGAGAAGAATGCGCAAGGTAAGATTGAAATGACGTTCCCTGCTCGTCCTCCAAAAGCCGTTTCTGATATTCCCTCGGCATTGATTGAAGGCCTAAGTTGCGATGTGGAACGCGTACTGCTTAGCCCTCAAGCGTATTTCGTGGTGGTCGGCAACCAGCAGGAGGTACTTGAGGTTCAATACCGTTCAGAGCACCTCAAGACACTCGCTCCTTACGATGTGGTCGTTACCGCAAAAGGCGATCAACAAGACTTTGTATCTCGTTACTTTTGGCCTGCAAATGGTGGTGACGAAGACCCCGTAACTGGCTCGATTCACGCTGGGTTAGCACCGTTCTGGGCAGAAGCGTTAGGCAAAACATCACTGGTCGCTTACCAAGCTTCTCAGCGCGGAGGCATTTTGCACTGTGAAGTTACTGGCGAACAAGTAAGAGTATCTGGCGACGGCGTGCTCTACATGAAAGGCAAGATCTTTGTGTAGACCTTTAGCCTGTTTTTAGCATTAGCCCAGTAGAACAAAGCCCGGCGTTATTGAACTATATAACGCTGGGCTTGAGGATAACGCTGGGCTTGATGGTTTGACTGGAGTGATGTCGAACTACTGGAACTTCTCACCCGCAGCAGCAACGAATGCCATTTCTACCAACAGTTCAGGATTCGCCAATTCAACTTTGACACAAGCACGGCTTGGTGCGCAACCCTCAGGGAACCACGCATCCCACACTTCGTTAAGCGCATCGAAGTTAGCAAAATCCGTCACGTAAATCGTCACAGATAAGATGCGCGATTTATCGCTATCAACACTGGCTAGCATTTGCTCGGCTTGGTCGAAAATCTGTTCTACTTGTCCTTTCATATCCGCAGTGGTGTCAGCTTCCGCCACTTCAACAAAGTTGGCGATGCCATTGAATACCGTTACATCTGACCAACGTTTGCATGGATTAATACGATGAATTGTCATGTTATTTCTCTTAATTACGGCTTCTCAACCAAACACACAGGCGCACCGATGTCGCACGAATATCCGGTTGGAGTGATAGCGCCAGTCTCCGGATTCCTATGGAAGCTAGCGACATTATGTGAATGTTGATTAGCAACGAGCATCCACTGCCCGTCACGGGATAACACAAAATCTCTTGGGAACGCGCCACCACAATCGGACGCCGCAATTTGAACCGGAGTATTGCTCGTTACATCAAATGTACTGATCAGATTTTGCGCGCGGCATGAGACATAGACAAAGCGCTCATCCGCAGAGAGGCGAATCGCAGACGCCGCTTCTTTGCTCTCTTCATCGGCTAGCAGTTTAACTTGCTGAGTCAGGTTCCATTGTCCGTTTTGCTTGCGAAGTACCACCAGCGTTTCAGACAATTCGCAAACAACGTACGCGACAGATTCATCACGATTGAAGACCAAATGACGAGGCCCAGAGCCAGCAGACATAGCGATGCTTTGAGAAAGTGAAAACTTAACTGTCTCACCATTATTGTCGTAGTCATAGAAGTGAACGCTGTCTGTACCTAAATCGACCACAGCCAATTGAGCGGAATACTCTAGAAAAGTGACTTGATGGGCATGAGGGGAAGTTTGACGGTCAATATTCGGTCCATTACCTTCTACATACAATTCTGCAATGGATTTCAATGGCTTACCATGCTCATCAAGTTGGTAAACACTTACATTGCCGGAACCGTAGTTTGCAACAGCAATTAGCGGCTCTTTAATGTCGATATGGCAAGGGTAGTCACCTTCAATTGGCAATCCATAGCTGTCTGTTTTTTCGCCAAATATCAGATCTGCACCTGCCAAGCGATCGACTTCATTAAAGGTATATAAACCCTCTCCTTTGAGCGCAAGGTAAGAAGGGTTATGAATCGTTTTTACTGCGTCTGGAACAAGTTCATTGATGAGCGTTAATGCGCCAGTAGCAGTATCGAGAGAAACACACGCAATGCCCTGACTTTGGCTTGGTGAATCGGTATAGGTGCCTACATAAAAATGTAAGTGACCATTTACTATCATGAGAAACCTTTAGGAGATAAAAGAGTGCTTAACCGATAAGATGCCGCCTGCGTTACCAGGCGGCAATCCCTTTTAGTTATCAATCGGTTAAAGTGTGAAGCAACTGCTCGGTTGGTACTACGATGGCGACAATCGTTTCATCAAAAATAATCGCATTTTCATTGATGATGCGTTGATACGCTTCAGCGTCAGATTGGCTAATGTCACTGCCCTGCTTGGCGAGCTCAATCAAGGTTAAACCTAAATCGGCAACTTTGATTGCGGCTTCTGCAACTGGCACCGTTTCTACCGACGCCACGTTGGCCGCGAAAATAGGTTTGGCTTGCTGCGCCGCTAACTTAACGCTTTGATAATGCATCGCTAACGCATCCAACGCGGTTTTATCACCTAGAGCATAAGCTGCGACCAAATCTTTCATCTCGTACACTGCTAGGCTTTCTACTGGCAATGCATCCGCAAAGCGGTTTAGTCGCTCATACTGATTGTACAAATCGCCTTCGTTTGGCGTAGAGATCCACTTCTCCCAATGACGAGCGTAGTATTGAGCTGGTTCGATGTACTTAGCTAACGTTTGTAGCGGCGTTTCGTCCGCACCATTGGCAAGACGTTTTAGCATCATATTGGCATCGGCGTGATGGCGCAGACCAAGCGAGATCTCAGACCATGTATCCATCACCTTCATGCGCTTGTACATGCTGCGCTCATCGGTCAGGTCTTGGCTCGACCATAGACGCTCAGCAATCGCGTAACTTCGTGGCCATAAGCGTTGCTCGATGGTCATTGAATCGAGGTTCTCACCCCAGATAGTGATTTCTCCGCCTAAAATTAACTGCTGTTCTTTTTCGGTCAGTTCAGCTGGATAGCCACCGTTCGGCTCAGGAATGACACTCCCCTGCATGTCACTGCTCGCGACCAATTCTCCAGTCGCAGGCCAACGAACATTGCCAATCAATTGGTAACTGGTGTCTTTCAACTTGCCATCCGCAAAGTCATAGTTGAATTCGGTGTAAGACATAAAGTTATCGAAATGCCCTTTAAACTTCACACCCGGCACGTACTCGATGATGAACACCTCTTCACGAGACTTACCGTTGTAATCGGTAAACGCACGGTAGCTGCCGTCTGTCGCTTCAATAATGGTTAGATTACCTGTACGTGGACCACCTTTGTTGCGTGGTTTCACCCAATCATAAGTCGCGAATTTCTCACCTTGATGAAGTTGGTCATCAACCGTGATTCCTTTCGGCATTGGATCATTGCGGTAGTGGTAACTGGTTGGTTGTGGCTGGTCTAGGTAATAGCCTGTTGAGAGAATGCCTTGATAGCCCTCTTTTGCTGCTCGACCTATACTGTCGTGCCCTTGCCAACTTTGAATCACAATCGAGGTTGGAAGGTCTTTGTGCCAGATTTCATCCCAGCCAGTCATCTTCTTGCCGCGCTGTTCCAGCATCTGTTCAACCTTGGTGTTCAGATACGATTGCAGACCGCGCTCACCATCCAGATTGTTGTCTTTGATGAATTGCTGAATCTTCGGGTTGTCTTTCCACTGTTGGTAATTTGGTTCATCCCCGCCGATATGGAAGTACTCATCTGGGAAGAGCTCAACCACTTCGTCAAACACACTCGCCAGCATCTTATAGAGTTCGGGATTGGTCGGGTCCATTAACGGCTCAAACACACCCCAGCCACGTTGATGCGGATAAGATTGCTCACCCATACCAGACATTAATTCAGGGTAAGCGTGCGCTACTGCCGAAGCATGCCCCGGCAAAGAGATTTCAGGGATAACTCGAATGCCAAGGTTACGCGCGTAATTCACCACATAGCGGATTTCATCTTTGGTGTAGTAATCACCATCTGCGGTGTCTTGCCACAGTTTTTGGTAATTATCGAGCTGGATACGAATCGCTTGGTCATCCCAAATATGCCAATGGAAGACGTTCATTTTTGCTGATGCCATCGCATCGAGTTGACGAAGAATCACATCAAGTTCGATAAAGTGACGGGAAGTATCGTAAGAAACGCCACGCCAAGGAAAACGTGGCTCATCTTGAATCGACACCGCAGGCACAAAGTAGCCAGTCGCGTCCGTAGTCACTAACTGCAAGAAGGTTTCTAAACCATGGAAAGCACCGTAAGGGCGTTCGGAGCGAATGATGATCTGACCATTACGCGATTCAAGTTGGTACGATTCATCGCTGTTAATGTCTTGCACCTCTGACTTGGGCGCATTACGAATATCAATCACCAGAGTCGCATCTTTTTCCGACTCGGCATGCCAGTTCAACATTGGTAAGCCGGTTTGACGATATAGACGATCCATGGTGCGCTTAGCGTTGAACTGCACGCGCGGGGAATCGTAGCCTTTGATGTAAATGCTGAAGGATTTATCCAGTGTGATTTTACCCTGCCCCAACTCTACATTTTGTGGGTAAGGCATTAGGTTAAGATCGGTGTTGGGAGTCATCGCCATCGCTGCCGTTGGAATTGAAATTAAGCCTGAAATGAGTAGTGCTAATGTACCTTTGTTCATCCGCGCCATCCTATTGTTACTAGGGTCTGTTGATCTTTCGCGGTTAAATTTTGTTCGAGATAAAATCGTTTTAGGCGCGGCAAGGAGTGTGCCGCCTAGTCATTCTAAGCAAATACTCCTTAACAAAGCATAAAACGATTTTAGCCGAACCCTTTGGGCAGCGTTTGTTGGTCATTTCTACTGCGTTATCGACTTCTCATGTAGGCTAGCTACATAGTAAAGTCTCTGCCTTGTATAAATATCCAACAATTCGCTGCAAAAATCAGCTCGGAAGTTCAACAGACCCTATAATTATTCAACCCAAGTCACGCTATTTAATGGGGTCTGGTGACTTGGGTAAAAGAGCTCTGTTTGAGTTACGCAACCAGCTCTACTGCTTCACGAACCAGCTTGCCAATTTCTTCCCACTGCTCGTTTTCAATTAAGCTCGGTGCCACCATCCAAGTACCACCGCAACAAACCACACGGTCGATAGCCAGATAATCATTGACGTTGCTTTTACCGATACCGCCTGTCGGCATCAGACTCACATCAACGTATGGAGCCAACAGCGACTTCACCATCGCGATACCACCGCTCGCTTCTGCCGGGAAGAATTTGAGGAAGTTCAAACCCAGCTCAAGTGCTTGTTCAACCTGACTTGGGTTATTAACGCCCGGTACGATTGGCATATTGATCTCTTGGCAGCGACGCACGGTATTTGGGTTCAACCCTGGCGCGACAATAAACTCTGCACCCGCGTCTTTCGCTTGGGTAATTTGCTCTGGCGTCAGTACCGTGCCAGCACCGATACACATTTTCGGGTAAGCATCGCGCATGGCTTTAATCGCATCGGCAGCGGCTTCTGTTCGAAACGTCACTTCTGCGACTGGTAAACCGTTTTCTACTAACACTTTTGCCAGTGGAATCGCGTGCTCAACCTTATTGATTTGAATAACAGGAATAACTTTGAATTGCTGAAGTTGCTGAATCATTGCTTGGGACATAATACGTTCTCGGAAATTATCGAATTAGATGAGTCATGGCGTCGTTTGGAATGATCGCGCCAGGATATTGAATAACGGTTGCTGCTAGTGCGTGACCGAGTTGGGCAGACTGCTCACAGCTTTGCCCGGTCAATCGACCTGCAAGGTAACCAGCAGCAAATGAATCGCCGGCGGCACAAGTGTCGATCACTTTGATGACCTTCTCGGCGGCTACGTAAGCGGTTTGCTTGTCATCACCATGCGACCAAACCAATTTGCAAGGCTCACAGCCACGTTTAATCACAATTTCTTGGCAACCAAAGCGAAGGCAGCGCTGCTCGGCACTTTCCTCTTCACCCCATACCAAGACATCATCGTCTTCCGTGATAAGCGCAATGTCGACCAATGGCAGAATTTGGCTGTACCAATGTTTCGCCTCTTGTGCAGACCAAAGTTGAGGACGGAAGTTGTTATCAAAGATAACCTTGCCTCCACCTTGTGAGAACTGGCTTAACGCCTTTTTAAGCCTAACTTTGCTATCGTCATTGAGAATCGCGATGCTGATGCCACTTAGGTAGAGGTAATCCAGCTCTCGGTTCGCAATCGCAGCTTCTAATTTGTTGAGCGAAGAGGTAGAGAAGTAGCTTTTGACGGCTGCGCTATCACGCCAGTAAAGAAAGCTGCGTTCGCCTTCTTGGTCGGTCTGCACCATGTACAAACCCGGTAGTTGAGCTGGGAAGATCTCGGCAAGGTCAGTCGCAATGCCTTCTTGTTGCCAGTTTTCCAGAAGCTCTTGAGAAAGTACGTCTTCTCCAAGACCGGTCGCGTATGACACTTGGACAGGCTGCTGAGCTGTCAAGCGAGAGAGGTAAAGTGCGGTATTGAGCGTGTCGCCACCAAAGCCTTTGCGAATTGGGTCGCCGCTCAGTTCAATCATGCATTCGCCAAAGAAAGCAATTTTAGTCTGGGATGAATCGGTCATCGTTCACCTACTTTGGATAAATTTAGAATGGTGGCTCGGGGGAGCCACCAGTTTGTCAGGAGCTTATGAGCGAGTTTCTGTTCGAGCCGGAAACTCTCTGCTGTTAAGCGTTTTGATTTGCCGCCGTTGCGCGGTTTTGTAGAGAAGCGTCTTCTTCTAGAACGCCTTTGTCAGACAGTTCCATTTCCATCAGAGCACGCTCATCATCTAGGATTGCTCGTGCCATTTCTGGTGACACTTGGTTAGCTGGAGTCACTAGGCTCACTGCCACGCCCGCTGTTAGGGCAAACAAACAAGATGGAATGACTGGGTTGCCCCAGAAAGCGGTTAGGTCTGGGCTCATCATTACAGCAAATGAAGCGATAGACGCACCTGCCAATGTTGCCAATGCACCTTGCCAGTTGTAACGCTTCCAGAAGCGACCCAACATACCGCACACGAACATGCCAGACATAACTGTCGAGATCATCTTAGTGATGTAGCCGATGATGTCGTTCGAAGTTAGCGCGAACAGCAATGCACAACCGATCACTACAACCAAAGCCAAGCGAGAGTAATTCAACATCGATTCTTTGTTTGGCACGCGACCGGTGAACATGACGTAAACATCACGCAGTAGGATAGAAACGCCCGCAATCGCATCCGAACTCGCACTCGACATGGTTGCTGATAGACCAGCAATCAGAACGATAAGACCAACACCTACTGGCAATACCGTTGCCGCGATGTATGGGAAAGCAAAGTTCGCGTTGTTCAGTTCAGGGTCAATCGCATGCGCCGCCATACCGATGACTGCTGGGATGATGGAGAAGAACAAGTACAGCACACCAGAAGCCACGAACGAACGGCGGATGGTTGATACATCTTTGCCTGAGTAGATGCGTTGGCGGAATGAAGGCGTTGCAAGTACACCCACACCAATCACAACAGCAAGAGAAACCGCTGGGATTAAACCAAGCTTATCAATCGCAAGGAAGCTAACCGCTTCTGGGTCCATGGCAGAGTAGAGGTTATCCAAGCCGCCAATGTGCTGCACTGACAGTACCGCCATTAGAATGAAGCCAACGAATAAGATGATAGCTTGAATGGTGTCCGTCCAAACCACCGCAGTGTAGCCGCCAATAACCACATAAATGGTAAACGCTGCTGCGATGATCATCTTCGCGGTGCTCAGCTCAATATCGGCAATCCACGCTAGGTACATACCACCACCAAGGATGTGGGCACCCAACCAGCCGATAGAAGCGATAAAGATAAGCAGACCAACCACGTTCTTCACGATGCGGTTTGCACCTACGTAGTATGCGAGCTCTTCACTCATGGTCATAAAGTTGAGTTTACGAACTGGCGCAAACCACAGCGCCAATAACAAGATACCAATTGCGCCGCCAATGCCATAAAGCGTACCAGCCCAACCGTTTGAGTAACCAAAGCCCACCGCGCCCATACTAGAACCCGTGCCAACCATGGTTGCTACCGTGGTACCTAATACGAGGAACAGAGGTAAGCCTCGACCACCGAGTAGAAAGTCTTCACCTGATTTTTGATTGCGAGAAACAAACCATCCCAACCAAATTAAAAATAAGACATACGCACCGAAGCCGGTAAGAAAAAGTGTACTGTTCATTGAACACCTCTCATATCAAAATCCATCTTTCAGATTGATATAATTCCAGCAGCAAGTATTAGATTTTATTCCAGAAATTATCTAATTTTATTTTTATAGCTTTAGCTAAATATATTAGGCACTACTGCTTTATGAAATTATATTTATGTAGGGAGTGAGAGTGCCAAAAAGATAATAACAGGAAAGTAATTATATTTGGCACTCAATACCCAAGTGACTTCAAGATGCTAGATTCAGAGCGTCGTCACTGATTCAAGTTCAAGGAAAACAACGAAGCGGAATAGCAAGCTATTTCCAAGTTGTTTGACGATGAAATTGCTTCAGTGACACGCTCCCGAAGGGCGAGTTGCCTTGGTTCGCATGCTTCGTTAACAATTTTCGATTTAGAACCACTAGATCTTCAAATTGTTGCCTCGCCTTCAAACCAAGTCATTCTCGCTGAACCAAGCATCTCGAGGTTACTTGGGTATCATTTAATTAGGTAAAGTGTGATTTCTATCGGCGATCTTCGCGGTAGCAAGTCACATCGACTTCAACTTTCACGTCCACCACGAGGTCACACACCATGCAAATACGTGCAGGTGGGTGATCACCAAAGAACTCTCTGAACACTTTATTGAACGATTGGAAGTAACGCGAATCCGTTAGTACCACTTTTACGTGTACCACGTCAGCTAGCGTGTAGCCTGCTTCTTCCATGATGTCGACACAGTTTTGAATCGCTAGGCGAGACTGGTCAACGATACCGCCTTCTACCACTTCGCCGTCAGTCATTGGTGTTTGACCCGATACGTATAAGAAGCCGCCCGCTTCTGTTGCTCGTGCAAATGGTAAATGTTGGCCGCCTGTACCTACGCCGCCTTCTACACCATAACGTTTAATTGACATAATATTCTCCAGTGATAATGCTTAATCTATAAAATTAATTTATTTAATAAGTTATTGATGGGTATTATTTCGATAAATAAATACGCCATTTCTATTTTCGGTGACTTTATCTTTTAAATAAGATAGTTCTCCATTTACAAATACAGATTCAATACCTTTCGCGACGGAAATTGGATTTTCGAACGTTGCAGTATCTTTAATTGTATTTGGGTTAAATAAAACCAAGTCTGCGTAAGCGCCTGTTTTTATTTCCCCACGATCTTTCAATTGGTAGCGTGTTGCTGACATCCCAGTCATCTTGTGAATCGCTTCTGCCAATGGGAAAAGCTGCTCTTCACGACAGTAATGCCCCAAGACTTTCGGGAATGTGCCCCACAAACGTGGATGTGGATGCGGGTCATTTGGTAATCCATCCGAGCCCACCATGGTCAACTTATACTTAAGGACACGTTTGACGTCGTTTTCATCCATGCAGTGATAAACCGCGCCCGCAGGTTGCAACGCTTTTGCTGTTTCCATAAGAGGCAGTTGCATCTGGTCAGCAATGTCTTTCAGCATCTTGCCAGCGTGTTCGGGCTTGCTTTCAGACCAGGTGATGAAGATGTCGATTTCATCCGTCACCTGTTTTAAATCCAGCGTTGAAGAACTGGCGGAATATGGGTAGCAATCGCAAGACACATCTTGATGCTCAGAAACCTTATCCATCAAATCCAGCACTTCTACCGTGCGTCCCCAGTTGCCTGCACCTGCACATTTCAGATGAGAAATCACCACTGGCACTTTGGCGTACTGCCCAGTTTCAAAGGCTTCTTCCATTGCACTGATGATTTCTTCAAACTCGGTGCGCATGTGTGTGGTGTAGATACCACCGTGATGACCGAGAATTTCCGTTAGGCGCATGACTTCATCCGCGTTTGCTTGCTTGGCACTCGCATAAGCAAGACCCGAGCTCAAACCCAATGCGCCCTCTTCCATCGCTTGTGCCAGTGTTTGGCGCATTTGCTCGATTTCTTCATCGGTTGCCGTGCGTAGTAAGTCGTCCATCACGTTGTTACGTAAAGTTGTGTGACCGACCAACGCTGCAACGTTGACCGCAGGGTTCGCCGCTTGCACTGCCTTCGCATACTCCGCAAAAGTTGGGTATTTGAAGTCTTCCTGCTTGCCCAATAGATTCATTGGGTCTGGCGGAGTATCACTGAGTACCGCAGGGCTCGCGCTAATTCCGCAATTGCCTACGATTACCGTCGTCACGCCTTGGCTAATCTTTGGCAAGCAGTCAGGGTAACGAATCACATTGGTGTCATCGTGCGTGTGCACATCAATAAATCCCGGAGCCAACGCAAGACCCTGACCGTTGATAACCTTCTTTGCAGAAAGCTCGTCTAGCTGCCCTACTTGCTCAATACGATCTTGACGAATCGCAACATCAGCAATGAATGGTGCTGCACCCGTACCGTCAAATACCTCTACGCTTTTGATAATGGTATCGAACAACATACTTCACTCTCTTCGTCCGTCGTTAACATGATTCCATCTTAATAATTCTTGAAATTTAAACAGTGAAGAAACACACAAAAAATTCAGATTTGTTTGATACTTTCTAACATATTATTTATGGTGGTTAGCAACAAACAATTAATATCAATCACTTAGACCATGTTAGAAGTAGGTACGCCATGAAAGACAATCGCCAAAAGTGTGATAAAAACTATCATAATGAGTGTGTTACCACGCCAGGTTACGGAGAGAAAGCTCAACCTGTTGCGTGTAATTCCGATGGGTTACACAGTTTGATCCATGAAGAGATCACCTTGCCCGCTGCGGTGATCAAATCTTCTTCATTGAAGAACAACCTCGATTGGATGCAGCGTTTTGCCAATCAGCACAAAGTGAAGTTGTCACCGCACGGTAAAACCACTATGACTCCCGCTTTCTTTCAGCAGCAATTAGAAAACGGCGCTTGGGGCATTACCGTCGCTACGCCGGCTCAAGCAGAGATTGCGGTGCTAGGCGGAGCGAAAAACATCATCATGGCGAACCAACTAGTCGGGCGCGCGAACATGACCATCATCGCCAACTTGATTGAAAACCACGGGGTCAACTTCTATTGCTGCGTGGACTCAAGCCGAAACGTCAAAGCCCTAGAGCGTGCCTTCGCTGAACATCAACTGCCGCTTAATGTACTGATTGAGTTTGGTGTCGAAGGCGGTCGCTGTGGATGCCGAAATCAACAAGATGTGGTTGAGCTCGCCACTCTCATCCACCAGCAACCTCACCTTACACTCAAAGGTATCGAGGTTTACGAAGGTGTGATTCATGGTGACAATGCTGAGCAGGACATCCGTGACTTCCTCAACACCACATTAGAAATCGCAGCCCAACTACAAAACGACAAGTTGATTGAGTCTAAACCTCTTGTTACTGGCGCAGGCTCTGCTTGGTATGACGTGGTTTCTGAATGCTTCGCCAACCTAGAAGATTTTGACGCCATCATTCGCCCAGGTTGCTACGCGATTCATGACACAGGCATTTACCTAGACGCACAAAACAAAGTCATGCAGCGCGCTGAAAACAACCAAGGTGCGGCGTGTGATTTAGGTGGTGACTTGGAATCAGCACTAGAGCTTTGGGCTTATGTGATTTCTCGCCCCGAGCTAACCAAGCTAGTTGCCGGCTTTGGCAAACGTGACGTGGCGTTTGATGCTGGATTACCAATCCCCGAGCGTGCTTACCGCGATGGGGAGCCAATCTCTATTGAAAGTGCGGTAACGACCGCGGTGATGGATCAGCATGCGTTCATCGAAGTAGACGCAAACAGCGACCTCCAAGTGGGTGATATGATTGCCTTCTCAACCTCTCATCCATGTTTAACGTTTGATAAGTGGCGTGCCGTGGCGGTTTGTGATGATGAGTATCAAGTCACTCATTGGGTGAAAACCCGTTTCTGATGATGAGCTTAGTGAGGCTTTTCGTTATACTTCATGCCAAACCAGTGGAGGCGGCACAATCGCCTCCATGCAAAAGATAGGAACACAGCTTGAGTTTAGAAGTCGATATTATCTCTCAAATCACTGAACGTTTCAGTGCGCTGCGCGATGCCGAAAAGAAGGTCGCAAAGTTGATCATGGACGACATTCAAACTGCCGCCAACGCCAGCATTACTGAACTGGCAGAAAGTGCAGAAGTGAGTGAAGCCACCATTACCCGTTTTGCTAAAGCAGTTGGCTGCAAAAACGTGCGTGATATGAAGATCAAACTGGCACAAACCTTAACTGTTGGACAACGATTCATCCTTGAGCCACCTGATCAAAGTGGCTACCAAGGCATTTATGAGTCGATCAAGCAATCCCTTGATGTAAACCGCAGTTTGATTGTTGAAGAAGATATCGACACTGCTGTGAACTGGCTGCACAACGCAAGACAAGTGATCTGTATTGGTATGGGTGGTGGCTCAACCATTGCAGCACAGGAGATGCAGCACCGTTTGTTCCGTCTAGGCTACCCTGTTGTGGCGTACAACGATGGCTTGTTATCGCGCATGATTGCGGCGACGGCAGACGCGAACGATGTGTTGGTGATGATCTCAGCCACTGGCTATACCCCTGCCATCATAGAAACCGCGCAATTAGCCAAGCAGTACGGCGTAAAAGTCATTGTGATTACTCCAAAAGACACACCTTTGACTGAGCAAGCCGATTTGGTTCTTCCTATTGAGCACAAAGAGACGGACTTCATCTACAAGCCATCGGCTTCTCGTTACGCGATGTTGGCTTTGGTTGATGTACTTTCGATGGCATTAGCCGTTAATCATAAGCGACGTTCGCGCGATAAACTTCGCCGACTCAAAGTTGCCCTCGATTCTTATCGTGGCGGTTTGGAAAGACAGCCTCTTGGTGATTAAACCAACGTGGTCTAGATACCCAAAATCTCGCTCATAAAACTCAAACAATAAAGCCCGATGTTCAGCCTCGGGCTTTGCTTTATCTCGCCGTTTCTTTACGCGTGCACGGTAAACCTGATCCTTGTCTCGATTCTTCAATTTATCTTTTCTAATCCCACCGACATCACGGTAACCCACTATATTTGAATGAGAATATTCTTAGAGACCCATTCAAAAGTGAGGCCAGTTTCAATAATTAATCAATTGATGAATATTGAAGGAATTAACTTCCTAGCCGGACAAAACTGACTCACGTTACACTGAATGCAGTCCCATACTCTTCTATAGCTTGATACGAGTTCGAGCTCACCTTCTTAGAGGAAGCGTCGCATGATGAAGCGAATCATTCTTGGCACCCTAGCCCTGACTCTTTTAACTGCCTGTTCCAAACATGACGGACAGCAAGCCCTTGGCACATTAGAACGTGACCGCGTAACTTTCACTGCCACCTCTAGCGAGATAATTCGTGCCCTACCCATTAAGGAAGGCAGCCAAGTCACCGAAGGAGAAGTGCTGGTTCAGCTCGATACAAAGAACCAAGAAGCCGTTTTAGCTCACGCCGTAGCCGAACAAGCCAAGGCTGACGCCTATCTTTTGAAATTGACCAATGGTGAGCGACCAGAAGACATTGCCGCAGCGCAAGCACGCGTTGCCAGAGCGGAAGCTCAATTGGTTGAAGCGCAAAAGAACTACCAACGTAAGGCGGAGTTAGTTCGTAAAAAACTCATCAGCCAATCAGAAAAAGACACCGCTTTAGCAGCCAGAGATTCTGCCCGTGCAGAGCTAGACTCCTCACAAGAAGAGTTCAGCAAACTGACCGCTGGCTCTCGTCCTGAAGATATTGAACAAGCAAAAGCCGCACTCATGGCAGCAAAAGCCGATGTGGCACTACAAGAACAGAAACTAGCAGAACTCACCATCACCGCCACGCGAGATGGCTTGTTAGATAACCTACCGTTTAACCTTGGCGAACGCGTCCCTGTGAATGGTGTAGTTGCTGTAATACAAGCCAGCCGCGTCCCATACGCTCGCGTTTACGTTCCTGCCAACTACCGAGTCGATTTTGTGCCGGGTAAAACGGTTAACGTGCATGTAGATGGCGTTGAGCAACCATATAGCGGCACCGTTCGTTGGGTTGCGACTGAGCCTTCATTTACGCCTTATTTCGCGCTTACCGAGGAAGAACGCTCGCGTTTGATGTACCTTGCAGAAGTCGACCTACAAGACTCAGCACAATCCTTGCCTTCGGGCATTCCAGCGCAAGTGGATTTGGTGGAGTAAGCCAATGACCGAATACGCGATTCAAGCTGAAAATGTAGTGAAGAAGTTTGGTGACTTCACCGCCATCAACAACATCACGCTCAATGTACCCAAAGGCAGTATTTATGGTTTTCTTGGTCCCAACGGCTGCGGTAAATCAACAACCATTCGTGTGCTGACTGGCTTGCTTAGCCCAAGTGAGGGCAACGTGGATGTGCTTGGGCTAGAGATCCCAAAACAATCTGAGCTTCTGCGCCTCAAGATTGGCTACATGACACAAAAGTTCTCCCTCTATGATGACCTGACAGTTCAAGAGAATCTTGAGTTTATTGGACAAATCTTTGGTATGGAAACCAAGGCTCTGAAAGCTCGCATCGAAGAACAACTATCCACCTACGGTCTCGACCAGCTGCGTAAACAGCGCGTCGGCGGAATGAGTGGCGGCCAGAAACAACGCTTGTCTCTCGCCGCAGCCACTATGCACAAACCAGAACTGTTGTTTCTCGATGAGCCCACATCTGCGGTTGACCCAGAGAACCGACGCGATTTCTGGGAGCAGTTGTTTGATCTCTCTGACCAAGGCACGACGATTTTGGTCACAACGCACTACATGGACGAAGCAGAGCGCTGTCATCGTCTGGCGATTATGGAAGCTGGGGAAATCCGCGCCGATGGTGAGCCAGAAGAACTCATGGCCCAAATGGGCGTTAACATCGTTGAAGTCAAAGCGGATAACTTACGCGAGCTAAAAGAGAAAGTCATTCGACGCGAAGAAGTCCGTTCTGCCGCACAGCTCGGCATTCGCTTACGCATTTTGATCCACCAGCACATCGAACAACCGATCGAATGGTTAACCCAAACCTTTCCTGAGCTTGATGGCTGCGAGATGAACATTGCTCGTCCTAGCTTGGAAGATGTGTTTGTCAGCGTGACGGGAGAAGGTCGCCAATGATGAAATCTATTGCCCGCATGAAAGCGGTGATGATCAAAGAGATCCGTCAGCTTTCACGTGACCGCATTACCTTTGGCATGGTCGTAATGATCCCCCTGATTCAACTTCTGCTATTTGGCTTTGCCATTAATACGGATATTCGCAACATTCCCGTTGGCGTCGTCGATCAAAGTGGCAGCACTGCCGGGCGCGTGATCACTGAGTCCGTCAAAGTCACACAAGTGGTCGATGTGGTCGAAACCTTCGCTACCGCTTCTGAAGCCGAGCAAGCCATTCAAGACGGTTTGGTGCGAGCGGCTTTAATTCTACCTAGCGACCTAACCCAACGCATGGTGCAAGGTAGAGAGCTTGGCCAGTGGATTGTGGATGGTTCAGACACCATGATCAGCTCAGCGATTCTCTCACTGCAAACCATGCCGTTAACGGATTTTGATTTTGAGATACGCCCTGCCCCAACCAAAACCTTTGAAGTTGCGCTGTATTACAACCCGAGTCGGCGCTCGGCGGTGAACATTGTCCCCGGTTTATTGGGCGTGATTCTAACCATGACGATGATCTTGTTCACCAGCGCAGCCATTGTTCGAGAACGGGAACGTGGCAATTTAGAGTTACTGATTACTACGCCAATCCACTCCATCGAACTCATGGTAGCGAAGATCATTCCCTACATCTTTGTTGGTCTGATACAGGTGTTTATCATTTTAGGCTTGGGTCATTGGATATTTGGTGTACCGATAAACGGCGCCATTAGTCAGATACTGTTTGGCACGCTGTTGTTTATCGCCGCGAGTTTAACCTTAGGTTTGGTGATATCCACCATTGCGACGACGCAGCTTCAAGCAATGCAGATGACGGTGTTTATTCTTTTGCCATCGATTCTTCTGTCCGGATTTATGTTCCCTTATGAAGGAATGCCCATCGCGGCACAATGGATATCCGAAGCGCTGCCTGCCACCCACTTTATGCGAATTATTCGTGGTATGGTGCTGCGTGGTGCAGACCTAATGGAGCTATGGCGAGATACAGTTTGGTTACTTGGATTCACCGTTATCGGCCTTATTGTCGCTTCATTTCGCTTCAAAAAATCACTCGACTAATTCCACGATATTGCGTTCATTCCTTAAAAACAAAAATAGCCCCAACGAAGGGCTATTTTTTGTTTCTGTATTCATACACTGCGCTATCGAGCTCAACTCTCAGACAATATTAATAGTACTCACCGTAGGAACAATCTCGTAAATCGGAAATATTGTAGTTTTTCAAAGAGTTTATTTTAAAGTTGAACACTACCTGTTTACAGACAACGCCTTCGCGATCCGTGTACGTGATAATACCTTCACTGTACGCACGCTGACCATCAGAGGATGTCACGTCAGCAACAAGTTCCAAATGGCCCTTGTGCGCGTCTACGCGATTCATCATCTCAAACACATCGACCCACTCTTCGCGATTTGCCATTTGTATTAGCATGGACTTCGCCTGTGTTTCCAACTGCTGGGGGTATACATAATAACGGTTGTAACCAAAGTATGCGCACATAAGTAATAAAACGAGTGCAAATGAGGTTGTTCTTGTCATACAAGCTTCCTCTTGTTGTTATAAAAATCTTGCTTCGTTAATTCAGTATAGGAAGCGAGCAAAGTTTAGGTTATAGAACTTGCCCAAATAACAGGGGACAGTCAGAGACAGTCAATTCTATGACAAGCTCAACAACAAACTTTATTGCACTCTCATCATGGGCTTGAACAAAAATACGCCACAGAGACAGTAAGAAGTAAGAAGTAAGAAGTAAGAAGTAAGAAGTAAGAAGTAAGAAAGGAAAACTAACCGGAGCGCGGTGATAACAGAAAAGTAAAAGGAGTTGGAAGAAAAAGACAATCCGAGTGAATGTAGTGAGAGCGGAAATCAAGATTAGATTATCCGCCCATCAACTAGGCTCAAATTGTCAGTGACCACAACAATGTGACTCACCGAATTTAAACGTGTTGGTAACTATCTTCGAGAGACTCTGTCTGCGTTGTTTTTTCGCTCACTTCCACTTTAACCGCAGCGACCTTGAACTCAGGGATCTTCGCATGCGGATCCGTCGCCGTTGTCGTTAAACGGTTGACTGGCGATTCAACAAAGTGGAATGGAATGAACACCACTCCTTTTTGAATACGCTTAGTCACAAAAGCATCAATCTCAATGCTGCCGCGACGTGTAGACACCGTCAGACGCTGACCATTACTGATGCCAAGTGCTTCTGCGTCTTCCACGCTCACCATCGCGCGAGGGCCAGCAAGGTTATCCAACCCTTTGGTTTTGCGCGTCATGGTGCCAGTGTGGAACTGCTCAAGTACGCGACCCGTCGTTAACACAAGTGGGTACTCTTCATCTGGCAACTCAGCCGCATAACGGAACGGTACACCCACCATCTGCCCTTTACCACGTGTAAACTGGGTTTGGTGCATGATGCGAGTACCTGCCGGGTTGTTCTTGTTGCTCGGCCATTGCACACCGTTTGGCGTAATGGCATCCCAACGAAGACCCGCGTATTGAGGTGTCACACGTGCGATTTCGTTAGTGATATCAGACACGCAGTGGTAATCCCAATCACTGCCCATGGCATTGGCAATTTCTTGAATAATCCACCAATCTTCTTTCGCTTCACCCGGCGCCGTTACGACAGGATTCACACGCTGAACACGACGCTCCGTATTGGTGAAGTGACCCGCTTTCTCTGCAAACGAGCAAGAAGGCAGAACCACATCCGCGTATTGCGCGGTTTCCGTTAAGAAGATGTCTTGAACCACCAAGAAATCGAGCGCTTCTAAACCTTCAATCACATGCGCTTGGTTCGGATCACTCAACACTGGGTTCTCACCCATGATGTACATACCACGAACGTCACGATGGCAAGCCGCATCAATGATTTCTGTCAGGGTTAGACCTTGCTCAGAAGGCAGATTTGGCGCACTCCATTCAATCGCAAACTTCTGACGCACAATTGGGTTGTATACCTTTTGGTAGCCTGGGAAACTGTTTGGCAAAGCCCCCATATCACACGCGCCTTGCACGTTTGATTGACCACGCAGCGGATTGATACCGCCACCTTCAATGCCGATGTTGCCACACAGTAATTGCAGGTTAGCGATAGAACGCACGTTGTCATGACCTGTCGTATGCTGAGTGATACCCATCGAGTAGTAAACAGCCGTACGATCTGCCGTACCGATCATGCGTGCCATTGCTTGAATGTCTTCAGCTTTAACGCCTGTAACCAACTCCACTTTATCGAGGTTGTAAGCTGGCGACATTACTTCTTGCAGTAAGGTATCAAAGCCGTCGACACGTTCTTCGATGTACTCTTGATCGTACCAACCGTTCTTGATGATCTGCTGCATGACACCGTTTAGGAGCATCACATCCGTACCCGGACGGTGCGCCATATACAGTTCAGCATGCTCTGCCATATCGACACGTTTCGGGTCAGCCACAATCAAGCGAGCGCCGTGATGACGAATTGCTTGTTTGATGTGTGAAGCGATGATCGGGTGCGCCGATGTGGTATCCGAACCAATAATAAAGATCACATCCGAGTGCTTAATACTTGGGATGTCATTGGTCATTGCACCACTACCCAGTGACGCTTCAAGTCCGGTTACACTCGATGCGTGACACAAACGCGCACAGTGGTCGACGTTATTGGTGCCCAGTTCACGGCGGACAAATTTTTGGAATGCGTAGTTGTCTTCGTTGGTGGTTTTCGCTGAAGAGAAACCCGCCAATGCGTTACTGCCAAAATCTTGCTTGATGCCAGAGAACTTGTTCGCAACCAGCTGAATCGCCTCTTCCCAACTTGCAGGCTGCAACCAACCGTCTTTACGAATCAATGGCGTGGTAAGACGCTCTTCACTGCCAATGAAGTCAAAACCAAAGCGCCCTTTCACACACAGCATGCCTTGGTTCACCGGCGAGTCACCGCCTTTCACGTAACGAATCGTATTGGCTGCTTCGTCCACGAACATGGTCAACTTACAACCCACACCACAGTATGTACAAATGGTGTCGACCGCTTTCAGATCTTCAGTACGACCTTGCGAACGGTCACGACTATCGACCATCGCCCCCGTTGGACACACTTGAACACACGCGCCACATTGCACGCAGTTCGAATCGCCCATTAGGGTTAAGCCATTCTTGTTACTTCCAAAGTGTGGACGATCATCAGGACGTAATGCTGGACGACCTTGCTTATCGCACACAAAGTTCAGTACGCCGTGCACGGCTTTGTCGCGACACGCTTGGATGCACTGACCACAACTAATACAGCGGTTAGCATCAAACTCAATAAACTCAGAACTGCGGTCAACTTCGTACTTATGACGCAAGTCTTTCGCACGAAGATCTAACCAATCTTGATGCGATTTAATCTGCAAGGAGAAGCCAAAGCTTTGCTCAGCTTCATATTCGGTGGAGTAATCACGCAGCGCACAATCGGTATTTGCCTGACAGCCACATTCAAGGCAGCGTGCAGCTTCCTTCATCGCTTCTTCGTTATCAAAGCCCAACTCCACTTCAGCGAAGCTTTGCTCGCGTTGTGCTGGAGTCAGTTCAGGCATGATAGAGCGAGCGACTTTCTGGATGTTCTCGAAGTGAAGCGGGTCGACTTGAGAGAGCTTCTTCTCTTTACGCGAGTTAAACGCCGCCTTTGGCATATCTGCCATATCGCCATTCAAAAACAGATCAATGGCTTTTGCCGCAACGCGGCCATCTCCCACGGCTTCAACTGCCGTTGCAGGACCATGGCGGAAATCACCAATACTGAAGATGTTGCCCGTGCCGGTGTGCATGGTCTTTTCATCTGCATCAGAGGTGTTCCAGCGCGTTAGCGGAATAGATAAGTCTTCACCTTCGAGGAAACTCAGATCTGGCTTTTGCGATACTGCCGCAATCACGGTGTCGAACTCTTCGGTAAAGAACTCGCCGGTTGGTTTTGGGCTTCGACGACCAGATGCATCCGGCTCACCCAACGCCATGCGCTCTAGACGAATCGCATTCACGCGTCCGGTTTCATCGGCAAGGTTTTCTGCAGGGTTGGTCAAGAAGTGGAATTTCACCCCTTCGTGTTCCGCTTCGACAATCTCGTAGTCTTCTGCCGGCATTTCGTCACGTGTACGACGGTAAATCAACGTGGTGTCTGCACCAGCACGACGCGCAGTACGAGCACAGTCAATTGCCGTGTTACCACCACCGATCACCGCGACTTTCTGACCCGTTACATAGTTTTGCTCGGTAACGTAATCTTTAAGGTAATCAACGCCTAAGTAGCAACCTTCAAGGTCACTGCCTGTGTAATGCATTTCAACTGCTTGAGACGCACCGACAGCTAAACACACCGCATCGTATTCTTCGCTCAATTGAGAAAGCGTGAAATCCACACCCAGCTTTTGATTAGTGTGAACTTGCATGCCATTACGGCACATCAGTTCGATTTCTTTATCGAGAATGTCTTTTGGCAAACGGTATTCAGGAATACCGTAACGCAACCAACCGCCCGCTTTTGGCATGGATTCAAAGACCGTAACGTCATAGCCTTCGTTCGATAGGTAATAGCCAGCCGTTAGACCACCAGGACCACTGCCGACGACGGCAATGTTCAAACCTTTGCTTGGTTTCTTTTCTGGTACATAGGCTTCATGCGCAGACAAATCCGCATCCGCGGCATGACGTTTTAGCTGACGAATTGCAATAGGCTCATCGACTAACGAGCGGCGACATTCGCTCTCACAAAATGCTGGGCATACACGGCCAATCGATAGTGGCATAGGAAGCGTACGCTTAATCACTTCAATCGCTTTTTGATGATCGTTCTGTGCAATGTGATAAAGGTACGATTGGATATCCACGCCCGCAGGACACGCGGTTTTACATGGCGCTTCACAGTCGGCGTAATGGTCCGTCATGATGCGGTTAAGTGCTTTTCTGCGGTGCTCGCTTAATTGTTCTGATTGCGTGACCACATTAAGGCCGCGGTAAACTTCGAGTTCACACGCACGCTTAGTACCGCCGCTTTCGACTTCAACCACACACAAGTCACACGGTACTTTTTCATTACTTTTGTTCATTCCGCACAGCGATGGGATCTCGACCCCACACACTTTTGCTGCTTCTAAAAGGGTTAGACCCTCTTCTACAATTCTATATTTTCCATCGATGACAATTTCTATCATGCAACCCCCGCAGCAAAGCAAATCCAAATCTGCACAAGTAAAACCATGCATTCTATAAGGATAATCATTTGTAAGACAAGTTAGTGTGATGTAAAACTTATAAACCACATTTTTCACGTGTCATAAAAAGCGAGGGCTTCTTTCGCTAACTTTCAACACTCGGTGTTTAACAAACGTTTTACTCCCTCGAAAGTGCGAAAACTGAAGGGTTGGACTATTTTGATAATAAGAGTAATAAATGATTGACCTTACCCTTAGGTTAACCTTTAGAATCGAAGGGTTTTCATCATTTTCATCAAACACATGGGAAAGGGTATGCACTTAAAATCGCTGCATACAATCTGGTTAACTCTCTTCACGACGCTAGTACTATTGGTATCTAGTGTGGCGAACAGTGAGCCGTTGATGAATATTCAAATGATGTCTACTGGCATGGCTCACCATCCTTCTATGATGAGTGACAGCGAACACTGCGGTATGCCTGGCATGATGGACGTCTCCATGACTGACGGTTCTATGTCCGAAGATGGCGATGCAAGAGAAACCAGCATGAACTGTGGTGGAGGCTCTGGCATGATTCATACCTGCTGCACTGCCGCGTGTACGATAGTTTTCGTCCCCCTACCGAATCCTATCAATAGCCCAATGCCCGTTGTCTATCGCGCAACTATTACTCCTGAAGTTGCTTCCCCTGTCGTACACGTAAGCCGCGACCTATACCGACCTCCTATAGCCTAAATCCGTCCTAGCATTCGACCCTGCGCGTGTATCGCAGGTTGTTTTAATGCGCCTGAACGATGAGGTAACAAGGCTTTACTGTTCCCGCAATAAAATCCGCACCTCCATCGATCCGGCGAACACTGGATTTAGATTATGGATATCAAACCATACCGCTTAGCTGCACCTATTTTTATGGTGGCTCTGGTCGCTGCGCCAACCTTGGTTAACGCCGCAGGTAAAGAGACGCACGCAGCGCAAAATTCCGCATCAAGTGAGCGAGCTTCAACGACCAAGCTTGCCCAACTGATCAACGTCGCTTTGAGTAACGATGGCAATCGTAAGCAATACTCAGCGCAATCTGCTGCCATGCGTGAAACGGGCGTCGCGAGTGCGACCTTGATGGACCCAAAACTAAAAGTAGGTTTTGGTGGCTTGCCTGTCGACAGCTTCAAATTCGATGAAGACCCAATGACCAACATCTCCGTTGGTTTAATGCAACAGTTTGAGCGTGGCTCTACGCTTGATTTACAGCAGAAGAAAGCCAATCAACAAGCCGACGGCCTTGGGCTTCAAGTGCATGCTCGTGAGCTTGAGGTAGCCAACAGCATGACTCAACTTTGGTTAGAGCTTGGTTACCAGCAACGCGCTGAGCAAATCATGCTTGAGAATCGCAAGTTGATGAAGGAGATGGAAAGCTTTATTCAAACCAACTATTCGATTGGTAAGAGTGAAGCGCAAGACCTACTCAACGCTCAATTACAAGTCAGCAAGTTGGATGAGAAACTGCAAGCCAACGCACAAATGCAAAGTCGTCTTATCTCTCAACTCTCCGAATGGTTGGGGTCAGATTGGTTGGCAAACGAACGGGCTCTGCACGCGAGCAATCAATTGAACTGGGACACACTGAACAGCAAACTTGCTGCCAGTCAGGGTTCCACCAAGCATTATCAGCAACTCAGCCAACACCCGATGGTTAAGATGGCCGACGTCAGCATCTCTGCCAATAAAACTCAGGTGGAAATTGCTGAGCAAGCCTACAACCCGCAATTTGGCGTCGAAGTAATGTACGCCTACCGCCAAGCCGACAACATGATGGGCGAACCCGCTTCTGACTTGGTCAGCGCTTACTTAACCATGGACATTCCACTGTTCACTGGTGACCGCCAAGATCGCAATCTTGCTGCCGCTCAATACCAAGTTGGTGCGGCACAATCGCAAAAAGACACCTTATTAACGCAGATGAATGCCAAGGTAAACACTTTGCTGGTTGATCGCGGCAACTTAACCCAACGTTTAGAACGTTACCAATCCACCTTATTGCCCCAAGCGAAAGCGCGCATTCAAGCCGTTGAGCGGGGTTATCAAAACAACACAGCGCAGTTTAACGATGTGATTTCTGCCACGACTGACGAGTTGGCTCTGCAATTAGAGCAACAACGTCTGCTGACCGATCTCAACATCGCCAACAGCAATTTAGCCACCCTACTCGGTGGTTTCGACTACCAAGTGGCTTCACCGGAAGCTCGCTCTATTTCGACATATTAATTTGTGATTCCCCAAGACAGTTGGGGCTACAGCTAGGCGGCAAACGAGAGAATCCCATGAGCATAGATCCTCTATATGATTTGGGTGAACGAGAGCGGGTAACAACGCTGTAGCGTCAAATGTGAAGGGGAAAATAAGGTAAAACAATGAAAACATTTAAGATTGCAACCATCGCGCTGATTGTTGGTGGTGCTTTAGGGTTTGGTGCTAATCATTTTCTTACGGGCTCGGCTCACGACATGAGTGCGATGGGTGGCGATTCTGCTGCAAGCTCTAATGATCCGCTTTACTGGGTTGCCCCAATGGATCCGAACTACAAACGCGACAAGCCGGGTAAATCCCCAATGGGCATGGATTTGATTCCGGTTTACGCAGAAGACCTATCCGGTGAACAAGACGCACCGGGTACAGTGACTATTGACCCTTCAGTAGAGAACAACCTGGGGGTTAAAACCGCAAACGCGACACTACAACAGCTCTCACCACGCATCGAAACGGTTGGCTATATTGCCTTTGATGAAAGTCTGTTATGGCAAACCAACGTTCGTGTGGCGGGTTGGGTAGAAAAACTCTACATCAATGCCGTGGGTGAGAAAGTGAAGAAAGGCGATGTGCTTTTCACGCTCTACTCTCCTGAACTGGTTAAAGCACAAGAAGAATTGCTGAATGCGTACCGCACTGACCGCAAAGGTCTTGTAAAAGGCGCGACCGAACGCTTGGTAACGCTTGGGGTTGACCGTGCTCAAATCAAATCCATTACTCGTAGTGGTAAAGCATCACAAACCATTGAAATCAAAGCACCTGCTGATGGCGTTATCGCGAGCTTAAACGTGCGTGAAGGTGGCTATTTGTCCCCTGCTCAAGCGGTGATCAGTGCAGGTCCTTTGGACAATGTTTGGGTTGATGCAGAAGTCTTTGAGCGTCAAGCACACTGGATGAAAGCGGGCTCTCAAGCCACGATGACCCTTGACGCGATTCCGGGCAATGAATGGCAAGGTGTCGTGGATTACGTGTACCCAATCCTTGATCCAAAAACACGTACATTACGTGTACGCCTTAAATTCCCTAACCCAGATGGCGCATTGAAGCCAAATATGTTTGCCAATATTGCTTTGCAGCCTGTCACTGACGACGCAGTATTAACGATTCCTAAATCATCTGTTATCCGCTCTGGCGGTATGACTCGCGTTGTTCTGGCGGAAGGTGATGGCAAATACCGTTCTGCTCGAATTGAAGTTGGCCGCGAAGCTGGCGAACAAATCGAAGTATTACAAGGACTTAAACAGGACGATAAGATCGTTACTTCATCTCACTTCATGCTCGACTCTGAATCAAGCCAGTCGGCGGATCTGTCTCGCATCAATGGTGTAGAAGCAGCGGCGGAAACAGCATGGGCCAAAGGTGAGATCACAGACGTAATGAAAGATCACCGTATGCTGACCATCAACCACCAGCCTGTACCAGAATGGGATTGGCCGGGCATGGTAATGAACTTCACTTTTGCAGATGGCGTTGAGATGGGTGACTTGAAAAAAGGTCAGGCTATCGAATTTGAAATGCAAAAGACGGAGTCCGGTCAGTACCAAATCGTTGACTATAGGGCAGACAACAGCGTCATTGCAGCAGAAGTTTGGCTAACTGGTGACATTAGCATGCTGATGGCCGACTTTGGCATGATCACCTTAAACCACCTACCGGTTGCAGAATGGAACTGGGATGCTGGCGAGATGAACTTCTCTGTGGGTGAAGACGTTGATCTATCGGGTTTTGAAGAAGGACAGAAAGTTCGGTTTCTAGTTGAAAAACAAGGTTCTGACTACGTTCTTAAACAGCTAGTTCCTGCAACATCAACCGTCGAGGGTTAATTATGATCAATGCTATTATTCGTTGGTCACTGAGCAACCGATTCCTAGTGTTGGTCGCGACCTTAGCCCTTGTATTAGGCGGACTTTACAGTGTAAAGAATACGCCTGTTGATGCGATTCCGGATCTTTCTGATGTGCAAGTGATCATCAAGACAAGCTATCCGGGTCAAGCTCCTCAAGTCGTCGAGGATCAAGTTACTTACCCACTCACCACCGCCATGCTTGCCGTGCCGGGAGCTGAGACGGTTCGTGGCTACTCTTTCTTTGGTGACTCTTACGTTTATATCATTTTCAACGATGATACCGACATGTACTGGGCACGTTCACGCGTGTTGGAGTACTTAAGCCAAGTAGCACCAAAGCTGCCACCGAACGCAAAACCAACCCTAGGTCCTGATGCAACGGGCGTGGGCTGGGTTTACAGCTACGTATTACAAGACAAAACCGGCAAGCATGATTTGGCGGATCTCCGCAGCCTGCAAGACTGGTTCTTGAAGTACGAATTGCAAACCGTTGACGGCGTTTCTGAAGTCGCTACCGTGGGCGGTATGGTGAAGCAGTATCAAGTGCAGATTGATCCTGCCAAGCTGCGTGCGTACAACCTCACTTTGCAACAAGTGAACATGGCAATCCAAAACGGCAACCAAGAAACCGGCGCGTCCGTTATCGAAGTTGCGGAAGCCGAACACATGGTTCGTACCACGGGTTACCTAACCAGCATTGAAGACATCAAGTCACTGCCGCTAAAAGTCACCGAGAAAGGCACGCCGTTGCTATTAGGTGATATCGCAGACATTAACCTTGGCCCACAAATGCGCCGTGGTATCTCAGAGTTGAATGGCGAAGGTGAAGCGGTCGGTGGCGTTATCGTGATGCGCTTTGGTGAAAACGCCAGTGAAGTGATTGCGAAAGTCAAAGACAAACTTGCAGACCTACAACGCAGCCTGCCAGAAGGCGTGGAAATTGTTGCAACCTATGACCGCTCTACCCTTATCGATTCAGCGGTAGAAAACCTATGGAAGAAGCTTGCAGAAGAGTTCATCGTCGTTGCGATTGTGTGTGCGCTGTTCTTGTTCCACATTCGTTCTTCATTGGTCATCGCTCTGAGTCTACCGGTCGGTATTCTCACTGCGTTTATCGTAATGCATTGGCAAGGCATCAACGCCAACATCATGTCCTTGGGTGGTATTGCGATAGCCATCGGAGCCATGGTAGATGGTGCGATCGTGATGATTGAAAACGTTCACAAGCACATTGAACGAACGCCACTGACCGATAAAAACCGCTGGCAAGTGATTGGCAAAGCCGCAGAAGAGGTTGGCGCACCGCTGTTCTTCTCGTTGCTGATCATTACTCTTAGCTTCGTACCGGTGTTCGCCTTGGAAGGCCAAGAAGGCAAGATGTTCTCGCCGCTTGCGTTCACTAAGACGTACGCCATGGCAGCGGCAGCAGGTTTGGCAATCACGCTCGTGCCTGTACTTATGGGCTACTTCATTCGCGGTAAGGTGTTACCGGAACACAAAAACCCAGTTAACCGTGGCTTGGTCGCGTTGTATCGTCCGCTGTTGAACACCAGCTTAAAATACCCTAAGACCATGATTGTTATTGCATTAGGTCTAATGGCGTCGGCTTACTACCCAACCAGTAAACTGGGTAGCGAGTTCATCCCGCCGCTGGATGAAGGCGACTTGATGTACATGCCAACGACCTATCCGGGTATCTCAATTGGTAAGGCGCGTGAGCTTCTACAACAAACCAACAAGCTGATCAAAACCGTTCCAGAGGTGAAAACCGTATGGGGCAAGATTGGCCGAGCTGAGACCGCAACAGATCCAGCGCCACTCACCATGATTGAAACCGTGATTCAGTTGAAGCCACGCGATCAATGGCGTAAAGGGGTAACAACCGAGTCACTACGCAAGGAGTTCGACAATCTGGTTCAGTTCCCTGGTCTTACTAACGCTTGGGTAATGCCGATCAAAACGCGTATCGACATGCTGGCAACGGGTATCAAAACCCCTATCGGCATTAAGATCGCCGGACCCGATCTGAAAGTGATTGAGAAGATCGGTTCTCAGCTAGAGCCAATTCTTAATGGCGTACAAGGTACAGCATCGGTTTATGCAGAGCGTGTAGCAGGTGGTCGTTATGTCGCAATCGACATTAAACGTCGCGCCGCAGCGCGTTACGGCTTGAGCATCAAAGACGTTCAGCAGGTGATCTCCACTGCGGTGGGCGGCATGAATGTAGGTGAAACCATCGAAGGCTTGGAGCGTTACCCAATCAACGTTCGTTACCCACAAGACTACCGCGACTCAGTGGTTAAACTGCAAAACCTACCATTGGTGACACCAAATGGCGCTCGTATTGCGCTGGCTGATGTAGCGGACATTCGTTACGAAGACGGTCCTCCAATGATCAAGACAGAAAACGCGCGTCCTAACGGCTGGGTGTTTGTCGATATCGATGGTCGTGACCTTGGATCTTACGTTGTGGAAGCACAGCAAGTCGTGGCTGATCAACTAGAACTTCCTGCGGGTTACTCGCTGGCTTGGTCTGGTCAATACGAATACATGGAGCGTGCGAAAGACCGCTTGAGTGTCGTGGTACCAATCACCATCGCCATCATTATGCTACTGCTTTACTTCAGCTTCCGTCGTGTCGGCGAAGTGATGATCATCATGCTTACCCTACCGCTCGCTATGGTTGGTGGTTTGTGGCTCATGCATCTCCTCAACTACAACTTCTCGATTGCTGTTGGGGTCGGCTTTATTGCCCTAGCAGGTGTCGCGGTGGAAATTGGGGTCATCATGCTCGTCTACCTCAACCAAGCGTGGCACTACAAAAAGCTGGATGCAGAAGAGAGCCAACAGAAGCTTGAGGCGAAAGACCTAACCGATGCCATTCGCGAAGGTGCAGGCCTGCGTGTTCGCCCAGTAATGATGACGGTACTGACGGTCATTATTGGTCTGATTCCAATCATGTACGGCGAAGGTACAGGATCAGAAGTAATGCAACGTATCGCCGCGCCAATGATTGGTGGTATGGCATCGGCACTGCTACTGACGCTGTTGGTGCTTCCAGCCATCTTCAAGCTGTGGAAACAAAGCGAGTTGCGCCAAAGCAATGCGACTAATCACCAAGCTAGTGATGTAAACAACAACGCTTAATCCCTACCTTCCTCTCAAACATGCCGTTTTGAGAGGAAGCAACCAAGTTATTAATGAATTAAAACAAGGATATAAAAATGAAAAAGACACTAATCACTCTTGCTCTAGCCCTAACAACAACGACTGCGTTTGCCCAAATGGATCATTCAAACATGGACCACGCGAACATGGATCATAGCAACATGAAGCATGAAAACATGGACCACGGCAGCATGAAGATGGACCACAGTAAAATGGACCATTCAAACATGATGGATATGCCGGGCATGTCGGCAGTAGGTATGCCAGCAAAAGGCGCAAAACCAGACAAGGTGGTACACGTTATCTTGGGTGATGACATGACTATTAAGTTCAAAAAAGACGTTAAAATTGAGCCAAACGATGTGGTGCAATTTGTGGTCATGAACACCGGTAAGATCAACCACGAGTTTACGATTGGTTCGGCTAAAGAGCAGCTAGAACATCGTGAAATGATGAAGACAATGAGCGGTGATCACATGCATGACTCAGGCAACGCAGTTACGGTAGAACCAGGTAAAGCGAAGCAATTACTGTGGCACTTCCACGGTGACAACAAGGTTGAGTTCGCGTGCAACATTCCAGGCCATGCAGAATCGGGCATGGTTAAAAAGATTGAACTGTAAGTAATTATCCAACTAGACAAAGGAGCTGATGATTCAGCTCCTTTTATTTCTCTGGATCAAACTATTCGTTAGCTCATGATAAGAAATTCTGAGTCAGTGTCTCACGCTAAGATATTTTTGTGACCGAATCACTGACGTAATATATAAGCCAAACTACAGGCCTTGATAGCAACACTCTTCTCCCCATATTGAGACCGTTTAAGCGTATTGCAAAGAATCCTACATAAAATAGACATAGATTTAACAGTGTTTAGAGTATTGGCTCGTTATAGTTTACGTGACATCGCTACCATGCGAACTAAAACTAAAATTGAAGAACACGATCCATGAAAAAGTTATTTTTGTTGGCTGGGCTAATGGTTTGCTCAACCCTAAGTTACGCGTCCCAACTGAATGAGGACATTTCTCTCCTCGAGCAACAAACCTCAAGCAGAATTGGGGTGTCAGTTTGGGATACCCAAGCAGACGAGCGTTGGGATTACCGCGGCGATGAACGCTTCCCACTCATGAGCACATTCAAAACCCTAGCTTGTGCCAAAATGCTAAGTGATATGGACAGCGGTAAGCTAAGTAAAAATGCGACCGCAAAAGTCGATGAGCGCAGTATCGTTGTATGGTCTCCGGTGATGGATAAGCTCGCAGGCCAAAGCACACGCATAGAGCACGCGTGTGAAGCCGCTATGTTAATGAGTGATAATACCGCAGCCAACTTAGTATTAAATGAAATTGGCGGCCCTAAGGCCGTAACAATGTTTCTGCGAACAATTGGAGATAAAGCAACGCGCCTAGACAGAATAGAACCTCGCTTGAACGAAGCCACACCAGGCGACAGCCGCGACACAACCACACCTAACGCTATACTAAACACTCTACGAACCTTGGTCGAAGGCGAAACGTTGTCTTATGAGTCTCGTGTACAATTAAAAATCTGGATGCAGGACAACAAAGTGTCAGACTCGTTAATGCGTTCTGTATTACCAACAGGTTGGTCTATTGCAGACCGTTCTGGTGCGGGTGGTCATGGTTCGCGTGGCATTAACGCGATTATATGGAAGGAAAATCATCGACCTGTTTACATTAGTATTTATGTCACAGAAACCGAGCTCTCACTTCAAGCTAGGGACCAGCTCGTTGCGCAGATAAGTCAGTTGATTTTACAAAAGTACAAAGACAATTAAGTCTCTACTCACCTGACCCCATTTGTATCCTTTTCTAGCCCTTCTCTTCCAGAAGGGCTCATTCTGTACTTCCATCTTAAAAACACCACTTATTGAGTAATGACTTACTTATAAATAGGTATAAGATTTACTTATTTAGGGTGAGTTAACGCCCACATTAAGCAACCAAATTCACACAAATGGCGATAATTAAACCATACTCTTACCAAGAAGCACATTTTCTACAAAATAGCTTCACGTAATTTATTGTTGGTATTTGCAACATTGCCAAGGAGATGTCTATTGAGACTTGAAAGAACTTTTAACCCTGATGATTTATCGATGCAAAACATGGAAAGTCCGATATGTATGCCGATAGGGTTTGTTCACTTTTTAGCTCAATCGGAAACACTACAGCAAGTACTTGATACGGTGGCAGAATGGATAAATCGTATATTTAATTCTGACCGTGCGAGTATCACACTTTATGAAAACAATGATCATTTAAAGGTCTACTCTTTCTCTGGTAGTAAAGCGATTCCCGCTGAATTTTTAGTGCCCATTCATCAAGCGTTTGTTGGCCGAGTGTTCAAAAAACAACAACTGATGATCTGCGATGATGTTACACAATCTGATGAGATTGATTGTGTGATGCTCGCATCCAATGGTATGGGTACGTGTATGGACGCGCCTTTAATGCACGGTAAAGTCTGCCTAGGAACGCTTAATGTTGCGCATCATCAAACGCACATTTACACAAACGAACAAGCGGCACAGCTTCAGTGCATCGCTAATTGGATTGCTTTAAACATTGCCCTTCATATACAGATTATGAAAATGGAACACCTCGCCACGACGGATGATCTAACAGGTATTCCAAACCGCAGAGAGTTCATGCGACAAATCGAAAGCCGCCTAAATGAATACCGAACCCAGGGCATTGACTTCCATGTTGCTATTTTAGATCTCGACAATTTTAAAAGCCTCAATGACCGATTTGGTCATGACGCAGGCGATAAATCACTGATCCATGCAGTTAATACTATTAAAAGTCATCTACTTGATTGTGACTTACTTGCCAGAGTTGGCGGTGAAGAGTTTGCCATCGTATTAAGAAGTCGCTCATCACAGCAAGCTCTAGACACATTAGAAACGATTCGTAATGCACTAGAAACGACGACCGTTCAACATTCAGGTTGTGATATGAGCTTCACCGCGAGTATTGGGGTAACTCAAGTCTGTCGTCTCGACGACTCATTTGAACCACTCGTTAAACGCGCCGACTTAGCACTTTACAAGGCAAAAGAAACCGGAAGAAATCGCGTTGAGTTTCATATTGGTGAAGAAAGGTAGAAAAAATAAAAAAAGGTAGCGACTCATTGCGCTACCTTTTATCGACTCTTGTGCCGTCCTAAATAAGGTTGACACTTTCCACCCCCAAAATTGGAGAGTGTTATGAAATCAACAACTAAAAGAACTCAGCGCGATTACTCCCTCGCTTTTAAACTCACTGTAGTTGATGAGGTTG